>NZ_JBBNAN010000102.1:0-29046 GCF_037994405.1 Phyllobacterium sp.
CAGCTCCAAAATCGGATGGATGAAAACGCCAAACCTTCCTTTCCTCAGTACAGGTGGATCGGAGGGCAGAGGCGCTGTCGCACCTCTAATTTGCCCATATGTCTCATTACTAAATTGCTGCTACACACAAATATCGCATAAGATAGATTATGGAACTAGCTTATATGGCTGGATCCGCCAATCAGCTCGTAATATCGGCGATTTGCGCCTTTGCTGCTTGCGCCAGAACCTTTGGTTCGCTTGGGAAAACGAAGTTGGTGCCACCTGCCGCAGCCCAGACAACATTGAACTGCATCAGGCTTTCGTCAGCGTAAGCATCAATCTCGATCAGATGTCCCAATGGTGAAACGCCGCCAATGGCAAAGCCTGTTTCCTTGCGCACGTGTTTGGGATCGGCCCGGTGCAATTTCTCGCCGGTCAACTTGGCAGCCTTGTCGAGATCGAGCTTCCTCGGCCCTGAGACCAGAAACAGATAGAGCTTATCGGTCTCAGCGCCTTGAAAGATCAAGGACTTGACGATCTGCGCCACGGTAACGCCGCACTGGATTGCTGCATCCTCAGCAGTATGCGTTGAATCGGCCATCTGGCGAATTTCGATATCAAGCCCGGCAGCATGCGCAGCCTGGCGAACCCGCTCGACACTCTTGCTCATAATTCAACCTCGAAAGACAAGCCGTCAAAGGCAGGTTCGACATTGTCCGGCGTCTCGTGCAATACAGTTTCATAGTCCAGAGGCACATGCATATGGGTCAGGATTGCTCGACGGGGCTTGAGCTTATTGATCCATTCCATTGATTCATCAAGAGAAAAATGACTTGGATGCGGTCTGTACTGCAACGCGTCGATAACAAGCGTATCAAGATCGAACAGCTGTGCGGCGGTCTTATCCGGGAACGCGCTGACATCGGAGCAATAGGCCACGTCTGTAATACGAAAACCCAGGGATAGGATATCGCCGTGCACTTGCGGCAATGGCAGAAAGCTTATGGCGCCGCCAGGACCGCCGATCTCAAAAGCCTGATCATGCACGATCTCATGTGGCCGCAATATCGGCGGATAGCTCGATCCTTCCGGTCGCTCGAAGCAATAGCGGAAACCTTCGAGCAGCCGCTTCTGCGTCGTTACGTCAGCATAAATATCCACAAGATCACGGCGATCGATGACAAACGTACGAAGATCGTCGAGGCCGTGAATATGGTCGGCATGAGCGTGCGTATAAATGACCGCGTCGAGCCTGCCCGGCCCAAAATCGATCATCTGCGAGCGAAAATCCGGCCCCGTATCGATGACTACGGCGGTTACACCGCCACTATCCGCGATGCGTTCCACAAGCATGGAGGCACGCCGCCTACGATTCTTCGGATTGTTTGGATCGCATTTACCCCAGTCGCCATTGATGCGCGGCACGCCAGGAGACGAACCGCAACCAAGAATGGTGAAGCGTAAGCGATCAGGCATCTGCGGGCCTTGGCATCTTGGTGAACAACCGGAATACATTATCTGAGGTCAGCGCGGCGATCTCAGCTTCGCTGACGCCGATTGTCTCCGCCAGAACGGCCGCCGTATGGCGGACGAAACTTGGCTCATTGCGCTTGCCACGATGAGGCACCGGAGCGAGATATGGCGCATCCGTTTCGACCAGAAGCCGGTCGCGCGGCACGTTGCGAGCGATTCGCCGAATTTCCGGCGAGTTCTTGAACGTCAGGATACCGGAGAAGGAGACATAGCCGCCAAGTTCGACACCCACCCGTGCGAGCTCCGCGTCCGACGAGAAGCAGTGCAGGATGAAAGGGAAGGCCCCCTTCCCTGTTTCTTCCCTGAGGATCGAAATCATGTCGTCATCAGCGCTGCGCGCATGGATGACCAACGGCAAGCCCGTAGCGCGCGACGCAGCGATGTGCGTGCGAAATCCCTGCGCCTGGGCTTCCGGCGGCGCGTAATCGTAGTGATAGTCGAGCCCGGCCTCGCCAATCGCAACCACCTTGGGATGCTCGGCGAGCCGGATCAGATCCTCGGTCGTAACATCAAGCTCTTCATGCGCATTGTTCGGATGCGTTCCGACCGACGCGTAAACGCTGTCATATTGCTCGGCGATCTTGATGATGTCATCAAAGCGTCTGACACGCGTGCAGATTGTCACCAGGCGTTTGATGCCATGGTCAAGTGCCCGCTCAACGATGGCGTCTCGTTCCTCGGCAAAATCTGCAAAATCCAGATGGCAATGACTGTCGACAAGCATGGGCTATCAGGCTTCTTTGTCTGCTTCGACGTAACGCGGGAAGACCGGCTGCGGCGCCGGAAGATCAGTGCCGGGCACAAGTTCACCACCGGAAAGGTCTGCAAAGTTCCGCTTGTCCGCCGGTACCGCGAGGATTTCGAGCAGTTTCGCCGCTGATCCCGGAATGAACGGCTGGCAAAGAATGCTGATACGCCGGATGACTTCCGCCGTCACGTAAAGCACGGTATCCATACGCGCCGGATCAGTCTTTTTCAGCGCCCAGGGCTCCTGCGAAGCAAAATAACGGTTGGCTTCAGCCACAACGCCAAAGATTGCCGCCAGCGCCAAGTGCAGCGCCTGCGTGCCAACTGCCTTGCGTGCTGTTTCCAGCGCTGCTGTTGCCTGATCAAGAATTGCCTTGTCTGCATCGGTGAATGCGCCTGGCTGTGGCACCTTGGCATTGCAATTCTTGGCGATCATCGAAAGCGAACGCTGTGCCAGATTGCCGAGATCATTGGCCAGATCCGCATTGGTCCGATTGACAATGGCTTCGTGGCTATAATTGCCGTCCTGACCGAATGGTATTTCACGCAGGAGGAAGTAGCGCAGTTGATCGAGGCCGTAGTGCTCGACGAGCGACACCGGATCGATGACATTGCCAACCGACTTCGACATTTTCTCTCCGCGGTTGAACACGAAGCCATGGCCGTAGACGCGTTTCGGCAATTCGATGCCCGCTGACAACAGGAATGCCGGCCAGTAGACCGCATGAAAGCGGATAATATCCTTGCCAATGATATGGACGTCCGCCGGCCAATAGCGCCAGCGCTCAGCCTTTTCATCGGGATAGCCAGCTGCGGTTATGTAGTTGGTCAGCGCATCGACCCAGACATACATGACATGCTTTTCGTCGCCGGGAACCGGAATGCCCCAGTCAAACGTTGTCCGCGACACGGAAAGATCCTTGAGACCGGACTTGACGAAGGATACTACCTCGTTGCGACGCTCATCCGGACCAATGAACCCCGGATTGTCGGCATAGAGCTTCAGCAATCGATCCTGATAGGCCGACAAACGGAAGAAATAGCTCTCCTCTTCCAGCCATTCGACAGGTGTTCCCTGTGGACCATAGCGCACATTATCGGCGCGGACTTCAGTCTCTTCTTCCTGGTAATAGGCCTCATCACGCACGGAATACCAGCCGGCATACCCGCCCTTGTAGATGTCCCCGGCCTCGACGATTTTCTGCCAGATCGCCTGCGATGCCTTGTAATGCCGCTCTTCGGTGGTGCGAATGAAGTCATCATAGGATGCATTCAAAAGATGGCCCATGTCACGGAAAAGCTTGGCATTTCTGTCAGCCAGCTCGCGAGGTGAAATACCTTCTTTGCGCGCCGTCTGCAACATCTTGATGCCGTGCTCGTCGGTGCCGCTCAGGAACAGGACATCCTTGCCGTCATGGCGGTTGAATCGCGCAATCGCGTCGGTCGCGATGAGCTCGTAGGCGTGGCCGATGTGCGGGCTACCGTTCGGATAGGAGATCGCAGTTGTGATGTAAAATGTTTCGCGGCTCATGCGTGACCTGATTTCGTCTTTTGTTGCAGCATCTTGGGAGGCCTGACATAACCCATGTCCAGCCTGATTGCCATACCGGCAAAGCTCTATCGAGCACCTGCCAGGGCGCGATGCATTCGTTCCAGAAAAATGAGTACGGTCTGCTTGCGATCGAGATTAAAGGCAGCTGCCTCCCTCGCCTCATTCTGCATGTCGTTCCAAAGGCCGGACCAACGGTTGGCCTGAGCGATATCGTGCTTCTCTGCAGAAAGCCTCGCCTTTGCGGCGATGCGCGCCAACAAGTCCTCGAGGAAGAGATCATACTGGATTTCCGCATCACGGCCGGATAGCGCCGTGGCCAGCGCATGTGCCTTCGGCACATCAAGAACGGGTTTGCCCAGGATGGCATCGACGGTATCGGAAATTTCAAGTCCACCGAACGCCAACAGCAAGGCAGCTTTGCGGACACTGCCATCGGCATGAACGATGAGTGAGTCCACGTCAGCCGCCTGCGCTGCATCCAGGTTGATGGCGTTGAGTGCTGAAACCAGGTCCTGCCGCGCGAGTGGCTCGAAGCGGATTGACTGGCATCGGGAGCGTATTGTCGGCAGCAACCTGCCGGAAGAATGCGAGATCAAAATGAACAGGGTCCGCTGCGGAGGCTCTTCAAGAGTCTTCAGTAAGGCATTGGCAGCATTGCGATTCATGTCATCAGCTGGATCGACGATGACGATACGCCAGGATCCATCATGAGCTGTGCGGTTGAGAAAGTGCGTGACACGGCGGACTTCATCCACGGTAATTCCGGTTTTGAATTTTCCGGTCTTCGCATCCACCGGGCGGCTGATGTGAAGGAGGGCCAAATGCGTACCGCTGGCGATCTGCCGATAGGGGGCAACTCCATAATCTGGCACTGCAAGCGCCAGTGGTGCTTCACGCTCTGCTGGATATCTCAACATATGCCCGGCCAGGTGAAACGCCAGCGTGGCCTTGCCTACGCCCTGCGGCCCTTCCAGGAGCAAGGCGTGATGCATCTGACCCGACTGGTACGCTTGCGCGAGGAACGACTTGATTCCCGCGTGCCCGAACAATGCCGGATTGGCGGAAGGCGCAGGCACGCCATCGATTGCATCATGGGTTGCCGGTACATCAAGGACAGCATCGCTCATTTCGCGACCTCAATCGATTGCTTCGGTTTGATCCCGTGACTTGCCTTCAACTCGTCGACAAGCGCAGCGATCTCCCTGGCGATCTCGCCGGCGGGACGATCAGCGGCGACGACTTTGCAGCGTTCCGGTTCCTCGGATGCAATGGCAAGGTAGGCATCGCGCCGCTTGTGATGCAGATCGATTGTTTCTTTTTCGAAACGGTCGGCTGTCCCTGCCCCGCGCCGCGCATTGGCGCGCTGCAGACCGACCTCTGCCGGCAGATCAAGGATGATTGTCAGATCGGGCATGAGACCATTGATAGCCATCTGTTCGATGGCGCGCATCAGATCTGGATCGAGATCGCCGGTAACGCCCTGATAAACCCGGCTGGAATCGATATAGCGGTCGCAAAGTACCATGCGTCCGGATTTCAGTGCCCGGCGCATCACCTGTTCGACATGGTCATTGCGCGCCGCCGCAAACAGCAGTGCCTCCATCGCCGGGCCAAAGGGTTCAGCGGCACCACTCAGAATGACATGGCGCACGGCTTCGGCACCGGGCGAACCGCCAGGCTCGCGCGTAACCAGCACATCATCGCCACTTGCGCGCAGATGCTCAGCCAGCCGCGCAATTTGCGTGGATTTGCCGGCACCCTCGCCGCCTTCGAATGTGATGAATAGTCCTTGCACGCGTCAGCCGCCTTCGATGCAGAGCATAATCCCTTGCAAATGGTTCTAGCGTTCGAAAATGAAAAGGTCGAGGCAGGAATAACTTAGAACTTGAGTTGGCGGACCCAACCCGTTGTCAGTTCCAATACCGCATCGAGCGAGCGTTTTTTCAGATCGCCACTCTCCACCGCTTCCGCCGTATAGACCGGCGTTTCTTGCACCAGATCGTCTCCGATCCAGATCCGCAAGATCCCGACTTCCTGGTCCGCCTTGATTGGTGCAACCAGAGGACCTTGATACACGACATGCGCTTTTAACCTGTCACGATTGGCAACGGGTACGAGAAGGCTGATCTTTTCATGCGCCATCAGTGCAACGCCTGATTTTACGCCCCCAAACACGCTCGCTTCGCCGATCGTCTCCCCTTCGGCAAATATCCCGATTTCCTCGAAAGCCTGGTAAGCCCACTCGAAAATGCGCTTGGCTTCCTCCGCCCGCTCTTTGTCACTGGCCAGGCCGCTCAGAGCAGCGATATAGCGTCGCCCATTCCTTTCGGTAGAACCGACAAGGCCATAGCCGGATTGTTCCGTATATCCGGTACCCATACCGTCTGCACCAATATCAAGGCGCAGGAGTGGATTGCGATTGCGCTGGAAAATATTGTTCCAGGTGAAATTGTCCTGCGCATAGGTTCGGTAGTACTCCGGATATTCCTTCTTGATATGCCGCGCCAGGGTGACGAGATCTGTAAGCGAGACCCGCTGTTTTGGGTCCGGCAGTCCGGTCGAATTGACGAATGTCGAATTCTTCAGACCG
The DNA here is from genome assembly GCF_037994405.1 of Phyllobacterium sp. Classification (GTDB taxonomy): domain Bacteria; phylum Pseudomonadota; class Alphaproteobacteria; order Rhizobiales; family Rhizobiaceae; genus Phyllobacterium. Next base: position 6,405 of record NZ_JBBNAN010000102.1, read on the forward strand.
AGCTCCCTGGCCCGCGCGTTCATCATCTCCGCGAATTTCGGCTCAGACCCGGCAATGCCTTCGGCGAGAATGATGCAGCCATCATTGGCTGATTGCACTATAACGCCCTGGATGAGATCGCCAACACTGATGGACGACTTGAGCTTAGCGAACATGGTCGAACCGCCTGATGGCGCACCGCCTGTTCGCCAGGCATTCTCGCTGACCGTATATTGTGTCGCAGGCGTGATTTTACCCGTCTTAAGTTCGTGAAACACCACCTCCATCGTCATCAGCTTGGCAAGAGCAGCCGGTTCGATCAACGTATCGGGGGACTTCGCATAAAGAATTGTTCCAGTCTGATCCTCTACCATCAAGGCCTGTTCGGCCTTGGTATCGAACAAGGCCTCCTGCGCCATTGCACCGGCAACAGACGCCAGTGTGATAGCTACACCGATGGCAACAAGACGGACTGGGGCAGTCAAAAAATGTCTGGGGTTTTGAATTTCAATTGCCGTCATCGCGAACGACAAACGCATCATCTGCGCCAGCCTTCCAGGCAGCCTGAAGCAGGGCATCGGTACCCTTCCCAGAATTGGCGCGCGCAATCAGTTCGATCCGGCGGCCTTCGGGACTGTCTACTTCGGACAATTCCACTTTGCCGAATGGGACAAGCGCCGACATTACCCGTGCGGCCTCTGCCTTTCCGGCAAACAGCCCAACCTCGATGTACTCGCCGGATGGTTCAACACCGCGGGGCAAACCGTTCATGCTTTTCCATGAAGCAGATACAGCCTCCGGCGAGAGAATCCCGGCGGCCGCCCGCACTGTGCGGTTGGCGCTGGCCACCCGCTCGCTGGCATAGGAGCTTATGAATGGTGACTGTGCACTCTTGTTGCCCTTGAGCGAGCCAAGAAGAACGGTCGGCTTGTCATCGACGAAGGGGCCGATTAACGGCAGCACCGGAACGATGTCTGTATCAAATGTCAGTGTATTGGTGTCCGCGGGCGCAGCCATCGCCGGCTGCTGCATATTCAGGCGCGCAGCTTGATCGTCCAGCGAGACCGGTTGGTTTCCAAGACTTGCCACCTGGATGCCAGCCGGCTGTTGCCGCTGCATTCCAGGAATGGGAACAGGTGCCCGGCTCGTCGGCGTACCGCCGTTCATGGCAATCATGACGCCCGATGCTGGTTGACCCCAGGGATCGGGTGCGCCGGGTCCGCGATAGGATGCCATCAGGAAAGCATCGTCGCTGCCTTCGAGCGGCGCCCGCCCGACATACTCGACCTTCACATCAGCTGTCCCGGTGTGCTGGTAATCCAACACTGTTGCTGCTTTCTGCGACAGATCGATCACGCGGTCGCTGTGGTAAGGGCCGCGATCATTGACGCGCACGATGACCGAACTGCCATTGGCCAGGTTCGTGATACGCGCATAGCTGGGCAAGGGCATCGTCGGATGCGCGGCGGTCAGACGTGTGGTGTCGTAAATTTCGCCATTGGCGGTCAACCGGCCATGGAACGCCGATCCATACCAGGAGGCTTTACCCTGACGCCGGTAGCCGGGCTCTTCCTTGGGATAATACCATCTACCGGCAACCTTGTAGGGCTGCCCCAGCAGATTGCGCCCACCGCCGCGCGGAATGTGCCGGAGATCGGTTACGACACGCGGGCTGGCTTTCACGCCATATTCGGATTCGGAGAAATATTCCTTGGGATGCTTTCTCGTTACTTTTGCCTTGGGCGATGCGCAGGCTGCCATCAGGGCGCCCATAGCGACAACTCCCACAACTCGAAAAGCTTTGGCTTTTGACAATGCAGACCACCGGCCGCGCGGGCCGTCCCCAGGTATCTTGATGTATCGATAACAGATCAGAACGATGGCGCAACCCCGAGCCCATCATTGAAGCCACGCCAATTCTATAAGTGGCACTGATAGGTTGATACCCTCTTAACAACACCTATAGTGCGATAAAATCATTGCTTGTGGAGACCCGATGAGTCGCATTTCTCAGATTGTCTACGGTGAATCCTCACCGGAAATTCAAGCCGAATATGATCAAGAACTGAGGCTCCGCGGCCGGATGACGAATATGAAGCGCATCATGCTTCATTCTCCCATGGCACACCGGATCTATGCCGAGTGGTTCACGCTCCGTGATCTGTTGAAGCCGGCGATATCTGATCGGGCGATCTGGTTGTTTGCACTGGCCATATCCGAGGCAAATCATGCGCATGTGCCAACGACCTTTTTCCGCCGCGCCCTGATTGATTCAGGATTCCAGCCGGAAACCATCATCCCCGACGCAGGCGAGATAGTGCTGATCGAACTCGCCAAGGCCATTGTCGCAGATTCCAATGCCGTGCCAGACGCGTTCTGGAAGAAACTTGCGGCGCGTTACGACGAGCCTACACTCGTCAATCTCGTGGCCTTCGCCGGCATCATGGTTGCAACCACCATTTTTACCAATGTTGTCGAGGTCGATCTCGATCCTGAACTCAATTCCTACAGAAAGCCGGACGGCAGCTGAGCAACGCGGCCTAACGCGATCAGTCTGCAAGTTTCGTGACAAATTCCGCATCGCCGCGCAGTGTATTGCTGACGGTGCAGATCTCCTCGGCCAGTTCTACAATCTGGTAACGCGTTGCTTGATCAAGTTCACCATCGATTTCGATATTAATATCGAAACGGGCAACGCGCGAAGGCTCGTCGTACGCTTTTTCGCCCGTCACATGCACCCGAACCTCCTCGAGCTTGTCGGCAACGCCCAACCGGCTGGCGGCAATCCGGGCACTGAGCACGATACAGGCAGACAATGACGCGTAGAGCAGGTCGAGCGGATTGAAACCGGGCTGCGACACGGAGGTGACGATATTGATTTCTCCGCCCGTCTCCGATGTGACAACCGGCAATTCCTTTCCCTTGAGAACCGCTTTTGCACCAACAGCGCGTGTTCTGATTTTCAGTTCCGACATTTGACGCTTCCTGGAAAGCTCGATGATAACCTAGTTGCTGACGCTGCAGGAACAATCAAGCCCTGCCCGAAGGCGGCCCGCAAGGGTAGAAACATCGTCACCGAGTGCCCTGTCCTCCTCCAGCTTTGCGGCGGTTGCGCGGACAAACCTATATGTCTCCTCAGTACCGTTACCGCAGCGATGACCCGGCCTCAGATCGACGGCCTGCGCCGCAGCCAGCATTTCACAAGCCACGAGATTGCGCCATAGATCCATCATGTCGGCGCATTTAGCCACTGTGAGCGGGGTCTGGGTCGCGTGATCTTCCACGCCTTCGGAAACTGGCAGGAAGTCAAGGAGTACGGGATTGGCCTTGTGACGGACCGCACCGACAAGTGCTGTCACAGTTTTCTGTAGCGGAACAAATCCAGCCGATGTCCCGCCAACAGGAGTAAGATAGCGCGGCAGGCCGTTGCGTCCTGATCCTGTCAGCTGAATGAACCGCGCCGCGCTCGCTAGTGCCGCCTGTGCAATTGCGAGGCCGAGAGTTTCGAAAACGAGTGCTAAAGACGGGGTATGGAAATTTCCCGTCGACAGCACGCGACCTTCATCGAGGATCACCAGCGGGTTGTCCGCGGCGGCATTGAGCTCGATCTCGACAGCCTCTGTCGCCGCATTCACCGCGTGAGCAACCGCGCCATGTATAGGCGCAATACAGCGCAGACTGAGCGGATCCTGAATAGCGGCCTTCGCCTCGAACAAAGACGATCCTTCTAGCAAAGCCAACAGTTTCTCCGCTTCGCCGACTTGACCGGTGGCCGGTCGCGCATGCTGGATGGCGGGGATGAGAATAAGCGGGTTGCCGCCAAGCGCTTCAAAGCTCAGGGCAGCCGTCTGGCGCTGGAAATCGAGGAGTGAAGCCGCATCCACCGCAACCAATGCGCCTTGCCCGACGGAGACCGCCGAAGCATTGAGCAAGGACAATCCGTCTTTCGGGCCAAGTCCGGACGGGACGAGGCCGGCCTTTTCAAGGGCTTGCCCAGATGGATAGACCTCGCCCTGATATTCCGCTTTGCCCTCGCCGATCAGGGCCTGCGCAATTGCCGACAAGAGCACAAGGTCGCCAGCACCGATTGAGCCGATTGACCGAACAATCGGATGAACTCTTTTGTTCAAAAGAGCCAACAAGTCATTGAACACATCAGGGGATATGCCAGAACCTCCAACGGAGAGCATCGATAGCCGGGCCGCCATGACAGCGCGGGTTGTGTCGCGCGCCAATGAAGGGCCAACGCCCATGGCGCGCCCGCGCACAAGCTGTTGCTGGAACGCGCTGATATCCTCGGTCACGGAGGTTTTCAGGTTTGCACCGAGACCCGTGTTAAGGCCATATATCTGCTGACCCGAGGCAGCACTCTGATCGAGAATTGCACGCGCCCGCACCAATCGATCATGGACATCGGGTGCGATCTCGACGATCGCATCCTTCCGGGCGATCGCAGCAATTTCAGCGACCGTCGTTCCTGCCCCATTGAGGACAACCGTGCTCATGCAAAACGCAGCCTCTGGCCGATATTCACCTTCTTGGCCTTCTCCAGCATGGCATAGCCGAGCGCAATATCGCTCAGCGACAAGCCGCGATGCCAGAACAGGATTGTTTCCCCATCATTCTCGCGCCCTGTCTTATGGCCGGCGACGATCTGACCGAGTTCGGCATGCAGCGTCTCTTCGGAGAGCTTGCCCGCTTCCACATGCGCCCGCAACGAACCAAACTTGCCGCCTTTGCACTGCCCCCAGTCATCGACCACAACCTTGTCCATGATGTCGGTCAAGGACAATTCCACCGCGCTCATTGTGCCATAGGGCACGACAAAGGCACCGGGCTTGATCCATTCAGTCTTGAGCATCGGTTGCGGCTCCGGCAAGCGCGAGGCTTCCACGACGATATCGGCATCCGCGACACATGAGCGCCAATTGTCGGTAATCACGATCTTCTTGCCCAGATCATTCGACAGCTTCTCGGCAAAAGCATCGCGGCTTTCAGGACGGCGCGAATGCACACGAATCTCGTCGAAATTATAGAGATGATCGAGCAGCCGCACATTCCAGTAGGCCGTCCCGCGCGCCCCGATGTGACCAAGCACCTTCGAGTTTTTGCGCGCCAGATATTTCGCACCGAGAGCCGTAATCGCGCCGGTGCGCATGTCAGTGATCACCGTTGCATCAAGAATGGCACGGGGGGCACCAGTACGCGGATCGAACAGATTGAGCACACCGAATTCGGACGGAAAATTCAGCTTGTAGTTGTCGACAAAGTCTCCGACGATTTTCACACCAGCCAAATTCAAGGGAGCAACATATCCACGCAACACATTGAAATGTCCGTGAAAAGACGCATCCGTCTCGAGGTGAACCCGCGGTTCGATCACAGTCTCTCCATTGCCCTGCGCGGCCAGCGACGTTTCGATCGCCGAAAGGATTTCGGCATCCGTGAGCGCCAGCGCGTCAATGTCGAATGCGTTCAAATAGTCGATGTAGATGGGTTTCATGTTGTTCTCTTTGCTCACAAGCAACGCGCGGGAATTTTGATGCCAAGATTCTCGCGCAGTGTGCGCCCTTCATATTCTTCGCGAAAGAGGCCACGGCGGCGCAATTCCGGAATGACCAGCGTGATGAAATCTTCTAGCCCGCCCGGAAAGTATGCGCCCATGACATTGAAACCATCGGCTGCCTTGGCATGGAAACGCTCTTCCAGTTCATCGACGATCTGCGCCGGCGTGCCGATCAATTGCCAGTGTCCGCGTGCCCCAGCGAAATGCCGGGCCAATTGCCGGATCGACAGATTCTCGCGCCGCCCCAGATCGATGATCAACTGCTGACGACTCTGGATACCGTCGGTCTGCGGCATTTCCGGCAACGGTCCTTCGAGCGGATACTGCGACAGGTCCTTGATACTCAGATAGCTGGCGAGTAGCGCAACGCCGACCTCGTCGGGGATCAGTTCCTGCAGTGCCTCGTATTTCGCCCGCGCCTCGCTTTCGGTGCGCCCGACAATCGGCGATACACCGGGCAAGATCTTGAGATCGTCAGGGTCGCGGCCAAAGGCGGGCATGCGCGCCTTGAGATCAGCGTAGTATGCCTGCGCCTCCTCGAGTGTCTGTGCCGCGGTGAACACCACATCAGCCGTGCGCGCTGCAAGATTTTTGCCGGCGTCTGATGCTCCGGCCTGCACCATCACAGGCCGCCCTTGCGGCGAACGGGGACTGTCAAGCAGCCCTTTGACCGTGAAATGCGCACCATGATGATCAACCGGGTGCAGCTTGGCAGAATCGGCGTAGACATCCCCTTCAACCACATAGGCTCCTGTATCGACGCTTTCCCAAACGGCCGTTGCAGCCTGTGCGAATTCTTCCGCGCGTTCATAGCGTTGTGCGTGGGGTCGTAAGCCACTCGAGACAAAGTTCTCGGCCTCGAGTTCGCTCGCCGACGTCACAAGGTTCCAGCCCGCCCGTCCGCCGCTGAGTTGGTCTAGCGAGGCGAAGGTTCGCGCCAGACCATACGGTTCGTTGTAGGTCGTCGATGCTGTGGCCACCAATCCGATATGCGAGCTATTGACCGCCAATGCTGCCAGAAGGCTAAGCGGTTCGAACATCGTCGATCGCGCCGCCTGGCTGGCAATATTGGCATTGCGTTCGCGGATCGCGGCAGCGTCCTCGACGAAGATCATGTCGAATTTCGCCGCCTCTGCCATCTGCGTGAGCGCGATGAAATGGTCGATATCGGCGCCGGCATCAGCCACCGCGTCGCGATGGCGCCAAGCTGCTATATGATGGCCGCCCGCCATGAGAAACGCACCGAGCTTCATCTGCGTGGCTTTGCTCATCGCAAGGCCCCCGCAGCCTGAGCCTCTGGATGAGGAGGCTTGGGAAATCCAAGATGCTCGCGCAATGTTGTGCCTTCGTATTTGTCGCGGATCAAACCACGCTTCCTCAGTTCGGGAATAACGTCGTCAACAAACGCATCGACATTTTCCGGTACCAGCGGCGGAAGGACGGTGAATCCATCCACCATACCGGCCTTGGACCACTCATGCAGACGATCGGCAATTTCGCCCGGTGTTCCAACGGCCTCAAACGCAGCTGGGGGACTATCATCAGGAGCCATGGCATTGAGTTTCCGGAGTGACTGTTGTGCTTCGGCCGTTGTCGTGCCGATGTAGGGAATGACATTCGCAAGAACCCGCACATCGGAACGCGTGCGCCCATGTCTGCCTAACCGCTGCGTAAAATCCGAGACCAGTGCTCTCGCCTCATCAAGCGATCGTGCGTCGATGAAAATCAGATCAGCCGACCGCGCTGCAATATCCAGCGTACCCCGCGTCAGCAGATGCGAGATGACTGGCTTGCCCTGCGGCGAGCGGTTGACGTTGAGCGGGCCTCGCACCGTGAAATGTGCGCCCTTGTGATCCAGCACATGCATCTTCACAGGCACGAAGAAACGTGCGGCTGCCTTGTCATAGACGAAGGCGTCGTCCTCCCAGCTATCCCAGAGCCCGTTGACAACGTCGACATACTCCTCGTCGCGCGTCGAGGCTTCCGGCGAGATCACAAAATTCCAGCCCGTCCGCCCCTTGCTGATCATATCGAGCGAGGCAAAGCGCCGGGCGAGATTGTACGGTTCATACTGGCTCGTCGCGGCAGTCGCGATCAGTCCAATCTTCCCCGCAACGGTAGCGAGTGCCGCAACGAGGGTTGTCGGTTCAAATGGCACCGCTTGCGGGGAGAGATCGTCGACGGGGCGTCGCCCCAGACAGTCGGCAAAGAAGACGAAATCGAGTCCGCCTTCCTGCGCTTTCTTCACCTGCGCCGCCAAATGATCGAAATGAAGTGCAGTGCGCGATCTGCCCTCCCGCCATCCAGCCAGATGATGACCAAACGGCGTGATCGAAATGCCGATATGCATTATGCCGCGCTGCTCTTGCTGATGCGGATTTCATCAATCTTCTCGTTGTAGAACGAAATCAGGCCTTTGATCCTGAAGCTTTCGGCCAGTGGCTCGGGATAATACCAGACGATATTTTCGTGTCGTTTGCCTTCAAGATCGAAATGATAATAGGCGGCCGCGCCCTTGTACGGGCAATAAGTGGTGAGATCGCTCGGCACGAGAGCCCCTGCCAGCAGATCTTCAGCCGGGAAATAATAGCGTGTGATCAGTCCGGTCTCGAACAGAAAGATCGCCCGGTTGCTACGCGCCACCAGCCTGCCATCGACGAAGACCTCCACGAGGCGCGAGCTTGGTATCGTATCAATCCGCTTGTAGACATTGCGCGGATGACGGAAGATTTCCTCGTCCTCCTCGAACCAGCGCACGGCACCCCACTCCACGGTCACATAGTCCCCGAGTTCAGCCAGACCGAGGGTCGCACCGTCAAAGCTCCATGCCTTGTCTTGCAATGCCGCGCCTGCGGATCGCAACGACCAGTAAGAACGCGTTCCGAAAAGCGGTGACGGTTCGGATTTCGCTGATGGTTCCAACGTTCCAGCGATGAAATCAGCTCTTGGCAGATAATATGTCGGGTGCCCGCCATGCTCGTATATGACGATCGCCTGTATGGTGTCGGCGATCAAGCGCTCACCCAGTTTGAGACGAATCCGGCGGTTTGTCGGTTCGATCAGGATGGCCGGTACCTGCGAGGAACGATAGGCAATCGACATTTTGGATCTCCCAAAGTGAGCACAGATCAGACGGAGAAAATGGCGTCCCGTGTCAGTTGACCTTTCAGGGCGCCCATATCATCCACAACTGCAAGAACGTCGCTGTTGGCGGCCACCATCAGTGCCAGCGCATCGCGCAGATTACTGGTCGGCGCAATTTTGCTGGCGCCTTTTTGTGGCGCCGCGCCGTTCATGGCGTCGTTTACGGTGAACAGGCTTAACCGCTTGATCGCGCGATCGATTCCGACGAAGTTCTCCACGAACCCGTCGGCAGGATGCGACAGGATTGTGTCAGGTGTATCATATTGGACGATCTTGCCGCTCTTCATGATGGCGATGCGATCGCCAAGTCGAATGGCTTCATCGAGATCATGGGTGACAAGCACGACGGTCTTGCGCACGCGCTGCAGGATCTGGCGAAACTCATCCTGGAGCCGCGTCCGGGCGATCGGATCGATCGCACCGAAGGGTTCGTCCATCAGCAGCACCGGCGGATCCGCAGCCAGCGCACGTGCCACACCGATGCGCTGGCGTTGGCCACCTGAAAGTTACCGCGGATAGCGCTTGAGCATTTCCCTCGGATCAAGTCCGACGAGATGCAGCAATTCTTCCGTCCGGCTTTTGATTTTCGCCTCCGCCCAGCCGAGCAATTTCGGTACGGCAGCGATATTCTGGGCAATCGTCATGTGCGGAAACAACCCGACCTGCTGGATCACATAGCCGATATGGCGACGCAGGTTCACCGGATCAACCTTGGTGACATCCTCGCCATTGACAATGATCTTGCCTTCCGTCGGATCGATCAGCCGGTTGATCATCCGCATGGTCGTCGTCTTGCCGCAACCGGAAGGGCCGATCAGCGCCGTCGTGGTGCCCTCCGGCACCACAATCGACAGATCGTCAACCGAGGCAGCGCCGCCTTGCGTATAGCGTTTGGTGACATGGTCCATTGTGATCATGCGGTCGATCTTTCTGCGAAGAAGAATTTTTCGGCGAGGCCAAGAATGAATTCGGTTCCGAGCGCCAGCAGCGCGATCGGAATGGCGCCGACCAGAAGGCGCGACATGTCCATCATGCTGATGCCAACGGCAATGAAATCGCCAAGCCCGCCACCGCCGATGAACGGCGCCAGTGTCGCGCCAGCCAGCACCTGCACGGCGGCAGTGCGCGCCCCTGCGAACATCGCCGGCGCGGCGAGCGGAATACGAATCTTGCGCAAGACCTGACCGCGGCTCATCCCCATGCCTGTCGCAGCTTCGACTGCATCGGGATCAACGTCGCGCAGGCCAATGAAAGCATTGAGCAGGATCGGCGGCAGAGCGAGAACGGTCAGTGCTACGATGGACGGCCACAACCCGATACCGAGCAGCGGCATCATGATAGCGAGGATCGCGAGGCTTGGTATCGTGCGCAAAGCGTTGATCGTGTTGATCACCGCAAAGGCCAGGCCACCGCGATTGATAATGAGGATCGCAAGCGGCAGGCCGATGGCGAGCGCGAAGGCCAATGAGACGCCCGACATAACCAGATGCCGGCCAAGTGCCTCATAGAATTCTGGCTGGTTGTTGATGATCCAGGAGAAAGCGGTGCTCAGCATCTCTTCACCGCCCCCGAACCAGGAGTCTTTCTGCCTGGCTCAGAACGACGTCGAAAAATGTCGCCATCAGCGCCGTCAGAACACCGCCGACAAGGATTTTCTCCGTATAGCTCTGATCGATTCCCATCAGAATGATTGTGCCCAACCCACCGCCATCGATGAAGGCCGCGACCGTGGCAATGCCGATCACTGTCACAAGCGCGATGCGAATGCCCGAAACGATCAGCGGCAGTGCCAGCGGCAACTCAATGTGTACGAGACGCTGCCAGGCATTGTAGCCCATGCCGTCAGCCGCATCGAGAACATCCGCTGGAACACCACGCAAACCGGTCACGACATTGCGCAGGAGAATCAGCAGACAATAGGAGGATAGCCCAACCAATGCCGGCTTTGTTCCGAGGCCAAGCCAGGGAATGAGCAATGCGAACAGCGCAAGACTCGGGATGACGAAAATGATGCCGGTAATTGTCAAAACCACGGCGTAAAGCTTGGGCCGGCGTGCACAAATGATGCCGAGGATCAACGCAATCACCAGCCCGATCAGCACCGACGAAACCGACAGCACGAGATGCTGCCAGGTCGCGGTTAGAATTTCGGGGATGTTTTTGGGAGCCCAATTCAAGAATGCCGTCCTGCCTGCATCGTCAAATCACACCAATGAAACAGCGGAGATGAGATCACCTCCGCCGCGCCAGGTCCAAATCACCGGCGGAACGCTTAGGTTCCGCCTTGATAAAATCAAATGCCCTTTTCCTTCAGGAATTCTTCGGCGACTTCCTTCGGCTCCTTCTTGTCCCGCTCAACTGCAGCGTTAAGTGCGCGCATGTTCTCATTGTTGAGGAGCGGGCTGACCTTGTTGAGTATTTCCGCAATTTTCGGATTTTTGGCCAAGGCGTCCTGACGAACGACCGGCACGAGGTAGTAGGGCGGGAAAAGATGCTTGTCGTCATCGAGCACGACCAGATTACTGTCGGCGATCTGCCAGTCAGTGCTGAAGCCGTAAGACACATCGATGTTCTTGCTGGTCAACGCGCTATAGCGAATGCCGAGCTTGGCGAAGATACGGAAGTCCTTGAACTCGATACCGTAGGTCTTTTTCAGGCCAGGCAATCCATCCTTGCGCTCGCCAAACCCGCCTTCCGCACCGAAAGAAAGGTACTTCGATGCTGGACCGAGATCGGTCAGTGTCTTGAGCTTATACTTCTCGGCAGTTTCGGGAAGCGTGATGATGGCGTAGCCATTATTGATCTGCGTCGGATCGAGCAGCGTCAGTTGCAGGTTCTTTTCGTAATAGTCCTTGACGTCTTTGTAGATTTTGTCGGCCGAGCCGGACAGATCACCCTTGACCACCGCGGCCAATGCCGTCCCTGTGTATTCCGGATAGAGATCGATTTCGCCATTGGTCAGCGCCGAATGGGCAATCAGCGTCGCTCCAAGATTAAGCCGGCGCTCGACTGTGATCCCCGCCTTTTCCAGCGCCTGCGCATAGATTTCGGCGACCACGAACTGTTCGGTAAAGTTTTTACTGCCAATCTTCACCGTTTGGGCGAAGCTGGACGTCGCAGCCGTTAAAGCCACTAATACGCCAAGCCCAATCGTGGCGACACTTTTCAAGATCATGATTTTCCCTGCAAGCTACTGTAGGATCTTGTGCGATCCTACTGGTTTCGTTGTCGAATTCGCATGCTAGCAATCTCGGGTGGCAAGTTCGCAGATGAATATTGCAATGTTTCCCGTAGAAGTAGAAATTATTTACCAGCGAATTGCAACTGACGACTCTTGTCAGGAATGACTTAATCGGGTGAACGCAGAAGCGCCTGCGCCATACAATGGATGCCGCCACCGGTTTTGGAGATTTCGCTCATGTCGACTGCAGCAACTTCAAAACCCCTCGCCCTCAACTTTTCGATCAGCGTCTTGCTGGAGGTTGGTGCGATGATCCGGTCCTTGCCGAGCGACATGAAATTGCAGCCGAGGTTCATCGTATCCTGGAAAGGTACATCGATGATTTCATGGCCCTTGGCCTTCAGCCAGTCGACGATACCGGGCTCTGTGCAGGCAAGGCAAACAGCTGTCAATTTTGGTGCGATCGGCACGACCATCAGATCGATATGGACGTAATACTCGTCGATAAAGGCAAGGCGCGTCTCCCAGCCTTCCTTGCGGAACCATTCTTCCACCTGCCGGGCGCCCTCTTCCTGTGTACGCGCGCCGCCGCAGCCAATCAGGACGCAGCCTTCTTCGATGACGTTGAAGTCGCCGCCCTCGAATGTCCCCGCCGTGACCATATCGTAGATGGGAATGCCCAGTCGCTCATAGGTGCGGATGGCCGCATAGTTTTCGCCGCGCCGCCACCAGTTCGCCATGGCGGTAATGATCGCACCATAAGGGGTCATGACGCTGGAATCGCGCGAATAGACCTGCATCGGCAGCTCCGGCTCCGGCTCATGCCAGTGGATCTTCACGCCAAAATGTTCGTATGCGGCGACGAGCTCCTTATGCTGAGCCTGCGCAGTCTGGATGTTGCACGGTGCCTCGCGCAAGTGTTTGCGCGATAGTGAACTGGTCGCCATGTGTCGCAGAAAAGCAGGCGACCCCAACAGAACATCGGTAAGCGGGTCCGTCTCGTTGCGAAACCCCCAGCCGTTCAGCGGCTCGGTGCCACCATTTGGATTACGACGTTTCAGCGTGAATGCATCGGCGGCAAAGCTCTGTTCGTGACGTGTCATCGGTTTTCGTCTCCTCTTCAAGTGCCGGTGGGTATCCACCACTCGCGCCCGCGCGCAGTTGTTACATATTCCGGCCAGCGGAAACGGATTGGCGGTTCGTAGTCACAAAGCGGGGCAATCCATTTCGAACCGCCAACGCCTCCACCTGTCCGTTGGATAAATTCGTCCTTTGCCTGGCCTCGCGCACCTTCGTCTTCGAGCAGGCGCAGAGCGGTCAGCGCCACAGCTTTTGCAGCACAAATCACCATCGGATCGATGGTTTCCGAAATGCCGCCGAGCGCATTCATCACCCAGCCGGGGTACGCGAAGCCCTTGGGCGCCTTCAGTGCGGGTCGTGCGACGTAGAAGCGAACGGTCGGTGCATGCCAGGTCATGTCCGTATAATCATCCGAGGTGGAATTGATCTGTGATGGTGGGAGATCCCGCCGCAGGATCGCTTCAGCGTTCTGGGGCGAAATCAGGGTCTCACATTCGTCGATGAATGGCTCCTCCATCGCTTCGATCCCAGCGTTCACCTGGATTTCGCGGGCAATCGCTCTGGCCGTTTCGTTCCAGCGCGGCGCACCAACTGTGCTCAGCGCGTCCCAGGTGATCTTCGCCATGGCGTGATTGGCAAGGCCCGGACGCGACTTGCAAACCCAATGGCGCTCCACCCGGCAGCCCGTCATTGCCGCGGCGTGATCGGCATTGCGGTCGAGTATCGCCGTAACCTGCTCAGCCATCGCAATGGTCGGCACACGCATCATGTACTGAATCTCGGCAAGCCCGGCCGGAAGATTATCTGCCGTCGCCTGCCCCGCTGTCAGGATCGCTTCGCTGATCGACCATCCGCCTTGATGCGCCAGCATGGAATCGCGCAGCGCCTTCGATGCCATATACATCATCATCAGCGCGTCATTCGCGCCCGGTGCTCGAACCGCCGAATGCGATTGCGGGATCGGCGCGCCATCGCTCAGACCCCAGCGCTCCCCCTGATCGCAGATAAAGCGATAGATCATCGAATAGGCGGCGCCGCAATGGGTATCCCACCGCACTGTATTGCACAATGGAAGCATATAGAACGGATGGAAGGAGATCATGCCATCCAACCCGTCATAATAGCCCTTGGCGGCATGAATGGGCTTTGAACCGCGCACTTTTTCCGCTGGCTCGCCGGTGAACCGCAGTGTGCCAGCGATGCCGTGTTTTTCCATGGCCGCCTTGGCCGCCAGCAAACCGCCAAGACTGGATATGCCAAGACCGGAATGAGGGTCTGTATGGCCGCCCGCGTGTTCGTTCAGGCCGGACCGCGGTCGCTTGACCGTCGATGCGTCCTGGCAATTGCCGGGTACCGCATCATATTCGGCATACATACCGATCGTCGGCGCCTTGCCGCTCGTACCCGTTTTGTTGATCCAATGCGCACAGAATGCTGTTGGCATGCCGCCCGAGCCGACCTCGACGTCAAAGCCCTCCTGACGCAGCCGGGTGACATACCAGTCAGCCGATTGATATTCGCGCCATGCGGTTTCGCCGAAATCAAAGATTGTACGGGTCCAGGACGACAGATCAGACTTGTGATCGTCAACAAATTTCAATGCTGATGTCGCTGCTGCCGTGATCAACTTCCATCTCCCGCTGCCGGGAGATAATCATCTGGAAGGCGGGACAAAAAGTGATATGTTTTTTCAAAACGTGCAAATTCTATTCACCTCTTCGCCCTCAAGGACATGTTTGATGCGCATTCCATCCACCCAGGCACTTCGTGCGCTGGAAAGTTTTGCGAGGCATGGCAGCGTCTGGCGTGCCGCCGAGGAATTGCATCTGACCCGCAGTGCCGTCAGCCACCAATTGCGCCTGCTTGAGCGCGATCTTGGCTTTGAACTTTTGCAACGGGACGGCAAGGGCGTCACGCTGACGCCGCGCGGGCGCAAATATGCCAATGATGTTCGCAAGGCCTTGATCGTCATCGATGATGCGGGCGGACGGCAAAGCCCCGCGGGCACAGGTGGATCGCTGTGCGTTAGCTGTACCGCGGGCTTTGCATCGCTCTGGCTGTGCACGCATATCGCCGAGTTCCAGGAGAAATATCCCGATGTGGCATTGCGCATCATAACCCCGCGTAAGCTCGACGATGTGACTGACGCCAGCGTTGATCTCTTCATCGCCTTCGGGGATGGCAACTGGCCGAATCGTTCGGTCGAGCTTCTGTGCGAGGTGGAATTTACGCCGCTTTGCAGTCCTGTCCTTCTTAACAATCTTGGTGGCATTGCCGAACCGAAGGATATTCTGCGGGCGCCGTTGCTGCATCTCGGCGATTTCGAAGACTGGACCCGCTGGCTGGCGCTCGCCAATGTCGATAACCCGGATTCAGAGCGCGGAATCGTCTTCTCCGATATGAATCTGGTCTATTCAGCGGCGATCACCGCTCAGGGCATTGCCATGGGTGATGAACTGACATGCCGCAAAGCCATGAGAGCAGGTCAACTCATCCGGCCATTCGACCTCAGCATAAAGTCGCCAAAATCCTATTTTCTGGTTACAGATTATGCCCGGATCGACCATCCAGCCCAGCTTGCATTCACGGAATGGTTGAAGTCGCGTCTGTCGCAGACCCGGAATGCCTGACGTTCAGATCATGCGCGTCCGGAACAAGCTTGGCGTGAATTTCATTCACGTATCGCGGTAATATAATTCAATTGTCGTAACCGCAGATTGTGCCTAGGCTCCTGACAAAATAAGGGGAATAGGTCGATCAATGCCTCAAAGCATTCAACTGGGTGACCCGAAAGCCGCCGAGATCAAGGCTGTATCGATTGGCAAGACATTTGGCGCGTTTCATGCGCTGAAAAATCTCTCGCTCGACATCGGTCGCGGCGAGTTTCTCACTCTCCTCGGGCCCTCAGGGTCGGGCAAGACGACCTTCCTGATGATCCTCGCCGGCTTCACGGCACCGACCACCGGCCGCTTGGTGATGGACGGCAAGGACATCACCGGCGTACCGGCCGAAGATCGCTCTTATGGGATGGTTTTTCAGGGCTATGCGCTGTTTCCGCACCTGACTGTCGAACAGAACATCGCCTTTCCGCTGAAAGTACGCGGCCGCTCCTCCTCAGATATCAAGCGCAAGGTTGGCGAGATGGTGCAGCGCGTCGGTTTGAGCGGCCACGAAAAGAAGCTGCCCGCCAAACTCTCCGGTGGCCAGCAGCAGCGCGTGGCCCTCGCCCGCGCCCTGGTCTTTGAGCCCTCGGTGCTCCTGCTCGATGAGCCTTTCTCCGCGCTCGACAAGAACCTGCGCGAAATGATGCAGCAGGAGGTGAAGCGGCTACATGAGGAAACCGGCACGACTTTCGTCTTCGTCACCCATGACCAGTCCGAAGCGCTCGCCCTCTCCTCACGCGTCGCCATTTTCAATCATGGCGAGCTTTTGCAGGTTGGGAAGCCGCAGGACGTCTATGAGCGTCCTGCCAGCCGCTTCGTTGCAGAATTCCTGGGCGAAATCAATCTCTTGCCACTGGACGCTCTGCGGCTTGAAGGCGATCGTGCAGCCGGACAATTCGAGGAACGGACGATCGTTCTCAACAGGACCATGCCAATGACCGGACCAAGAGGCGTGGCAGCCGTCCGCCCTGAGCACATGGTCATCTCCGCAGCGCCGCAAAACGGCAACTGCAATGCCATCACCTGCAAGGTTCAGGGCGCGACCTATTTCGGCGCATCGACCAAATACCATTTGCAGACGCGCAACGGAACAAATCTGGCGGTTTCGATGCCGACTGCCGCGATATCGCCCATTGCACCGCAGACCGATGTTTGGGTGTCGTGGCCGGTGCATCAGGGATTTTTGCTGCCTGCCGGAGGTTAAGCGGCAGCATCAGGAATGTGACAATAACAATCCAGAGGGAAACAAAATGGATAACGCATTTCAAAAAGACTGCCTCGAAATCCTCGCAAGCAAGGTCGAGAAGGGAGAAATCAGCCGACGGCGGTTTACGCAAATGGCGGCGATGCTGCTTGCTGGTGCCCCCGCCCTCCTGCGCGCTACCGGGTCCTATGCCCAGGCAAAGGAGCTCGTCCTGGTTAACTGGGGCGGTGACGCCATGACCGCCTATGACAAGGCCTACGGCCAGCCCTTCACCAAGGAGACCGGAATAACTGTCAAGATGGATGGCTCAGGCCCAACAGAAGGCGCCATCACTGCCCAATTCAAGAGCGGCAAGCCGAGCTGGGATCTGCTCGACATCGATCCGTTCTCCGGCATTTCGCTCGGCAAGCAGGGCATGCTTGAAGAAATCGACTACAAGGTCGTCGACAAGAACAAGATGCGGCCGGGCTTCGGCTGGGACCACGCCGCCTCGACCTATTTCTTTTCCTATATCATCGCCTACGACGCGTCCAAGTTCGGGGACCAGGCTCCGACAGGCATGGCCGATTTCTTCGACGTCAAGAAATTCCCCGGCAAACGATCGCTCTACAAATGGGGATCGGCCATGTGGGAAGCAGCATTGCTGGCCGATGGCGTTGCACCGGAAAAGCTTTATCCGCTCGACCTCAAGCGTGCGCATGACAAGATTGCGGCATTCAAGGAAAACGTCGTGGCCTATTGGGGCGGTGGTGCCGAAAGTCAGTCGGTTTTGATGAATGGCGAAGCGTCGATGGCTCTCATCTGGTCCACTCGTGCCCAGCTGCTCGAGCAGGATTCCGGCGGCAACATCAAATTCATCTGGGATCAGGGTTTGATCTCGCCCGGCGCGCTTGGGGTGATGAAGGGCAATCCCGGCGGCAAGGACAACGCCATGAAATTCATAGCCAGCGCCCAAGCGCCAGAACGGCAATTGGAGATGTTCAATTTACTTGGTCAGGGTCCAGCCAACCCGGCCACTGACGCGCTGATCCCGGCCGACAAAAAGCGGGTGAATTGCGTCGATCCAGCCAACATGGCGAAGCAGATTCCGCTGAACATGGAATGGTATGCCGAGAATTACGGCAAGGCGTTCGACGAATATACGAAGGTCATCTCGGCTTGAGGCAGCAGTGGCGCGGGAGTTGAGACTCTCGCGCCGCCTCCATTGATGGATCATGCATGAAAGACACTGAATGATCGGAAAGTCGGCCACCTCTAGGAAGATATTGCTGCTGGCACCGCTCTTGCTGTTTCTCGGCCTCGCCTACGTCGTTCCCTTTCTGGGGGTCGTGCGCTGGAGCTTCACCTTGCCGGAGCCTGGGCTTGGTCAGTATCGCGCGCTCATTACCGATCCTCTTGTCCAGTCGGTCTTTGTTCGCACCCTGCGCATCTGTCTCGTCGTGACGGCCGCGTCCCTCGTTGCGGCCTACGCGATCGCCTATGTCTGGGTGCGCGGCAGTTCCGTGCAGCGCATGCTGGCAGAGTTCTGCATCCTCGTGCCCTTCTGGATATCGGTGCTGACGCGCGCTTTCGGCTGGCTGGCAATGCTGTCTAACCGTGGCCTCATCAACACATGGCTGCAATCGGCCGGTATCATCAGCGAACCGCTGGCGCTGGCGCGCAATGAACTCGGTGTCATCATCGGCATGACGCATTTTCTCATCCCATTCGCTGTATTTCCGATTGCTTCGGCCATGCGCAGCATCGATGAACGGGTCCTGCTCGCCGCGCGCGGCATGGGCGCTTCGCGCACCCGGATATTCTGGACCGTGTTCGTGCCGCTGACCTATGGCGGCCTGATCGGTGCGGCGCTCATCGTCTTCGTCTTTGCGCTCGGCTTCTTCGTCACTCCCGCAATCCTTGGTGGCGGCCGTAGCGTCATGGTGGCTGAACTCGTCTATCTGCGCATCTTCCAGAGCCCGGATTGGGGTCTCGGTTCGGCGATCAGCGTGGTTCTGGTGCTGTTCATCGGCATTCTTCTTGCCCTCATGCGGCGCTTCATCAAGCCCGCGCATCTGGTGGGATAAGGAGCGAGCATGCAATCATCCCGTCCCGGTCCCGTTCTGCTGATTGTCGCCACAGCCGTCGCACTGTTCCTGCTGATGCCGCTGATTGCGGTCATTCCAGTGTCATTCACACCCGCCCGCTTTCTCTCCATGCCGTCGGGCACCCTCTCACTTCGGCACTACCAGGCGTTGATCGACAATCCTGCCTGGGGCCAGAGCATTCTGCTCAGTCTGCGCATCGGTATTCTGTCGAGTGCGATTGCGACTGCGCTTGCGACCATGTTCGGCCTTGGCATCTGGATGTTTCAGCCACGTTTTTCAGCGGTATTGATCGGTTTCGTGCTCCTGCCACTTGTGGTGCCGCCAGTTGTCTCGGCCATGACGCTGTATTTCCTGATGACCACGCTTTCCGCCTTCAACGATTGGATCGGCTACGACACCTGGATCGGCGTTGCGCTGGCACATGCCGTAATGATCACACCCTTTGCGGTCGTGCTCATTCTCGTCGCGTTGTATCAGGTCGACCGGCGCATTGACCTTGCCGCACGCGGCCTCGGTGCAAATCTGGCGACACGTGCCTTCAGGATCATCATCCCCAATATCAAGTTTGGCATCGCCACGGCCGCGCTTCTCGCCTTCGTGCTTTCATGGGAAGAGATCGGTGTCACCCTGTTCATCACCAGCGTCAATGCGATCACCCTGCCCCGCCTGATGTGGATGGGCCTGCGTGACAATATCGACCCCGCCATTGCAGCGATCTCCGTCGTGTTGATCCTTGTCACCGCCATCATACTCGGCCTTCGAATCTTCATTGAACGG
This sequence comes from Phyllobacterium sp., assembly GCF_037994405.1. GTDB lineage: Bacteria > Pseudomonadota > Alphaproteobacteria > Rhizobiales > Rhizobiaceae > Phyllobacterium. Next base: position 26,086 of record NZ_JBBNAN010000102.1, read on the forward strand.
CGCGGAGCGTCAGAACCCCAATGATAGCGGAAGACATTCTTGCCAACCTCCGTTCGATCGTAGGTGCGGACGGCCTGAAGACAGGCGAAGCACTTGACCTTATCCACCCCGGTTCCGACGAGCATAATCTCGACGCCGGTGTCATGGTGATCCCCCGCAATACCGGGCAGGTCTCATCGATTCTTCGCCTTTGCAACGAGCGACGGATCGCCGTGGTGCCGCATGGCGGCCGTACCGGTCTTGCAGGGGGCGGCGTATCGGCGGCCGGGGAAATCATCCTGTCGCTTGCCGCAATGAACCGCATTGAATCGCTCTCGGCTTCGGCCGCAACAGCCATCGTCGAAGGTGGCGTCACGCTGCAGGCACTGCAGGAGGCAGCCGCGCAAAGGGATCTCTCCACCGGCATCGATATCGCCGCGCGCGGCAGCGCCACGATCGGCGGCATGATCTCGACCAATGCCGGCGGCATGGAAGCCTTCCGGCACGGCATCATGCGTCATCGGGTCCTGGGGCTGGAAGCAGTACTGCCGGACGGTTCGATCATCAGCGACATGGCGCAGGTCACGAAATGCAACGAAGGCTATGACCTCAAGCAATTGTTCATCGGCGCCGAAGGTACACTTGGCATTATAACGCGTGCGGTCATCAAGCTCGCATCGGCGGACAAATTCACCGCGACTGCGCTCGTCGCCTGCCCATCCGCGACAGACGCCGTATCACTGTTCCAAAAACTGCAGCGCGATCGGAGCCTCAGTCTCCTGCGCGCCGAGTTCATGGCGCGCGACTATTTTGCTCTGGCTTCAGCGAATCTCGGTCCCGCCTCTTTGGCTGCCTTCATTGAAGCGCCCGCCTATCTCATCCTTGAAATTGACGCCAGCGATCAACTGACGGCGCAATCGGCCCTTGAAGAGGCACTGACATCGGCGGTCGATGAGGGTCTGGTTGTCGATGCCGTCCTTGCGCAGAGCGAGAAAGAGCGCAACGAAATCTGGACCATTCGCGAAGACAGCAGCGTGGTCAATCGCGTCTATCCAAGTGGCTACTGGTTCGATATTTCCGTTCCGCTCCAGGAATTGGAGACCTGGCTGAAGCAATTCAACCGTGGCATCGCCGCGCTGGGATCCGACGTGCGAGGCTTCGTGTTTGGCCATCTTGGCGATGGCAATCTGCATATTGGCGTCGCCGGTGAAACGGTCAATCCCGACAAGGACGCAGTGAAGGCCGTGATCTATACCAATCTGAAGGAAATGGGCGGCTCATTCTCCGCCGAACACGGAATCGGCCTGGAAAAGAAGCCGGAGTTGCAGAGCCTGATTGATCCGGTGAAGCTCGGTCTGATGCGGTTAATCAAGCAGACAATCGACCCAAATGGCATCATGAACCCGGGCAAGATTATTGGCTGAGATCTTGCGCTAAAACGCAGTCTGAAGCGCGACGGCAAATTTCGCTCGATGGAGCAGGTTGACGCCGCAATGCGAAAAGCTATAAAGGCCGCGTGTAACGCCCTGACAACCGGGTTCCGGTTGTTCTCGCTCCGAGAAATTGAGAGCGTTATACAAAGGCTGGAAGAGTGGCCGAGTGGTTTTAGGCAACGGTCTTGAAAACCGTTGCCACGCCTAAAAAAGCCTAATGTTTACAAGGCTTTAATATGGCGGCGGCAAAAAATGCCGCAAATGGATGGAAGGGTGGCCGAGTGGTTTAAGGCACTAGTCTTGAAAACTAGCGTGCGGGGAACCGTACCGTGGGTTCAAATCCCACCCCTTCCGCCAGTTTCTTTCTTTCCGTATCGTTCAATTCCATTTGACAGATTGCCGCATCAGGTTCAGTGTTTGTTCTGTGGCGTTCTGTGACAGAGAACATCCGCAACTCGCGGACAGCCAGATGAACCAGTGGCAAGTGGCCAGCGGTGAAATGCCCAGTGCCCAAAGGCCCAAGAAACGTTCCACGGCTTTGAGCCGACGAGGTTTAGCAAGGCATGGCACGTCCACCATTTTTGGTTGGGTGGTGCTGAACGAGGGCGGTCAGCGTCCAAAACTGGCCGCCTTTGCATGTTCTAGGACCCTGCCCCGAACCGCGTTCCTTGGCCCGCCTTGGAGCAACCTGACCCCATTGAAGGCCGATTTTTCCCTTTTGCGTTCGCGGTTGTATTTTGCCGCCACGCGCCCCGACTCGTTCCAAAGCATGATTGACGCCTTGCATCAGGCCGGGCTCAACGACAGCCGCATCGCCGAACAGACCGGCTTGGCGCGATCCACCATCCATCGCTATGCGCGCAGCGAGGTCAAAGCGCCCGGTTTCGAAACGGTCACCCGCATCGCCGAATTGCATGCGAAAATCATGCGGCCGAAAAATACCGTTTGCGGGCCGCCGCTCAGGGGCAAGCTCTAGGCGGTATGGCACTTTCGTCTGAACTATGGATTTGGTTGGTTTAAACGATCAACCAAAAGCCTAAATGCTGTTTTCAGTTCTGAGATGCGAATGGTCTCTGCCAACAGACGCAATGGTTCAGATACGTGCTCGACTTCCTCGCTGATCAGATCGACGATATGTGACGCTGGTTGCCAACAAGCCGGAACTACGCGATCTCAATTTTGGATATCGCGAATTCGTCAAGACACGTCGAGGCCAGCTCAAGCACCTTGCCAATTACGAGATGGCCAACACCGTCTTTGGCCGGATCGTCCCCCCGATTCATCAGACCCAGGGCTTCCGAACTGCACACCGACACCCATCCGGGAAGACCACATTACGATCGCCAAGCCCGGACGTCGCGACGAACCGGTCTACGTCGAGACAAGGAACCTCGTATCCAAGCTCGCACCGGAAATCAGTTAACGCGGGCCAACTGCGCACGTACCCGCTTGAGATGGACCTGGACACGCCTTGTCCCCAAGCTGGTGCGTGTCGTTGCGATCGGATTGCTCGCACTCGGGCTCTGGCAAGGTGTTCCGCGTCGCTACC
>NZ_JBBNAN010000103.1:0-15704 GCF_037994405.1 Phyllobacterium sp.
GAGCCATCGCGCCGTGTCGTTACCACGGAGATATTTGTGATCGGCTGGTTTTCCCGGGGTTTCAGAAACAGGATATTGCCTGCAGGCGCGACTTCCCAGGCGACCGTGTTACCAAGTGCCACATGCGCTATTTCTTCGTCAGAAGAAAACTCCACCTGGACTGATGAACGCAGCGTGCCGACGATCTTCGTGATGTTGTAGGGTTGGTAATTGATGAAACGGACGCGGCTGTCCTGATCCGCGCCACGTGGCACCTCCAGTGCCAGAGCCGTGGGGGGTATCGAAATGGCGGCGAAAAGCGGGCACAAGACTGTGTATCTGTTCATTGGACAGACTCCGGATCGGCCCGATACTCACTGACAGCGAAGCCGAGCGGATTAGTGAGCCGGTCGGTAGATGACATCGGGGCGTTGGTATAGGCATAGGTCAACGTCGCGACCCAATGCGTTGTCAGTACGTCGTCGTCACCCGTCACCATACGCATGTAGCGCACGGAGATAACATTTGAACTGATCAACGAGATCGACTTTATTGAGATCTTGGCCGTTGCGGTGTGGCCAAATACGTTCTGCGGCGATTGAGGATTTCCACCGCGATAGATATCGGTGAACCGTGCCTGCTCGGTTTGCGTCGACAAAAGCGCAACCGTACGAAAATTCTCTTCGGCTTCCGACCAGACATAGCCCTCGCGCGAACGGACATAGCGTGCTGCGAAATATTTCGTAACAGCCTCGTCATAGGATCCTGGCGTCGAGGTCAGGGCGGAGACGACGTCAACGATGCCGGTGGAATTGTCGACGCGAATGACAAAGGGTTCGACTGTCTTCAGCGGCGTCAGCGCGGCAACAGCAAAGACTGACAGGGCGGCGATCGTGCAGGCGACCGCCGCCGCCAACCAGGCGATGCGGGCCGACCGTTCGATCCCTATGAGCCGATCCTGATCGAAACGGCGGGCCTTATTAAAATATTCCTTCAGACTGTCGGCCGTCACAGTGGCGTCCTAACCTATAGTGCACGCGCGGTAGGATGCCGCTTCATCGAATTTGCCAAAGGGGATTGCAGTTGTAGTGTTTCCTGCGAACGCGAGCGTGCGATTGGGCTCGATAGATTGCAGTCCGGAATGCCGATCAAAGACTGGCCTATCCGCTCGTTCCCATTCCCACATCGAACGGTTGAGCGGACGCTTTGAATAACCGTCACATTTAGGGAGCGGATAGGACAACGATGCGCAGCCGCCCAATAAAGATGAAGCACAAGCCAACAAAACCACTCGGTGCATAACAAATCGACCTTTCATACGATGAGGCAGGATCAACCAGATCCTTTGTTTGAAAGCGTACGCAATACTGCTCTGATGCCACGTCCCGTGCGCTTCGTTCCCCAGGCAAGCGTGCCCTCATGAGCGTCGCGTGCCGCGCTGTAGCCATAGGTCAGCGACGCGCCGCCAACGGCGAGTGCCGAAGCGATGCCCGGTAACTGGTAGAAGACGTAGAGGGCCGCCAGGCAGATGGCGCATAACGCAATGGGACGCATCAAAACGTCGCTATAGGCCTCGATTGCCGTGAACGTCGTATCGATACTGCTGATCAGCAGCGAGCCGACCGCGACGACGAGCACCTGAAGAATGACAAAGTTTGCAAGCTGACCGATCCAGGCTTCAGTAAACCGGCGTGTCGACTGGAACATGGCAAGGGCAATGAAGACGGGTCCGATGGCAAGCATGATTGCCAGCGCCAGTCTTGCGTAAAGCGAAACAATATAGCCAATGGCCGCGACAATGAAGCTTGCGCCGATGACCAGCATACCTCCAATCCCGGTGACGATGTCCACCGGCCAGGAAGCGCGCGACCAGATATCACGGGCAGACTTCTGGCCTTTATCCAGGAGCGCGTCGAATATTGAAGCGCTGGGCTGCGTGCCGGAATTGAGTGCCTGCGACACTTCCCTCGGCAAGGTCTCGAAGAACAATGTGCTGACATAGGACTGATAGTCGCTGGCGTTCCTCACCAGCAGGAGAATAATGGCGAGCTTCATCGCCCGGAAGGCAAAATCCATGATTGGCTCCTGGATAGACCCTCTCAGGATCATGAAGCCATACAGAATGACATAGAGTGTCAATGCAGCGGTTAGCGGGCCCGTAATCCATGCGGCGATATTTGAAGTGCCCGTCGATATGAAGCCTTCCAGTGGCGTTTTGAACTGGTTATCGAGAAACGCGAAGACCGTATACATCGTTCAGCCTCCAAGCGCCTTGTTCATGCGGTCATCGGCGACCCGTCCATGCAGCGTGTACGTGCGCTCGGGCGCCCACGAGCAAACGCCAACCAGGACCCGCGAGAGCTTTCTCATTTCAAGGCAGCTCCCATTGCATCCATGCGCTTGCGCCAGTCTTCGGCCTTGCGCTGATCATCGACCTGCAACTGCGCTTGTTGGATCATCTGCAGGCCCTGCATGCGAAGCATATCGGTTTGAAGAAATGCACTTTCCGCTTGGAGACGGGCTTGAAGGTCGGCTATCTCCTTGGCGTCGCTGGCCGACGATATCTGCTGGCGCAACTGATCGATGCCGTCGATCCGCCTAGTCGCAGCCTCATACATCTGCTCACCAAGACTCACCTGCCCCGCATTACGTTTCTGCACACGCTGCAGTTCCTGTGCATAGAAGTCGTCAGCGTGCGAACGGTAGGTAGTGTTCGCCTCCAGATGCCGCGAGGCACTTTCTCCAAATACGTCGCTTCCCGAGCCCTTCAGCAGTTCTTCGATCGCCGCGAAATTGGAAGGTAGCGCCTTGCGGATCGATGGATCGTTCAGCAGGCTGGCGACATCCGCCATATTGGTCAACTTGTTCAGTGATGCATAGAGTTGCTGGGCCTCGCCAAGTTGCTGATTCAGCGTGTCAAGTTGCGCCCTGAGCTGGGTAATGCTCTCGACGTGTTTTAGGATGGCTGTATTGTCGATAACCGGAACCCCTTGCGCGTTGGCAGAACTTACGTTGAGAGCGAGAGCGGTCGCAGCCGACATTAAGCATTGGCGAAGTTTCATCCGTCTGCATTCCTTCGTGTCTGGAAAAGCGGCAACCAATCCTCCGCTCGTTCTCCCACCTGCGCCCGGATCGTGTCGGCAAGTTCGACATTTGCTGTCCGGCCGGAGAGGATGGCGAGTTCGTCGTCAAACCCTGAAAGGTTGAGTTCGGCGACGACACTGTTGTGTCCCTGCTTAACAATGAAGCGGCGGCTTTCGCTGGAAAGTTCGCGGAAGACGAGCTCGAATTCACGATCGGTCAGCTTGAAACCATCGACGTAATCGACACGGTTGCCGCGCGAATTCGGCATGAATATTTGGGTCGGGCACTGTTCGATAATGGTGTGGGCAATTGGTGAGGCGATCGCGTCGCGCGGACTTTGTGTCGCGAACAACATCAGGCCGTTCTGCTTGCGTATCGTTTTCAGCTTGTTCTGGGCAAAATCGCGGAACCCCTCATCCAAGAGAGCCTTCCAGAATTCATCGATGACAATGATGATACGACGACCGTCGACCAACTGCTCGACGCGGTGAAACAGGTAGGCCATGAGCGGCGTGCGGACTTCCTCATTGTCAAGGAAGTCGGTCATGTCATAGCCGAGGAATTTAGCGCCGATGCCTATGTCATCGTAATCGTTGTCGAACACCCAGCCGAGCGGACCTCCTCTTTCCCACCGGCGCAGCCTTACGGCGATACCCTCGGGATCGGCATTGTTCAAAAAGGTGCGTAGCGCCCCGATGCTGCGGTTATAAACCGGAAGGTCCGCGAGGCCTTCGATTGCGCCGGCGATATCGCGGAATTCGGTGGCAGAAAGTTCGCGTGTTTTGGAACCGACCAGCTTGGCAACCCATCGCGCGAGGAAAATCCGATTTTCCGGCGTCAGCTCGAGGCCAATGAGCGGTGCAAATCCGGTCGGTTCGCCGCTTTTCAGGGGGAGATAGGTGCCACCGGCTGCCCGCACAAACAGATCGGCACCCCGATCCTTGTCGAAGAAAACCATGTGCGGGTCGTGCTTTTGCAACTGCGAAAGCATGAAGTTGAGAATAACGGTTTTGCCCGATCCGGAAGGCCCGCAGACGAAGGTGTTGCCAAGGTCGCCAAAGTGGAAATTAAAATAAAAGGGTGAGCCAGATGCGGTCTTCAGCATGGCTACTGCTGGGCCCCATTCATTGCCGTCGCGCTGCCCGGTGGGATAGCTGTGAAAGGGGGAGAACGCCGCGAAATTCTTCGATGTGATCGCGCCGGAGCGAGCCCGATATCGGAAATTTCCCGGCAATTGTGCCCACCATGCCGCCTCAAGCCCGAGATCTTCGCGTGCGACGACAGTTCCACCATTGGTTAGGTGCGAGCGGGATTGTGCCAGATTGTCGGTAAGGTCTTTCATGGACGATGCAAAGACCGCGAGTGACAGGTGGTGCTCGCCGAGAACGAAGCGGTTCGACTCTAGATCGTCCAATGCGTCGTCGAGATCGTGCACTTGAGAACTGGCTTTGTCGCCGGCGCTGATCATCTGGTTCTGCTTTCGCCCCATGATGGTCCTGGCGTCCGACTTCGATGTAAAGGCAAAACTCTGCGTCAGTATCAGCTCGTAAGGTACGGTCAGCAGCCCATCGAGCATTCCAGGCCGCGTTCGAGCTGGATATTCCTTGAAGCTGAACATTCCCGCATAACGGTTTGCTCCCTCGTATCGGATTTCGATCGTCTCGCGGCCAAAGATCACCCGATCCGAGTAGATTGCCGATGAAATTCGCCCTTCGGTTAGCGGCACCGGTTCATAGCGCCCGCCGACGAGTTGATGTAGGACCTCGCTCGGTTCGGAGAAAGAAATGCCGTTTTTTTCATAGAGTGACAGCACGCGTGGCCCGAAGTGCTTGAGCCCGGCAGTTACGTCGTTGACGGCATCGTGGAGATGTTTCAGAGCTTTGTAATCGAGCTCGACACCCTCTCGCCGCGCTTTACGCAGGCGCAACATTAGCGTCGCGATTTTCTCGGCCGGGTCCTTGCCTGGGTGCCAGACCAGCGACAGATAGAGATCGTTGCGAAACAAGTCCTCGCCGGTCACGCGTTGGCGGTATCGGTTGTTCAGTCTTTCCGAGAACGCATTCCTGTAGATTCCCTGCGGATAGCTGTTGTCGCGGCGACGAATGATGTGTGTCCACAGCGCCAACCGCTCGTCGGCGATGTTGCGGTAGAGTATATTGAGATCGCGATGCAGGGCATTGAGATCGACCGTGTCGGCCGTCTCGAACGACACGCCGTCAAGCGCCACCGTCACCATCAGCGCTCTGGAATCGAGCACGATCGTTATGTTGTCGATGTGACGGACATAGGGAATAAAGATTTCCGGCTCAAGCTCTCTTGATCTGATAACGGCAGTACTAGACAAGGCCGAGGTCCCTTTCATCGTAGCGTTTTTGCAAGCGAAGCGGCGTGACTGTCGAGCCGCCCCAGAACGCACCATTTCGCGCCCTGCCCCGTGTATCGATCCAGACCATGAGAATTCGGAACATGTTGCAGTCGTGCTTGATGATGGATTTGAAGACGACGTGGAAGACAAGCCCCAGGAATGCGTAGAGAATCGATCCTGCGACGATGAACAACACCGTGGTCAGGATCAGGTTGACGCCCATGGCTTCCATCGTGACACCGGCGATCATCGCCGGGCGCGTGCAAGCCAGAAACAATGTGTCCTCCACGAGCGCTACCGCTTCAGCCATCTGATCAGCTCCCTGCGATCGTATTCACAATTTCCGTTGCACCGAAGATGATACCGATGCCGAGCACCACGAAGGCGGCCTTTCGCAGGTCGAGGTAGCCGAACATCCAGGCGATGCCGACGATGATCGTGGCAATGATCGCCAGCAGCCGGGCTACGTTGCCGGTCAGCAGATCCACGATGTTCTGGAGAACGTTCTCTATGCCCCCGGCAGATTGCGCCAGCGCAGACCCGGACATGCCAAAAGCGAGGATACCTGCCAGCAGGGCAATGGCGGCGAATGCCCTGATGCGAGCCGTCGTGGTCATGAATTGTTCTCCTCTATTGGTTGGAAAAGACTAGGACTGACGATTTGCGTCCTGGATTGAAGACGTCCCACTGCTGCGCAGCCGGCATAGTTGCAATCCACAGACTACCGGCAGATGCCGTTGGCGCTGGCCGCTTTATAGCGGTGTCCGACGTCTCGGTGTTCGCAACGGTGAGTTCGCGCGTTGGAAGCGGTTGGCCTTTCCCTTCACGCAGTATGAGTGAACGAAGTTTTGGCGCGAGCCGCTTTTTCTCCTCCGCGATGCGGCGCTCGTAACCGACCATTTGCCCGATAGACGCGTCCCCCTGCCCATAATAGGAGCGCAGCATCGCGACCTCGGCGTTGGAAGCGCTTGCTCCTGCGTTGATTGCCAACTGGTAGTAATTATTCAGAAGCGTCGCTGTTGCTTTAATGTTGAGGCATGGCTCGAAGGCATCCGAAACAGTGAGCCCGAGCCTCCGCAATTCGGAGGAGTTCAAACCGCCGAGGCCGAGATCGAGATTCTGGCCCTGTTCGACCAGCATTGTTGCCAACTCGATAGCCTCGGCCTTGGTCTGCGGTTGATCGGTCAGCGGATAGCCGGTGTTGATGCGAATGGCCAAGGGAGAGAAAGCACTTTCGATGCTTGTTACGGCTGCGATCGTCTCGATCGCCAATGTTGGCGCACAGGTTTGGGCGAGATCGGCGAAAACAATCGGCATCGCGTCAGTACCAGATGCGTTGTCTGCCCACGCCATCGATGGTCACATCGACGAAGTGTGGCTTTTCACGTCTGCTCGGGCGCTGCGTCACGTAAGCCTTGCAGACTGCGAGGTCACCCTCGCGTGCCCAGCGTGCCGAGATGGAGCTTGAATCTCCTGCAGAGCCGCTACCGCGGCAGATGGCGTTTCTCACCGTCTGGCGCTCGACCGAGACGCAAGCGGCTTCGCGGCGTTCGCCGCCGTAACGAGAAACCAGTCGGTAGCCGTCATGGCAGTAATATGGTTCATAAGCCGGACGCAAGACTTTGACGCCAGCGCCTGTGCAGACGGGAAAGGAGTATCCCTTGGCTAAATGCGTCCAGAGCTTTTCGATAGGAGGCCGACATTCAGCAAATTGTGTCGCTCCACCCGGATTTGAAAGACACAAGACGACCTGGCATCCCCAGCTGTCAGCACGCGCAATATTGATCGGAATAAGGTATTGTGCTCCTAGTGGAACAACTGCACACAAAGTCAAAGAAGCTGCCCTTTTCATGGCCAATCGACCTCTCTATTTCCCAGTGATATGGTGTATCGGAGTTCATTCTAGCCTCATTTAACTGACTAATACAGGACAATATAAAAAATGCCAAGCCCTTTTGACAGCCACTGGCACAGCCTGTCGTTTGCAGCAATGATCTTACGGGAGATTATGGACAATCCTCTCGAAAACGAGACGGCGTCGTCCAGGCTGAAGCAAATCGGATTGATGAGCGTATTGTACTATATGCATCTTGGTAACAAGCAGCTCACCTTGGCAAATATTACTGAAGAGACAGGACTTACCCGTGGCGGCGTATATGAAACCGTCGAATTCCTGATCAAGCGCAACCTGTTGAACGAGACGGAGATTAAAAATTCGATGGGGCGCGGCAGGGCGCGCCAGTTCACCATTCCGACCGCTATTTTTGAGCGAATTCGTCACTTCGAAGGAGCTTGAATACGATGACGGCGCTTCAACAGGCTCAATTGAGTCCCCTGATTAGTCCATGAAACTGTACAGTTTGAATCAGTATATTGTCATCGCAACGATCAGTCTTTCGTGCACGCTCCATCGGTCGTTGAATAAATCCAACACTTTGTTTGTGACTCAAACCTAGGAGCAATGCCCGCAGTTGCCGCGTCTTTCCGATCGTTCAACCGTCGATCAGCGGACGCCATCAGTGCAGTGTGATAGCCGCCCTCGTTCCTCTTCAGTGCGGGACGGAGCCTATCTGCCACATCCCGTTTGCGACAACTGCGCAAAGGCAGTCAACATGCTCAGCGGCATCAAACAAGTCCACGCCTATAGGCAGCAAGGACCTTCACGTTAAGGTTCGATCCCGCGTGAACGACCTATCGCTCGCGTCCGCCGCTCGCTGTTGATCCGGTGGGCTGTATCTACGGCGACGGCCTTTTGCACAGCACGAAGCCGTTCGCGCATTGCTTTAAAGCCTGCTCTTTGCTCCGCTGGCACCATGTTAATCACCCTTTTTTCATTGTATTCGATAGCCCCTCGGCCAAATCGCGAGTCGAGTGCAGTATTGATCCGGGCAAACTCGGCCCTGACGCTTGGCGAAACCGAAAGAACCTGAGCTTCAAATGCCTTCGGTTCTTTGTCCAGCGTCTCCGTCAATCGCGCTAATGCAATCTCGGCCTTGAGCGACAGCGCAGGAACTGCGACAGCCATGCGGGCGCGCTCGTTTTTAATCAATTCTATCTCGCGAGCGCGAATCCTGTTCCAGGTCTGTGCGAGGGCACGTGACGCCCTGGCTGCTTCCCTTGCGGCCGCGAGCGCTTCTTTCCGTTCTCTGCCCGCCGCTGTGATCCGATCGACAAGACGGGCGGAGCCGCGCAATACCCCGAAAGCAGTGGGGTTTCCCGCAACTAAAGTTGCGAGGCGCGAGGGATCGGTGCCGCTGAACGCTTTCTCTTCAATCCCCGCCACGGCTGCCGGTGCATCGCGCCAGATGTAGGAGGCGGCGGCGGCAAGAGCGTCACGGTCGGTTCGGTATTGCTGCGAGGCGGCGACACGGCGAATTGCTTCCTCTTCAGCCCGTGTGGAGAACATCGCAACAGCGGGAAGCATGAACGTCTCCTTCGTCTCTGCGTGTGCACGAAGCTTTGCCTGCTGAACGGACGACGCCTCAACCTGCTCAGCATTCTCCCGTGACAGACCGAGCGCCCGGGCTGCCCTCCCCCATAATTGCGACAGGTGCCCCCGCTCCCCGACAATCCATGCCACCTGCCGGGCAAGTGCATCTTCGATGGCAGGGACGATGTCGAGCGCCCGCGCGATACCGCGCCGTTCGGCAAATTGGCGAATAAATGCAAGAAACCCCGCCTCACTATCGAAATCGAGCGTAGTGGTCTTCTCTCCTGATCGACCGAGACGCGCGACAAGTTCGGCAAAGACGGCCGGAAGTTTCGCTGCAGGGTATTTATCGTCTCGACCAGAGATAAGACCATGTTGACGTTTTTTGATCAGGACCGCGCTCCATATGTTACGCTCGACCTCACGGTCCTCGAAACGCCTGACACCTGTTACCTTGTCGAAGACAGGGACAGATTTCACAACGGTTTCGGTTCCATCTCTGGCCAATGTAATTGTGTCGCCGGTTTCGATGTTGCCTTTCGCCAGAGCGGCCGGAAGATTCACGCCCCACAGACGATGAACCGCTCCAGTCATCGTTTTAAGGTCGACATAAGGCGTCGGATCAACATCCGGGTCGTTGCGGTAACGCATAAGGCCGTTTGCTGCGAGCACGCCGGTAATGCCAGCAGCATAGTCGACACGCCGCTTACGAAACGGCCGCGGCTGGAAATCTTCACTTGCCGCGTAGAGATCTGCACGATCGCGATGGCGGGACATGGCAACATAGGTCAAATGCCGGTCCATGCCGGCCGTCGCTAGCACAAACGTCCGCCTAACCGTCGATCCCTGGCTCTTGTGAATTGTAACCGCATAGCCGTGATCAACATTGCGATAGCTCCCTGCGGAGAACGTCACATCCCGGCCACCGTCAAGACGGACAGTCAGGAGAGTTTGGCCTTTCTCGTCCTTAGTCGAAATAATTGTCCCAAGCATACCGTTTCTCACGTTCTGTGCGCCCATGTGCTGTGCACGGGCTTCCACAAAGCGGGCGTTTTCAAGAAAGATGATGCGGTCGCCAATGGCGAATTCCCGCCCTCCCCGCTCCGTCAAAAATGTCTGGCTCTGATGGAGTTCGTCGCGCGCTTTCCGTACTCTTCGGATAGCTTCGTTGAGCGCCTTGACGTCAGCATTGGTGTGAGCGAGCACCAGGAACTCGTCGCTCAGTCCCATTCGATCTTCAACTACAGCTTTTGAGGCAATGGACCAATCGGAGACAATGCGTTCGACCGCGGCAACACGCGTATCAGTCTGTATGATATGACCGTGCTCGCTATATCGCGCCAGTGCATCCTCTACTTTGCCAAGAGCGAACAAACGGGAGGCATGGCGAGCCCATAGCTGACTTTGACGCCGAACACCGATGAGTTCGGCGAAACCGATACGTTCGATGATGGCGCGAAAGGGGGCCCCGGCCTGAATTGGCTGGAGTTGCATCGGATCACCGACGAGAACAACTTTCGCGCCAGCGTCCTCGACAATTTTCAAGACCCGCCCCATTTGATCGGATGCGATCATGCCTGCCTCGTCGATGACCAAAATGTCGCCCTTCCCAAGACTTTCACGACCATTCATCCAGCTCAACTCCCAGGAAGCGAGCGTGCGTGCCAAGATTCCGGAACTTGTCTCAAGCGATTCCGCTGCCTTGCCGGCAAGAGCCGCTCCGATAACGCGTCGTCCCTTCGCGGTCCAGGCAACATTGGCGGCTTCCAGAAGCGACGACTTGCCGGCGCCAGCAAGTCCGACAATTGCCGCAATGGCAACGTCGCCGGTGATGTGTCGGACGGCGTCGGCCTGCTCGGCATCGAAGTGAAACCGTCGCTCGGGCACGCGGTTCTCCACATATGCAATAGCGCGGGAAACCGCCCTCGCCGAAACACCGAACCCACGCCTCTTGGCAAGAGCAAGCGCCGAACGCCCCATTGCGACTTCGGTACGAAGCAGCTTGCGGGTGGTGAATACCGCCGGCTCGATAACCCTACCCGTCTCAGGCTGCCGATGTGCCTCACGCAGAGTCACCAATTCTTGCGATATCATTATCCTCGCGTGGATATTGGCAAAGACCCCTGGATCATCAACGTGCCTGTGCAAGGCACGGGCGATGTCGCTTTCACCGAAGGTCGAGCGTTCGTAGGAAATCTGTTTCAGCAAAAGCTCTGGGTTGTCCGAAAGTCGATCCGCCACGGCGGACCTATGCGCCAACTCGGCTGGTGGCTGGAATGCATTGCGACCATCGCGGACAAGTGCTGCGCGCGCTGGACCCAAATGGCGCGTCGCCAGCCCTTCCAAACCTTGCTCGGTGTATGATCTCCCGTCGATCCTAACATCATGACCTGCGAGCGCCAGATGTCGGTTCGTAGTTTCTGACCAGGCGAGTTTCCATTCCTTGAGAATTTGCGCGTCACCGGCCCACTGCCGATAAATGATCTTTCCATTTGGTCTATCAGGCGTCACGACACGCAGCGGTTGGCCATCCTTGCCGGCGACCGCAACCTTCTTCCGGCCGAAACCGTCCTTTGTCAGGGGCCGCAATGTCGTCATCACATGGATGTGGGGATTGTTGCCAACGTCGTGATAAACCCAGTCGGCGATCATGCCGTGCGCGGTGAGATTGCGCACTATAAATTCGCGTACCAGTGCAATGTTCTCACAGCGCGACAGTTCCTGCGGCAGTGCGAAGATCATTTCGCGGGCAAGCTGGGCATCCGCCCGTTTTTCGAAAACATCCACCGCATTCCACAATGCTTCGCTGGCTCCTGCAACGGTACGACCGTCGATCGCCGCACGAAGCCATACCGGTGTATCGGGGGGAAGTGCCAATTCCTCATGAACGAGTTCTGAAGCCGCACCGTCGTAACGGAACCCGGTTCCTGCCTGTTCGTCCATCATGCGGGTGCGGTGGCGATAGGCGGCCGCCGAGACGATACTGCGCCCCGCTCCCCGACTAATGATTTGGGCTCTGACGAACATGATCGCCATGCCTTGTCACACCCTCCAGAACCACGTCGCGCAAGCGACGTATATTGCGCCCTCAAACAGATCGGCGGTTTCGCCGATGCACGGTTTTCGGGATGCACCCTGCCGGGCGCTGACCGGCGCGCAAGCCAAGACTTGCGCGCCTGCTCAATTTTTACTAACTTATATAAGACAGTTAAATGACAACAGAGCAAGGATTGTAACGATGAGCAACCGCCTTCCACGTCGAAAATCGACCGTTTCTGAAATTGACGCAGAAATCGAACGATTGCGAGAGCGTCGCAAACAAGTCCTTTTGAGAGAAAACGAGCGCTTCGCCCGGGCCGCAATCAAAGCCGGACTGGCCGACCTCGCGATTTCCGACGATGCGCTCGATGCTGCGTTCCAAGAGATCGCTGCGCGATTTCGCAAGAGTGCCATCGTCGTGGGCGCCAAATCCGCATAAGCGGCTCCAGCAGCGATTGCTTCGGCTTGAACGCAGAAGGAGGCGTTACATGTCAGATGAACGCAAGCGCGACACGCGTGAGAAGATCGCACTCGGTGGTCTTATCATAAGGGCGGGCCTGCGCAATGCAGACCGCGCCTTTCTGCTCGGCGTCCTCGTCCAGGCAAGCCAGATTGCGCCGGGTACGCCAGCGCATTCCCGGCTGTCGGCGATTGGTCGCGAGGCTTTTTCAACTCCAACAAGAAGCAAGGAATTGGAACCACCGAAATGATCAGGAAGCCACGTTTCAATCAAGCGCTGCTTGTCAATGTCGTGCCACTCGTGGTCACTGCTTTGACGATGTATGTGACGTCCACCAAATGGCCGGGTTTGGCGCAGCAGTTTGGTGAACCTGCCTCGTATTGGTTCCTGCGTTTCGCACCCTTACCCGATTTCACCTTCGGCACCTTGTCGGGGCTGATTACCGTGGCTATGCTTCCCCTCCACCGTCGTAAACCGGTTGCGTTGGTCAGCGTCCTGACATTCTTCGGGATGGCCAGCTTTTACGGAATGCGTGAGTTCATCCGCCTATCACCCGCTATCCTGCAACAAGGCATCCCATGGATTGACGCACTTTCCTATCTCGACGCCTTCGCGGCCGTCGGTACGATTGCGGGTTTCGCAATTGTGGCGGTCACAGCACGCATTTCGATCGTAATATCCGACCCGGTCAAGCGCGCGCGAAAGGCTGCCTTTGGCGACGCCGACTGGATGAGTATGTCGCAAGCCGCCAAGGTGTTTCCAACAGACGGCGAGATTGTCGTTGGCGAGCGTTATCGGGTTGATCGTGGGATCGTCAAAGATGTCCCGTTCGATCCTGCAGATAACATGACATGGGGCCGTGGCGGCGCTGCTCCGCTCCTCACCTATCAACAGGACTTCGATTCCACTCACATGTTGTTCTTCGCCGGATCTGGCGGCTTCAAGACAACAAGCAATGTTATACCTACGGCCCTGCGATATAGTGGCCCTCTCGTTTGTCTTGATCCATCGACAGAAGTTACCCCCATGGTCGTCGAACATCGACGCGCCAGACTTGGCCGCGATTGCAAAGTGCTTGATCCTTCAAATCCTATTTCCGGCTTTAACGTCCTGGACTGGATCGAAACGTCAAACAGTAAGGAGGAGGATATCGTTGCGGTTGCACATATGCTTTTGTCAGAGAGCGCGCGCATCGAGACATCGACAGGTTCCTACTTTCAAAATCAAGCGCACAATCTCCTGACCGGGCTCCTGGCACATGTCATGCTTTCCCCTGAATATGCCGGACGGCGTAATCTTCGCAGCCTGCGCCAAATCGTCTCCGAGCCCGAGCCATCTGCTCTGGCCTTACTGCGGGACATACAGAATAGCTCCCAAAGCGACTTCATTCGGGAAACACTTGGTGTCTTTACCAATATGACGGAACAGACATTTTCGGGTGTCTATTCGAGCGCCTCGAAGGATACGCAGTGGTTGTCGCTTGGCAATTATGCCGCTCTCGTCTGTGGCGACGCGTTCACATCGCGCGATATTGTTGACGGTGAAGTCGACGTGTTCCTAAATATTCCCGCTTCGATCCTGCGCTCCTACCCAGGCATCGCACGTGTCATCATTGGCTCGCTGATCAACGCCATGACACAGGCCGATGGCAACTTCACCCGTCGCACTCTCCTCATGTTAGACGAGGCCGATCTCCTCGGTTACATGCGCGTGCTTGAAGAAGCCCGTGATCGGGGGCGCAAATATGGCGCGACGCTCATGCTGATGTATCAGTCGGTGGGCCAACTGGAAAAACACTTTGGCCGCGACGGTGCGATCTCGTGGATCGACGGCTGCGCGTTTGCAAGTTACGCTGCGATCAAGGCGCTCGACACGGCGCGTAACGTTTCCGCTCAATGCGGCGAGATGACTATAGAAGTCGAGGGTCACACACGAAATGTCGGCTGGTATTCCGCCAGCGGGGGCGCGCGCAAATCTGAGAGCGTAAATTTCCAGCGCCGCCCGCTCATCATGCCGCACGAAATTACGCAGACGATGCGTAAGGACGAGCAGATCATCATCATTCAGGGCCATGGACCACTGCGCTGCGGGCGTGCGATCTATTTTCGGCGTAAGGATATGCGCGATTGCGCAGCAACAAATCGTTTCTTCAAGAACCGGTAGGGGCGCCTCAATCTGCTTTTGGAGCTGCTGGGGTGACCTGGTTTGAAGGCTGGCGCCCCGCCGGTGGGCAGAGCGCCGTTGCCCGGTTATCGCGACCAGATGAGCTTGTGTTCGCCCTTGTCGCCCTGGATCAGCGACGCGTAGACCGGAGCGGTGAAGGACGGGTCATCAAGCGTCAGCGAGAGATATTCAGCGCCCGTTTCTCGAGCCGTCTTGCTCCAGCCGGCGCCAAATTCGACGGCGCCTGCGGTGACGCGGAAGTCGGGAGCCTTGTCATTGTCGCGGTCGCAGGGCTTGATGCTTGCCTTGACGTTCAGCGTGAGGGTCTTGATGCTGCCGGTGTAGGCGCCGTTTTCATCGCGGGTGAAGGTGCCAATCTGTGCCATTGTCGTATCTCCTGACTGTTGTTCGAAGCCGCCCGATGCGGCCTCGTGGCGGTCATGAGGCGACAGACCGGGCGACTGCACCCCTCGGGCCGCAGCGTCAGCGAAGGACGGCGGCAGCCGAGCTTGTTGTCTCGCGAGGAATGCGGCAGAGCCGCAGGGGAAGAAG
This sequence comes from Phyllobacterium sp., assembly GCF_037994405.1. Taxonomy (GTDB): domain Bacteria; phylum Pseudomonadota; class Alphaproteobacteria; order Rhizobiales; family Rhizobiaceae; genus Phyllobacterium. Next base: position 15,073 of record NZ_JBBNAN010000103.1, read on the forward strand.
GTCGGTGTAGCCGTTGCAGGCAAAGGCCGGATAGGCGCCAGACCAGCCCCGAAGAGAGGCCGTATCGGCGCTTCGCCAGCGATGTCTGGCGAGATCGACGTCGGCAATCGGCACGTCCGAGATGAGTGCGGTTTCACCAGCCATTTCCCGCAATTGAACCTGAGGTCTGAGCCCATGACCTGATCCGCGGCGATGCGCGCATCAACCTCATATCCGGTCGCCATCATGCGGCTGCACCATAATCCCGCTTTCGGCGGCAGATGCTCAGGAGGACGATACCATTCTCGCTGACGGCTTGTTTGGCCAGACCGCGATGCGGTCGCCCACCCGGCTCCGGCGAGCTGATCAGGCCTCGGCCGAACTGGAATACGACGACGTTGTCATGAGCGGAGCACGACGCCCTCAATCACTACACCGGCGCTGACATATTTCCAGAGTCGGACGCAGCAGTGTCTTCGCCAGTATTCCATGCTCCTTCGCGTAACCCGGTGTAATCCTTATTCCGACTGTCTGTTAGATTTGGCAGCTGCATATCCGGCATTTGCTACAATCTTGTGCCCAGGTTTACTCAGCACCATCTACATTGGCCCAAGATCGCGAGGCCACGAAACTCGTCGAAACCGGGAAAATCC
>NZ_JBBNAN010000104.1:0-4977 GCF_037994405.1 Phyllobacterium sp.
TCCTCGATGCGGTCCAGCAGGTGCAGCAAACGATCATTGGTCTCATAATTCAGCGCATTAAGCTTGTCTGGCCGGTTGAGAGTGAGAAGAGCAATCTCGTTTCTCACTTCAATGAGGATTGAATCTGACATCGGTAACGCCTTTCCACAGAGTCGAATGCCCCCGGAAGCTAGCGATCAGGCAGAATTGTGTACACTCACTGGTTAGTATACATTGACAGGATGGCAAAGACTTCCGATCCGACCCGCGACCGCATTATCGATGCTGCAAGCCGCCTTTTCTACGCGCAGGGCATTCGCAGCGTCAGCGTCGATACGGTGGCGGAAAAGGCCAACCTGACCAAGAAGACGCTTTATTATCATTTTAGGAGCAAGGACGAGCTCATTGCAGCCTATCTTAAGGCTCGCGATCAGCCCAATCTCACCCTCTTTGCCAAATGGTTTGACGAGACGGATGGCGGGATTGCCAGCAAGGTCGAGGCGATCTTCATCAATCTGGCAAAGGCCGCGCGGCACAGGAAATGGAAAGGATGCGGGTTTCTGAGAACTGCAGCGGAACTGGCGAACATGCCCGGACATCCCGCGATCAAGATCGGATCGGCGCACAAGAAAAAGTTCGAGGCATTTCTTTGCGAAAGGCTCGAAGCAGCCTCGTTGATTGAACCGCTTCTTCTTGCTTCACAGATCGTGCTTCTCATGGACGGGGCGTTTTCAGTCATGCTCGTCCACCGCGATCCGACCTACATCGAGGCGGCGGGCAAGGCCGCCGCAGCACTCGTCACAAGTGCCGCGGTGAAAGTCTAAACCTTCCTGACGATCACGCTGCCAACCGAATAACCTGCACCGAAGGAACAGATCACGCCAAGGCTGCCAGGGGCAAGATCGTCGGAATATTTCGAGAAGGCGATGATCGAGCCTGCTGACGACGTATTGGCATAATCCTGCAGGATATTCGGCTGTTCGCCGGGTTCCGGCTCTCTGCCGAGCACCTTGACGCCGATCAGATCATTCATGCCCTTGTTGGCCTGGTGCAGCCAGAGCCGTGACAGGTGCGCCGGTGCGATATTCTCGTCGGCAAGATGGGTGAGAATGAGGTCGGACACGATTGGCACGACCTGCTTGAACACCTTGCGGCCTTCCTGGCGGAACAGCATGTCGCGCCGGTCGGCCATGTGGCCTTCCCGCGTGCGGCGCAGGAAGCCGTTATTGTTGCGGATATTGTTGGAGAACTGTGTCAGGCAGCGGGTCGAGACGATCTCGAAACGATCCCTCGCGGTGGCAAGGTCGTCGCGTTCGAGCAGGACCGCGGTGCAGACATCGCCGAAGATGAAATGGCAATCACGGTCGCGCCATTCGAGATGCGCCGAGCAAATTTCGGGATTGACCATCAAGATGGCCCGGGCCGAGCCCGAGCGGATCATGTCGGCGGCGGCCTGAATGCCGAACGTTGCCGATGAACAGGCGACATTCATGTCGAAGCCAAAACCCTCGATCCCCAGTGCCTGCTGCACCTCGATGGCAATGGCCGGGTAGGCGCGCTCGTGATTGGAGGCGGCGCAGATGACCGCATCGACTTCAAAAGCAGTGCGCCCTGCCTTGGCGAGGGCCTGTGTGGCGGCCTTCACCGCCATTTCGGCCATGACTGACAGTTCGTCATCGCTGCGCTCGGGGAGAACCGGATGCATGATGTCCGGATCAAGAATGCCGGATTTGTTCAGAACATAGCGCCGCTCGATGCCGGATGCACGAACGATGAAGTCCTCTGCCGACATCGTCATCGGTTCACGGGTACCAGCAGCAATCTCATCGGCGTGAATTTCGTTCTGCCTTGTGGCATAGATGTTGAACGCCGCGACGAGTTCGGCATTGCTGATGGACTGTTGCGGCGTGAAAACGCCCGTACCGCTGATGACAACTTTATGCATGGCGCTTCCAGAGTTTCTTATCTTCGAAAAGCGATAGAGATTCCCGGCGTTTCGCGCAAGTAATCCATACTGTCATCAAGGGTTCACGCTCAAGTTCTAGCCTTTCTTCAGACTTCATTAACCACTGGGGACCGGTTATGACGGTAAGCAATGCAACGGATGCCAGGCTGCTCAAAGGCGAGCATCCGCTGGAAAAGCCAAACAGCCTCGGCAACCTTCCCAATTACGCTGTGATTGCCATCCTGATCGCCAGCCTCTTCTACGTGGCCTGGTCGCTGACGCAGGATTTGACCAGTGCCGTCGCGGTTCCGTGGATTTTGCTCGGACTGGCGCTTGTCACCGCCCTCGGCTTCGAGTTCGTCAATGGTTTTCACGATACGGCCAATGCCGTCGCGACGGTCATCTACACCAATTCCATGCCCGCCGAGATCGCCGTCATCTGGTCGGGTTTCTTCAATTTCCTCGGCGTCATGACAGCGAGCGGTGCGGTTGCCTTCGGCATCATCTCCCTTTTGCCCGTCGAACTCATCATGCAGGTGGGATCGAGTGCCGGCCTAGCGATGGTGTTTTCGCTGCTTGCGGCCGCGATCATCTGGAACCTCGGAACCTGGTATCTTGGCCTGCCCGCTTCGAGTTCCCACACGCTGATCGGTTCGATTGTCGGCGTCGGCCTTGCCAATCAGTTCGTGGCACCGACCGGCACCGCAACGAGTGGCGTCGACTGGTCGAAGGCCACGGAAGTGGGCATGTCACTTTTGATTTCGCCGCTCGTCGGCTTCGGTGCAGCCGCCCTGCTATTACTGGCAATGAAACTCTTCATCAAGAACAAGGCGCTTTATGAAGCCCCAAAAGGCAGTACCTCGCCGCCATTGTGGATCCGGGCGCTGCTGATCTTCACCTGCACGGGTGTAAGCTTTGCCCATGGCTCGAACGACGGCCAAAAGGGCATGGGTCTCATTATGCTCATCTTGATTGGCGTCGTGCCTACCGCCTTTGCACTCAACCGCACACCGGACGTCAATTATCTTGACGCATACAAGGCTGCAGCGAGGCAGGCAGGTGTCGCACTGAAGAAATATGAAAAGCCTGGTGTCGTCGTGACCGATGCCAAAGCCGTCGTCAGCGAGGCGGTACGCAACAAGACCTGGAGCGACGCGACAACAGTCGCCCTGCAGCAATTCATCATCGACACCAATGCCACGATTTCGCCCTACGGCTCGGCTGCCAATGTCCCGGTTGGCATGGTCAGCAACACGCGTAACGACATGTACCTCGCCGGCGAAGCCCTGAAACTGATCGACAAGAAGAAATTGCTGCCGATGGAGCCGGCGGACCTTGCGACGATCAAGACCTATCATCAGGCCATCGACAATGCGACGAAGTTCATCCCGACGTGGGTCAAGGTTGCGGTCGCCCTGGCGCTGGGCCTTGGAACCATGGTCGGCTGGAAGCGTATCGTCATTACGGTGGGTGAAAAGATCGGCAAGACGCATCTTACCTATGGTCAGGGCGCCTCGGCCGAGCTGGTGGCGATGGGTACGATCTTCACCGCAGATACGCTTGGCCTGCCGGTCAGTACGACGCACATATTATCGTCCGGCGTTGCCGGATCGATGGTCGCCAATGGCTCGGGATTGCAGATGTCGACGGTTCGCAACTTGCTGATGGCCTGGGTGCTGACATTGCCTGTGTCGATTGCCCTGTCCTTCACGCTGTTCGTGATCCTGCGGCATTTGATCTAGCAGGCTGCTGAAATTCGCTCTGCGTTGCCGCAAGCGTTTGCTGTGGTCGCGATTTTTCGACGGGTATCGGCCGGATTCGGGCTGACCGAGGCAGGTTTTCTGGTCATATTGGCTTATTCACCTCTCGCAAGACACACTTCGCCCGTCGACCCGATCAATTTCGGAAGACGAACGATGTTGTAGGCGGCAAGGGCGAAGGTGAAGACCGCCTCCACCTTATCCAGTCCGCGAACCTTGAGCTGTGAGAGACCGCCGGTCGTTTTAACCCAGCCGAAGATTTCCTCGATCCGCTTGCGGCAGCGCAGGCTGATCGCATAGCCGGGACTTTGCGCCACCTGCGGCGGCACCGCCGTCTTGCGCACCTTGCCCGTCTTGCTCACCGACCCGTTGATCGCAACATGCGGCACGATCTTGCGGTCCTTCAGCCCCTCGACGAATGCTTCCGCGTCGTAGCCCTTGTCGGCGCCCAGCGTCGCGCCTTCGGCAAGGCCCTTGCTCAGTTCGCTCGCTGCCTCCCGCTCGCCCGTGCCGCTCGCACGCGTCACCGCGCCATCCACTGCAAGACCGTTGCGGTTTTCCATCAGCGCGTGCCCCAGATAGGCCAGCCGGCTCTCCTGGCCATTGCCCTTGCGGTAGAGCCGCGCGTCCGGATCCGTCGTCGAGGCGTGCGTTTCGTTCGAGCGCTTCTGCTTGCGGAAGTTGCGCTCGCCGTTGCGCCCATCGTCCGGCGGCTCGTCGGAGCCGTCCTTGGCCCGAAAGCTCTTCATCGAGGCGAACGCCTTCAGCATCGTCCCGTCGACCGAAAAATGCTCCGCGCTCAGCAGCTTCTTGACTGCCGGCTGCGAAAGCAGCGCCGACAGGAAGCCTTGCGCCACCTCCGTCGTCAGCAGCCGATCCCGGTTCTTCGAAAACGACGAGGCATCCCACACCGCATCGTCGATCCCCAGACCCACGAACCAGCGGAACAACAGGTCGAACTCCAGACGCTCCATCAACTGTCGTTCCGAGCGGATCGAATACAGCATCTGCAGCAACACCGCCCGCAGCATCCGTTCCGGCGCAATCGACGGCCGACCCGTCTTCGCATAGAGCGCCGCAAACATCCCATCCAGCGACGCAAGCGAGCTGTTCACCAACGCGCGCATCACCCGAAGCGGGTGGCCGGCCGGAACTCGTGCCTCAAGATCAACATACGAAAACAGCGACCCCGTCCGATCATCCCCACCGCGCATCCAAATCAATCCTATCTGTTGCACCATCAGGGAATCATGCCGCAAACCCAAAAGCCAGAGAGTTTTTCAGCAGCCTGCT
>NZ_JBBNAN010000105.1:0-4300 GCF_037994405.1 Phyllobacterium sp.
CTTCGTAGCGGTCCGGGGCGAAGCGTCGTATCACATGATCTCCGGCCATTTGCGCGAAGCCGATGACCTCGGACGACGATGTCTGCAGATCGCGCAGGCCTCGAAAAATTTGGGCATGCTCCTCGAGGCGCATCACCATCTCTGGGCAACCAAGTTCTATATGGGGGATTATCTTGCCGCAGATCACCACGCAGGCTGCGGAATGGCGATTTACAATCCCGATAGGGATCACCAGCTGACTTATATATATACCGGTCATGATCCCGGGGTTTGCTGCCGGAATTTCTCTGCCCTAATGCTTTGCATACGCGGCTATCCTGATCAGTCTCTTGAGCGCTGCCGTGAGGCGATGGCGCTGGCTGAACGAGAGTCCCATTCCGTTACTTTGGCCACGGTCCAGGCCAACTTGGCAATTGTCCATCTCATGCGGCGGGAACCTGAGGAAGGTCGAGAATGGGCTGAAAAGCAGCTTGATGTATCAATTAGATATGGTCTGCCTCTCCTGGCGGCCACAGGTCGCTTCTACTTCGGTTGGGCCCATGCTCAGTTGGGACAAATGGACGAAGGCATCAAGAATATGCGCGAGGGCGTCGCGGGCATCGCCGCGACCGGAGCGGATATGGGCATGAATTTTTATCTTGCTGTGCTCGCCCAAGCTTGCGGCGAATATGGCGAGGCCGACGAGGGATTGGCGTTGCTAGAGAAGGGTTTGGGCGTCTTGGCCAAGTCTGGCTCAAAGTACCAGCTGCCCGAGCTCTTGCGCATCAAGGGCGAGCTCTTGTCGCGCCTAGATCCGCGCAAAGCCCTTGCTGAGAAATGGTTTCGCAAGTCTCTGGCGATGGCCCGTTCTGAGGGTGCGAGATCGACGGAACTGAGGGCCGCCATGAACCTCGCCCGTTGTTGCATAGACCGGGGGCGCGACAAAGAATGCGTGAACATCCTTGCCCCCATCTACGCTTGGTTCACCGAGGGCTTTGATACCCCCGACCTTATTGAAGCACGACAGTTGCTCGATCGCCTGCGGTAGGTCCAGTTCTAAACGGTTCCTAACGGGCAAGCTCGTCCGCCATTGATGGTCTGGTCCGGCTATCTGTTCCTGGCGCCTGGCCACACAGCTGAGCAGATCGCCAATATCGGCCACCTGTTTCATTCTTCAATTCGTGTATATACTTCATTCGATGCTTGTGGGATCTGGTCTGCGACAGCGACGGAAATTACTGCCGTCACAGAAACGTTGCCGCAGCCGTGCTAAGCGACATCGCCACCTGAAACGGATTGACCCGCATGACCGTCAATCGCCCGCCAAAGAAAAAGAGCCACCATACGAGCAAGCGTCCGCCCTTCGAGCGGATCGCCCTGCTTTTGCAAGGCGGCGGAGCGCTCGGCTCCTATCAGGCGGGTGTCTACCAGGCGCTTGCTGAGTCCGATCTGCATCCGGATTGGGTTGCTGGTATTTCGATCGGCGCGATCAACTCCGCCTTGATTGCCGGGAATGCGTCGCACAAGCGCGTCGACGCGTTACGTACTTTCTGGGAGACGATCACCGAGCCGCCATTTGGCTTGGCCTCGGTCGCCTCATCTATCCTTAGCAGACTTGCTGCGAGAGGTGATATGGCGCACGGTTTTGTCAATCAGGCGCAGGCATTTGCAACCATTGTGAACGGGGCGCCCGGCTTTTTTGTCCCGCGTCCCCTGCCGCCTTTCATCTCTCCGGCTGGAAGCATGGAGGCCGAAAGCTATTACGACGTTGCCCCGCTAAAGGCGACGCTTGAGCAATTGGTCGATTTCGACCGCATCAATTCCGGTCCGATGCGGTTCAGCGTTGGGGCGGTAAACGTGCGCTCCGGCAATTTCGAATATTTCGACAGCACGACGAATCAAATAACGCCCGAGCACATCATGGCAAGCGGCGCCTTGCCGCCTGGTTTCCCGGCGACAAGGATCGAGGGCGAGTACTATTGGGATGGCGGACTGATCTCCAACACGCCGTTGCAATGGGTACTGGAAAGCTTTCCGCGCAAGGATACGCTGGCTTTCCAGGTGGATCTATGGAACGCGAGGGGCGAGTTCCCGCGCGATCTGATTGGCATTGATCTCCGTCAGAAGGAGATCCGCTTCTCAAGCCGCACTCGCGCTGCTACCGACCAGTTCAAGAGGGCGCAGCGCCTGCGCCGTGCTCTCAACCATCTGCTGAAGATGGTGCCGAAAGAGACACTGGCAGCAGCAGACGATGAAACGAAGCTTCTGATCGAGCAGGCCGACGAAACTGTCTACAACATTGTTCAACTGATTTACCGCGCCAAATCCTACGAAGGGACTTCGAAAGATTATGAGTTTTCCCGCCTGACGATGGAAGAGCACTGGGCCTCGGGCTACAACGACGCGGTGCGCACGCTGCGCCATCCCGAAGTGCTGGAGCGCCCCGACACGCCGGACGGGGTTGCAACCTTTGACTTGGCCTAGCCACCGATTGCCACCGAACCGCACTCCAACCCAGCAGCGAGCACGCCCATGAACATAGAAAATGTCCGCGCCAATGCTTTCGCCATGCCGCTTAATGACCCGGCCTATCCGAAGCCGCCTTATAAGTTCTACAACCGCGAATACGTCGTCATCAATTACCGGACTGATCCGGCCGCGCTTCGCGCCGTCGTGCCAGAGCCACTCGAAGTGATTGGTGATACGGTGGCTTATGAGTTTATCCGGATGCCGGATTCCACGGGTTTCGGGGATTACACCGAGACTGGCCAGGTAATACCCGTTCGCTTCAGAACCCCCGCCGGCGAAATCCAGGAAGGCGGCTACGTGCATGCCATGTATCTCGATGACAATTCGCCCATTGCCGGTGGCCGCGAGATTTGGGGATTTCCGAAGAAGCTGGCGACACCAAAAATTCGGCACGAACAGGAGACGATCGTCGGCACGCTGCACTACGGAAGCGTGCTGTGCGCAACCGCGACCATGGGATACAAACATCGCGAGCTTGATTTCGCCCCTTTGGCTAAGTCGATGGCCAAGCCTGCGTTCATGATCAAGATCATCCCGCATGTCGATTGTTCGCCGCGCATCTGCGAACTCGTGCGCTATTATCTCGAAGATGTCACCGTGAAGGGAGCGTGGTCCGGTCCGGCGGCGCTACAGCTCTATGAACACGCCATGTGCGACGTGGCCCGCCTCCCCGTCCACGAAGTTATCTCAGCAAGTCACTATGTTGCCGATCTAACGCTCGGACTTGGCGAAGTCGTGTTCGATTATCTGAAATAGGATTGATACCCAAACGTCAAATGAGGTGCAGCATGTCACGTTTTACAGGAAGAGTTGCGATTATCACCGGAGCAGCCAGCGGCATCGGCAAGGAAATAGCCTTGCGCTTTGCCGCTGAGGGCGGCGTTCCCGTGATCGCCGATCTCAACATCGACGCGGCGAACGCGGCAGCCGCTGAGTTCAAGTCCAATGGCGTTGATGCATTTGCGGTCGCGATGAACGTAACCGACGAAGCGGAGGTCGAGAAGGGCGTTGCCGACGTCATTGCCAAATACGGGAAGATCGACATTCTGGTCAGCAATGCCGGGATACAGATCGTCAAACCTCTGGTCGATTTTCCTTTTGCCGATTGGAAGAAGCTTCTCTCGATCCATCTGGATGGAGCGTTTCTGACAACCAAGGCGTGCCTCAGCCATATGTACGCCGCCAATTACGGCCGTATCATCTACATGGGTTCGGTACACTCCAAAGAGGCATCGAAACTGAAGGCTCCATACGTAACCGCCAAGCACGGCCTGATCGGTCTCGCCAAGGTGGTGGCGAAGGAGGGTGCTGAACATAATGTTGCTGCCAATGTCGTTTGCCCTGGCTTCGTGCGCACTCCTCTGGTCGACAAGCAGATTCCGGAGCAGGCCAAGGAGCTCGGCATCACAGAAGACCAGGTGATCAAGACCGTTATGCTGAAGGACACTGTTGACGGCGAATTCACGACCACCGATGACGTGGCGGATGCCGTGCTATATTTCGCGGCCTCAAAGACCAACGCACTGACCGGCCAGTCGCTGGTCGTGAGTCACGGCTGGTATATGCAATAGGCGAGTAGGACAAGGATCACGTCTGAACTGCCTGCAAAATAGTATTTCCGCGGCGGGCCTCATTCATCGATGCAATTGCCGGCGGGACAAGCTCCGTGTACTCGTCGACGGTATGACCGCAGCCAATGACCTTGGTTTGACGACCGCCGTCCCGGCCCGATCCACCTACCCGCGGACCATCGACATCAAAGCAAACGCCGGTGACCCGCACGCCACAAAAG
>NZ_JBBNAN010000106.1:0-15062 GCF_037994405.1 Phyllobacterium sp.
GATCCGGAAACGGTGTCCGACACGATCGGCGTCCTGCTCAAATATCAGGATGATATCGCCAGAATTTCAGGCGGTGAGGGGCGGCGTATTCTGGATGAAGTCAAGGCGGAGCTGAACGCGGCGTGACATGGAAACACTCGCCCCATCGCCAGAGATAGCACGCTCCGATAGCCGCCTTGCGGACAATATTGTTTATTTCGCGCGCACCTTGCGCAAGGCCGGATTGCGCGTCGGCCCGGCCGCGGTGACGGATGCGATCGAGGCTGTCCTGGCCGGGGGCATCGGATCGCGCGACGATTTCTACTGGACCCTGCACAGCGTGCTCGTCACCAGGCGCGAGGATCACGCAACATTTGATGAGGCATTCCGGCTTTATTGGCGGTCTCGCGAATTGATCGAGAAAATGCTCGCAATGTTCTCTCCCGTGGCCATGGCGCGCGAACAGCAGAAACCCAGAGCCGCCGAGGCGCGTGTCGCGCAGGCCCTATTCAAGGGCAGCTCGCGCAACGAACCGGGCGAACGTCCGCCGGAGGTCGATGTCGATGCGCGTTTCACATTCTCCGGCAAGGAAGTGCTGCGACACAAGGATTTCGCGCAGATGTCGGCCGACGAGCTCAGCCAGGCGCGCCGGGCCATGGACGAGTTGACGCTGCCTGTCGACAAGGTCGAAACGAGGCGTTACCGCACGGATCCCAAGGGAGCGCGCATCGATCCGAGGTCGATGATGCGGGCAAGTCTGCGTACTGGCGGTGATCTCATTCTGCCAAAGTTCCGCTCACGCCGTGAAGTGCATCCGCCGCTGGTCGTGCTTGCCGATATTTCCGGTTCGATGAGCCAATATACTCGCATCTTCCTGCACTTCATGCACGCGATGATGGCCAAGCGCCGCCGCGTTCATTGTTTCGTCTTTGGCACGCGGCTCAGCAATATCACGCGACCGTTGCGCTATCGCGATCCTGATGATGCGATCGCCCATTGCGCAGACGCCGTACAGGACTGGTCCGGCGGCACCCGTATTGGAGAGACGCTGCGGGAGTTCAATCGCCATTGGTCGCGGCGGGTACTTAGCCAGGGCGCGGTGGTGCTGCTGATCACCGATGGACTGGAGCGGGAGGAAACCAGTGGTCTCGAAGCGGAAATGGATCGGCTTTCGAAGTCCTGCCGGCGGCTGATCTGGCTCAATCCATTGCTGCGGTTTGAAGGGTTCGAGCCGCGAGCACGGGGCGTCAAAGCCATGCTCCCCTATGTCGATGATTTCCGTGCCGTTCATAATCTGGATGCGCTGGATGATTTATGCAGGGCCCTCAGCCACCCGAGCGAAAAGAACGATGATCCGAAGCGATGGTTACAGCGAGCCTCTTTTCACGACGGCAGGTTGCACCCATATTGAAACCGGAGGTATGGCCATGAAACTGCAAAACTCCCTCGAACAGACACTCGACCCATTGATGATCGCCGAAGGCTGGATGGCTGAGGGCCGCGATGTGGCGATTGCAACAGTTGTCGAAACCTGGGGCTCGGCGCCGCGCCCGGTGGGCAGCCATCTGGTGATCGACGAGGCAGGTCATTTTGAAGGTTCGGTTTCTGGCGGCTGCGTCGAGGGCTCGGTGATCGCCGAGGCGATGGATGTCATTAGCCAGGGCAAACCGCGAATGCTGGAATTCGGTGTTGCCGATGAGACGGCGTGGCAAGTTGGCTTGTCTTGCGGTGGGCGCATTAAAGTCTATGTCGAACGGTTGGGTTGAGCGTGGATCCATATTGCCTCAAGAAACTCAATGAAGAACGCCGCGCTCGCAGCGCCGCGATCCTGCTGACCGATCTTGCCGACGGGCGTGACCGCGTGATCAAAGAGGGTGATCCTGTTGCCGGCGTGCTTGGGGAGGCGATCAGGCAGGCGTTTCTGTCCGGAAGGTCTGCACTCGCAGAAATCGAAGGGCGGTCATTCTTCCTCAATGTCCACGTGCCGCCGCCGCGTCTGGTGGTGGTCGGTGCCGTCCACATCAGCCAGGCATTGGCTCCCATAGCAAAGATCGCTGGCTACGACATGGAAATCATCGATCCGCGTACTGCCTTTGCGACGCCGGAGCGGTTCCCTGACGTCAAGCTCTCTACCGAATGGCCGCAGGATGTTCTCGAAACACGGCCGCTCGATCCGTACACGGCGGTTGCCGTCGTCACGCACGATCCGAAGATTGACGATCCGGCGCTTGAACGGGCGCTGAGGGCCGGATGCTTCTACGTGGGTGCTCTCGGTAGCCGCAAGACGCACGCGAAGCGCGTTGACCGGTTGAAAGCGCTTGGTCTGACCGATGAACAGATAGGTCTGATCCATTCACCGATTGGCCTCGACATTGGCGCGGCGAGCCCCGCCGAGATCGCCGTTGCGGTCATGGGTGAAGTTATCAGGGCGTTTCGTGCTCGAGGACTGCGGGCAGCGCGGCAATTGGAAAAGACAGCATGATCTTTGGCGAAATCTCGATCAAGGATGCGCTTGGCGCAATTCTAGCGCATTCTACGCATGCCGGCGCTCTTAAACTCAAAAAGGGCCACGTGCTCACTGAGAGCGATATCGAGCAATTGCGCGACGCTGGCGTACCCAAAGTTATCGCTGCGCGTTTGCAGCAAGCGGATCTGGAAGAGAACGCCGCAGCCTTGAAAATAACCGAGGCGCTGCAATGGTTTGGTGTACGCGCGGGGCCTGCCGCGACCGGCCGGGTCAATTGCTACGCGGAGAAGACTGGCCTGTTCGCTGTCGACGGCGACCTCATCAATGCCATTAACGCCGTTGATCCGTCCGTTACCATTGCCACGCTGAAAGCTTTCGAACGGGTCGCAGAGGGACAGATGGTGGCGACCGTCAAAATCATTCCCTTTGCGGTCTCGACCGCTGTGCTGGACAAGATCTCTGATTTGGCGCGCAGCAACACAGTATTCGGAGTCCATGGTTTTTCCGGCTCGCGTGTCGGCCTGATCCAGACGACATTGCCTGCGGTCAAGACTAGCGTGCTCGACAAGACCCGTCGCGTTATCGAAGCGCGGATTGCGGCGAACCATGGATTTTTGACGTCTGAGCTGCGTCCGGCTCATCGAAGCAAGCCGTTGGCCGCTGCCATCCACGAGCTGCACGAGGCCAATGACATCGTCATCGTCTTTGGTGCGTCGGCGGTCGTCGATCAGGGCGATATCGTACCAGCGGCGATGCGCGAAGCTGGAGGGATCGTACACCATGTGGGTATGCCGGTGGATCCGGGAAATCTGCTCGTCCTTGGAGAACTCGATGGAACACCCGTCATCGGCGCGCCAGGCTGCGCGCGGAGCCCCAAGGAGAACGGCTTTGACTGGGTGCTTGAGCGGTTGATGGCGAATGTACCTGTCACCAAGACTGATATTGTCGGCATGGGTGTCGGCGGCTTATTGATGGAAATTGCGACGCGCCCGCAACCGCGCGATCCGCGGCCACCCGTGCCGAGGGCAAATGTAGCCATTGCTGTCCTTGCTGCTGGTCAATCGACCCGCATGAATGGGACGAACAAGCTGCTTGCGACCTTCGACAGCGTACCATTGCTGCGCCGCTCGGCCCTGCTGGCAATCGAGGCCGACGGTCACCCTGTTATCGTTGTGCTCGGCCATATGGCGGAGCAATGCAGCGCGGCGCTGGATGGACTCAATGTCGTGATCGCGCTGAACAAGGATTATGCCAGCGGGCTTGCCTCGTCGCTGCAGACCGCGATCCGACATGTACCGTCTTCGGCCGATGGCGTGATGATGCTGCTGGCCGACATGCCGGCGCTGTCGGCGTCGGATTTGAAGTCGATGATCACCCGGTTCCAGCATGCCGGGGGACAGTCTGTGGTCAGAGCAACCTATGAAGGAAAGCGCGGCAACCCGGTCCTGTTGCCAAGGCTTCTGTTTGACGAAGTGTTCTCACTTGCCGGCGATGTCGGCGCGCGGCATTTGATCGAACGAGGTGATATTCCTGTGATCGATGTTGAACTCGGCGAGGCAGCAGCTATTGATGTGGATACGCCAGATATGTTGAATCGTGCTGGCGGAACCATCGCCGAAACAACCCGATAGGAAAATCCCTTTGATAAAGTCATTGATCCTTGGCGCGCTCGCCTTCGTTTGCTTTTCGAGCGCCGCTTCGGCATTGCAGCTTGAGCCTTACAAGGATGACCTTTTTGCCTATCCCGGCATTCTGAAAACCGGCGATGGCGGCGACTATATTGTTGTCGACTATAACGAGATGCGAGATATCAATGGCCGGGACACCGTACCGGAACGCCGCGTTAAAGATAGCTACGTGTCGTTGCAGCCGAAGCGTTCGCAGAAAGATCTGGTTGTCACAACCGAGAACGGTGCTGTGAAGGTCATGGCGGTCGGAAAACTCGATCCCGGGGCCTCAATCATTACAATCTACCTGCATGGGCAAGGCGGGAACCGCCAGCAAGGCATGAATGACTTCACCTTCGGCGGCAATTTCAATCGCTTGAAAAACCTGATGGATCGCAATGGTGGACTTTACCTGACGCCGGATTTCAGCGACTTCGAAGACAAGGGTGAGAGTGAGATCGCCGGGCTAATCGACTACTTCAAATCACAATCGCCACGAGCCAAGCTTTTCGTCGCCTGCGGCTCGATGGGCGGTTCCCTTTGCTGGCGGCTTGCGCAGGACGCGCAAACATCGAAGGACATTTCCGGCCTGATCATCCTTGGGTCGCTTTGGGACGAGAAGTTTATTGGATCGGCGCCGTTCAAGCGGCGTATCCCCGTCTTCTTCGGTCATGGCAGCCGTGATCCCGTCTTCGCAATCGACAAGCAGGAAGCTTTCTATCAAAAGATAAGGGCGACCTCGAAAGGCTATCCCGCACGGTTTCACCGGTTTGAAAGCGGCAATCACGGTACTCCAATCCGCATGACGGATTGGCGCGGTGTAATAAACTGGATGCTGTCGGTCTCGCCTTGAGATGGCCTCAAATATTGTGGCAATAAAGTCTCATTGTGGCAGTTGCGCCACTAGACAAATAGCGAAAAGCGAATAGTTTCCGGCCAATATCCCAATCCTGCTACAAGACTTTGCGGAGAGAGCCATGCGCCTGCCTACCAACATTTTGAGCCGAATTGCCCCGTTGGCGGTTCTTATTCCCTTGGCTGCGTGCTCCACAACCGGCGTGCCTACCATGATGCCAACGATCCCGACATTTGCACCGGTTCGCCCGCCCGTAAATTCCGCGCTAGCCGAGCCGTGCATTTCTGCCGCTGCTACCAAATATTTTCTCTCCGAAAGCAACATCAAGGCAGTTGACGTCGAAGCCGTTGGTGGTGGGGTAAACCAGGTACGGCTGAAAGCCGATCTTCGCGATGCCATGTGCACAGTTACCGACAAGGGCAAGGTTCGTTCCATAGTCGATACAATGCCGAAGAGCGCCGATCAGGTTGCCGCTGAAGAAGCTGCTGCCCAGAAGGCGGCAAATCCTGCTGCCGCCACTCCTGCGCCTGTCAAGAAGAGCAAGAAGAAGAGCTAATACGTCTCATAAGATTGAACTGAATGGCGCGGCGAAAGCCGCGCCGTTTTCATTTGTTCCACGCGCCGGAGGGGACAAGAACCTTAAGTTCACCAGCGTGAATGGCGATCTTTACATCTCTTGGCAGGGGGATCAGTTCGCCGTCGATGGTGGCTTTGGCGCTGCGCCGCAAATGTGGAAAATGCAGTTCCACTTCCTTGGCTAAAATTTCATCGACATCGCGATTGCGGCGCCAGGATCCCGTCAGAACCGTAAAAGCCAGTTTCATCAAAGCTGCTGGCGTTAGCCGATCTGCGATATAGACGCCGAGCTCCCCCCGA
Source organism: Phyllobacterium sp. (assembly GCF_037994405.1). Lineage (GTDB taxonomy): Bacteria > Pseudomonadota > Alphaproteobacteria > Rhizobiales > Rhizobiaceae > Phyllobacterium. The sequence goes on from NZ_JBBNAN010000106.1 coordinate 5,846, forward strand.
TCGATCCGGTCGGGCACCGGGAGCATCCCCTGACCATAGGGGTTGTTGACTATCGAGATGGCTGAGACCGTTCGTACTGTAGCAGCACCATCGAGGACCAGCCGCACCGTAAAACGCGGTGGGTCGCCCATAGCTTTGGCAAACGCCCGCATGCTTGCCAGCCGTTTGCCCCACCGCGAGCGAAACTCCAAAGTGTTGCGCAATTTGATCATTTGCGGCTGAAATCCGATGGAAAATTGGTGGACGAAGCTCTCTTCATTGGCCGTTGATATGTCGACGGTTTCTATGGTTCCGCTTGCAAGGCTTTCCAGTGCTGCGTTGAGTTCCAGCGGTATTTTTAGCGCGCGCGCAAACAGGTTCATTGTTCCGGCAGGGAGCACTGCCAACGGTACCTTGGCCTTCCATGCAACATCAGCAGCGGCTGAAATCGTGCCGTCGCCGCCGCCGGCCATCAGCACGTGCTCGCCTGCCTCGGCCGCAACACTCCTTAGAGCTTTTACAATATGCTTGCCTGCTACGAGTTCGCTTTCAAAAGAATGCCCGTGCCTTTCAAAGACTTCCTTCGCCGTTTTGGCGAACAGCACCATGTCCGTCGTGCGAAATGTGCCGCCATCGCGGTTGAAAACGGCATGGACTTTCATCTCTGTTCCTTGATTTGCAGAAATGGACGCGGACGTGACCGGAAGATGATCATTTGCTCCAGGTGAAGCAAGGCCTCAATATCCGTTTGGTTCCGTTTCTGGTGCAAGATGGGGGCTTGCGAACCCAAGTTTCCGCAGCGAAATCTGAATTTCGGCAGCGCTCATGAACAGGTTCCACAAAAGACCGCTCCGGTGGTTTTCAATCATCGCGATCATTGGGCCCTGGTCGATGGCGAGATAGGTTCTGGCAAACCAATTGCTTGTTAAGGAGAAAGCGTCGACGAATCCAAAACGCCCGGAGATCTTGTGCTGCGGCAGCGCCGTGAAATGGCGCAAGGCCCGCATGGACTCCTGCGGCAAGTAAGGCAGGCTGCTGAGAGCAGCCGTGGGTGCGATCAGACCGAAATCAAGGCCTGGGGAACTGACGACATAGCCTTTGGGACCGTGACTGGAAGTAAGGCCCCAGCAATCGGCACCGTAGCCCTTGTAGCCATGTGGATTGTTGACGTTATGCAGATAGTTGATCCGTGCATGGCTGCAGTTCTGCTGCCAATAATCGGCATAGCGGTCTTCAAGGCCGCGTGGATCAAGGCCGCAGAACGAATAATGCGCGAAGAATAAGGGGCCGCCATAGTCCGGGCCGAGCGGTAGCGTAACACCGTAATAGTCGCGGCCGTTGAGGAAGGCGCCGTTTGCAGCAAAGCCTTCATGATATATTTCGCAATCGATGCCGAAATCGGGTGATGCGGCGGCGAGAACATAGGTGATGAGCGCTTCATTCCATCCGCGTATCGGTACATTGCGCGCCCAGCCGAATTTCGGGCTATGATGCCAATACAGTACCCTCTCGTCGCCCTTGATGTGGGAATTCCACTGAACCTCGTGCCAAAGCCGGTTGATGCGATTGCGGATGGAGACTTCCCTGGGTTCGTCTAAGGCAAAATACTGCCGAACGCAGATCAACCCCTGTATGAGCAGCGAAGTCTCGACCAGATCACCGCCATCGTCCAGCTTCGTGAATGGGACTGTCGAGCCGTCTCGGCCGTTGATGAAATGCGAAAAGACGCCATTGTAGCGCCTTGTGCGCTCAAGCACCGACAGCATTGTTTCAAACCGCACCATTGCATCATCGCGGGTGACCCAGCCGCGTTCGATGGCAACGAGAAGCGCCATGAAACCAAATCCGGACCCGCCTATTGCGACAAGATCATTGTTCGGGTCGGCCGTACGTCCGGACCGATCTCGGGCAAGCCCGCTCTCCCGATGCGCGCCCTCCCAGAAATAGCGAAAGCTGGCCCGCTGCACTTCATCCAGCAGCGCGTCGTCGCTGACTTCCGCAATCGGCGGATTTCGCAAATCAGATCTCAGGTACATCGTAGAATGAGAAATCCTTGCACAGGGCACTATGCCGGGTTGCATCGGGCGATCGTCTGATCTCTATAACATGTCGTACGCGTATGCAGTCCAGAAAGGTGCGTATCGTGCAAATTGTGAAGGGCGCATGCAATGAAAGATCAGTTCGTTTTTGACCCACTTCCGCAACCAACCCTGCGGGTAATCGGTTCGGAGAAATTGTTTCCGGTTCATCGCATCTATTGCGTCGGCCGCAACTACGCCGATCATGCCATTGAGATGGGGCATGACCCAAACCGCGAGCCGCCATTCTTCTTCCAGAAGAACCCGGACTGTCTCGTGACAGACGGGCACGATTTTCCCTATCCAGCTGCGACCAAAGATGTGCATTTCGAAATGGAGATGGTTGTTGCGATTGGAAAAGGTGGCGCTGATATTACCGTAGAAAATGCGCTCGATCATGTGTTTGGCTACGCTGTTGGCCTCGACATGACCCGTCGTGATCTGCAGGGCGAAGCGAAGAAGCTTGGCCGCCCTTGGGAAGTGGGCAAGGCATTTGAAGCTTCTGCACCATGTTCGGCCATCGTTCCTGCATCGAGCATTGGCCATCCCGACCAAGGTGCTGTCTGGTTGAAGGTCAACGGCACTGAACGCCAACGCGGCGACCTCGATCAGTTGATTTGGAAGATCCCTGAGACGATCGCCTATCTGTCGACTTTGTTCACGCTGCAACCTGGAGACCTCATCTATACTGGTACGCCGGCGGGCGTAGGTGCAATTCAGCGTGGCGATCAAATGCATGGCGGTGTGGAAGGGATTGGTGAGATCAGGGTGCGTGTTGTCTAGACCGATCAGAGGTTTGCCGGCGAAGCGAACCTGTTGCATCGAAACAAATGCCAGATGAACAAAATAAAATCTGAGGGCCACTCTTTTCGATAGCTCGTATCGATTTCAACAGTCTTTGGTGATCAGAACGGATAAATTGCCAGATTTTGGCATAAATATTCGCAATCTTGCTTTGTCGCGTCTAAGTACGCTGGCTAAGTAAAATTCGCTCGCAATTCTGTGAAGAATGGTGGTGTTGTCTTTGAAAATAAATGGTCTATTGAAGATTCGGTTATCCCTAATTCAGTGTCTCGAGAGTTACCGTTCCATGAACCACCGCATCCTTTTTGGCTCCTATCCGATCCCGCGCTTTGCCGGAATCGCTAGCCATAATTTTGTCGTCTGGGCGGATGAAACGGGAAGGCCACTCTACGAAATCAATGGCGGTGCCGCGAATGCTGACGGAAGCTTCAACTATTGTGCCATCCGGGGGCCGCTTACCGCGGTGATCACCGACTACGCCAAACGCGATCTCGTCTACCATCCGGAATTCTATGTGCGCCCAACGTCCCGTACGGCACTCCTGATAGATGGCAGTTATGCTTCCATTGCTGCGCGCTGGCGCGCTGCCGTCAATGTTGCCGAGAAAATACGGCTTTCCGGCTTGCGCTATTCCTTCCTCATTCAGAACAGCAACTCAGTTGCCACAGCAATTACCGAGGGGATGGGATTGACACCGCCTTCAGCTGCAGTGGGGCGCGTCAGAGCACCTGGAAGCTATCGCCATCTGGCGCTGGATCGTGCTTAAATCGACATTGCTCTAATCATCAGATTGTAATAACAGGTTGGTTATATTTCATCCGGTTTTGGCCGGTGGAAGTTAAACTTTGTCTCTATTCTCGGCTCAATCCCGCCATTATTGCAAGGCTAATGACGCCCTCCCAATTTCATAGCGAAATTGGCCTGATTAATTCGTTTTTCGCTTTGGAACACCCATGACGTCGATTCCTGACCACGAAAGCCAAATACGCAGGATTGAGGCCCGGGCGCAGTCAAAACACCCGTTCGGCAAGAAAACCAAGTCAGCATTGTTCGCTTTTTTCGGCATTGCCGTGGCAGTGATCAGTCTGCTCGTCCTGAGCCATCTTTCCAGCGACATTTATCTGCACGACGTCAAGCACTCGCTCCATACCATGTCTGGCCGTGTATTGCTGCTTGCGTTATTCTTCACGGTTGTGAGTTTCGCTGCGGTTGCGCTCTACGACGTGGTCGCCGTCGAAACGATCGCGCCGGGGCGGGTGCCGTACCATATTTCAGCAATGGCAGGTGGCGCCGGATATGCAATCTCCAACGCGCTCGGCTTCTCGTTGCTGACCGGTGGGGCGCTTCGCTACAGGGTTTACGCCGCGGAGGGTATCGATATAGCCGATATCGGCCGTATCATAGGTACTTCCTGGCTTGCGATCTGGTTTGCCTTCACGATTCTGATCGCTGTTGCGCTGGTGATCGATCCATCACGGATTCCATGGGTTGTGTCATTTGGACCTGTCGTGGATCAGATAATTGGCGCATCGGTCCTGGTCGCGGTTGCGGTTCTTCTCTTTTGGCTTTCGCGCCAGGAGCGGATGCTCCAGATCGGACGCCTTTCTGTCCGCCTGCCGTCGTCGCAAGGCGCATTGATGCAGATCCTGGCGGGTCTCGTTGACGTAGCAGCTGCGGCCGCAACGCTTTATGTCCTGCTTCCTCATGGTGCCGTCAGCAGTATTCCGGCTTTTGCTCTCGTCTATGTTGTCGCCGTGGCGCTTGGCATTATCAGCCATGCGCCAGGCGGTATCGGCGCATTCGAGGCAACCATTATCGCGGGCCTCGGCCTCGGACAAAATCCCGATGCTATCGCAGCGCTCGTCGCATATCGCGCCATCTACACTCTCATCCCGTTTTTGGTGGCGATCGCCGGTTTCGTCATTTCCGAAATTCTGCGCAAACGCCATATCCTTGCCGGTCCGACGATACTGGCCGTGCGCATGTTCGAGCCGCTCATTCCACCACTATCGGCCGGCATCGCGTTCCTCGGCGGAATCGTCCTCCTGATCTCGGCGGTCATTCCCGACTTGCATCGGCGGCTTGCAATGCTCGCCGACGTGCTGCCGATGCCATTTCTGGAGATGTCGCACCTCGGGGCGAGCTTTGTCGGTTTGGCATTGCTTATCGTGGCGAGAGGCCTTGCCCGGCGTCTTTGGCGTGCATGGTTCCTTGCGCTCGTACTCTTCAGTCTCGGCGCGATCTTCGCACTCGCAAAGGGGCTCGCTTGGGAAGAAGCTTTGATGCTCGCCCTCATGGCGGGCACGCTGTTGCTGTTTCGTGATTCCTTCTACCGCAAACCATTGGGCGAACGGTTCAACCTGACCTGGGGTTGGCTCGCAAGTATCGGCACCACAGCCTTTGCTGTGATTTGGCTCGGCTTCTTTGCCTATCGGCATGTAGAATATGCGAATGAGCTCTGGTGGGAATTTGCATGGGACGCCCAGGCATCGCGGTTTCTTCGCGCGTCGGTTCTGCTTTTGACGTTTCTTGCCGCCATTACAATTAATACGGTGATCAACGGCGTCGGCCGCGGCAAGTTGCGTGCGCAACCGATCCCCGAACAGGTGCCCGACCTGGTAGCTGCTTCCCCGCGCGCCTCAGATGCGCTTGCCTTGCTTGGCGACAAACGTTTCCTGATGGATCCGAAAGGTCGAGGTTTTGTGATGTATGCCCGCTCGGGCGGAAGTCTGGTTTCCATGGGGGAGCCTGTGGGCAGTGACGGCGCAGTTTCCGATCTGGCCTGGGCGTTTCGCGGGCTGGCTGACCGTACCGGATCACGAACGGTATTCTACGGAGTAGGACCGGAGCGGCTGCCATTGTTTCTCGATATGGGATTGACGGCGCTGAAGCTCGGCGAGGTTGCCCGGGTCGATCTCACGGATTTTTCGCTGGAGGGCTCCAAACGTCAGCCGCTGCGTTACGCGGCAAGGCGGCTGGAAAAGGAAGGGATCACCTTCGAGATCATCTCCAGGGACCAGACGCAGGACATCCTGGACGAACTCCGTGACGTGTCTGATGCCTGGCTTGAAATGAAATCTGGCTCGGAGAAGCGTTTCTCGCTCGGCTCGTTCGAGAACGCCTATCTTTCGAATTTCGATATCGCCGTTCTGCGCAAGGAAGGCGCAATCGTTGCCTTCGCCAATGTGTGGCGCGGTGCGGATAATCACGAAATCGCGGTTGATCTGATGCGCCACCTGCCTGATGCCTCCAGCGTCATCATGGATGGACTTTTCGCCAATCTCCTGATGGCTGCAAAGGCCGAAGGCTACCGCTGGTTCAATCTCGGCGCTGCACCGCTTTCGGGCCTTTCCGACAGTCATCTGGCGTCGCGATGGAACCGGATTGGCTCGTTCATCTATCGCCGCGGGGCTGAATTTTATCGATTTGACGGACTGCGCGCTTTCAAGGATAAGTTCGGCCCGAAATGGACACCCTACTATCTGATTTGCCCCCCGGGCCTCGCGACGCCTCGTTCGCTCATCGACGCAACGAATTTGGTTAGCGGTAGCCCCCTCGAGGTCTTCAAACGATGAAATTTCTACGCAGGCCCTATCTGCTTGTCATTCTTACACTTCTGATTGTCAGCATCGCTCTGTCCGCCGCTCTTCATTATCTTCCACGCTTTGGCTTCGGGTCATCGGGCAACCGGATTCTCGTGTCGTCCGAGCGTTTGAACGACGTGCCGCTCTTAGCGCCAAACGGGAAACCATCCGGCATTGCAATCCTCGTGTCGCAGAAAGGAGGCCTTGCTACTGATGACGAAGCCATGACGAAGCTGTTGCTCGACCGGGATTTTCTGGTGCTGACGGTCGATCTGGAGAAATGGCGCAAGGAACTGGACCAGGATACCGGAGATTGCACCTACTTCGTGTCCGATCTTGAGGGGATAGCCAAGGAGGCGCAGCGCCAGATTGCCGTCGACACCTATATGCATCCAGTGGTCATCGGCATCGGCGAGGGCGGCGTCATGTCCTATGCGTCAGTTGCCGATGCGCCGGCCGCAACTCTGGCGGGTGCTGTTGTGGTAGATCCTTCTGTTGGCCTGAAGACCAAGCTGCCATCCTGCGAAGGGGCTGATTACGAACCTGTCGCGGGCGAAGGGTTCAGCTACTCCTACGACGCCGATTTGCCCAATCCGGCGACAATTGTCCGGGAAAAGCCTGATGCTGAGTCCAAGGGCCCGCCAAGTGCCGGTTTGTTCTTGGCGCAAGAAAAGCTCGGCGCGACGAAGGCCGAACGTTTTGCCATCGCCGCAGACGCTGCCGTTGATATTGCGAAGGAAGACGCCTCGGCGGAATCCCTGCCGATCGTTGATATTCCAGCAAGCAATGGAACTCCAAAATATCTTGCGGTCTTCTTTTCCGGCGATGGCGGTTGGCGCGATATCGATAAATCCGTAGGCGACATCATTGCAAAAGAGGGCGTGCACGTCGTAGGCGTGGATTCGCTGCGCTATTTCTGGTCGTTGCGCAAACCGGAGGACATCGCCAAGGACATCAACCGGATTGTGGCGAAGGTCGATCCAACGGGCAAGTTGCCTGTCCTTCTGCTCGGTTACTCCTTTGGTGCCAATACAATTCCCTTTTCGTGGCCCTATCTTCCAAAGCAATTGCAGGATCGCGTCAGCCTCGTCGGCTTGATCGGTACGGAAGAAACGACACCGTTCCAGGTTTCAGTAGGGGCGTGGCTTGGATTGGGCGGCGATAATGAAGTCGCGCCAGCAGTCGCAAAGCTGCCGCTCGACAAGGTTTTGTGTGTCTATGGTTCCGAAGAGGACGATACCGCCTGCACTGATCCATCGCTGTCGACAGTCCAGAAGATCGAGTTGCAGGGCGATCATCATTATGACGAGAAATATGACATGCTGGCGTCCAAGCTGATGCAGGCGATGGCAGCACGTCAGCCGAAGTGAACCCAAAAGAGTGTCCCATTTTGGGCGCTCTAGGCCTATGTTGCCGTCTGTATATTTTCTACCCGCGCTCGCTTTGCGGCGTCGGCATATTTGCGGGCGATGACGGCGCAGACCATGAGCTGGATCTGGTGAAACAGCATCAGCGGCAGCACGATGGTGCCTATGCTCTGCCCGGCAAAGATCACCGTCGCAATCGGGATGCCGCTCGCGAGGCTTTTCTTGGAACCACAAAAGGTAATGGCGATCTCGTCTTCCTTCGAAAATCCTGCCAAACGGCTCCCGAACATCGTCACAGCAAGAACGATGGCGAGGATCAGAATGTCGACGATGATCACGACGCCAAGATCGCGGATCGAAACCGTATGCCACAGGCCTTCGGTCACGGATTCGCTGAATGCCAAATAGACGACCATCAGGATCGAACCCCGATCCACAGGCATGAGCAGATTTCTCTTGGCTCTGATGAAATTCCCGATCAATGGCTGCAACACCTGGCCCAGTACAAATGGGGCAAGCAACTGCAGAAGAATTGATTTCAGCGCATCAAGCGAGAAGCCCACGTGACCACTTGCCGACAGCACCAGACCGATGAGCAGCGGCGTCAGGAACATGCCAAGTATATTGGAAGCTGATGCCGAGCAGATCGCAGCAGGCACATTGCCGCCGGCAATCGACGTAAAGGCGATCGAGGATTGCACGGTCGACGGCAATACGCACACAAACAGTATACCCGTATAGAGGGCGGGCGGCAGGATGCCCGGGACCAGAACCCCTGCACAAAGACCAAGCAGCGGAAAAAGGATGAAGGTGGCTGCAAGGATGGTGATGTGCAGTTTCCAATGCAGGAAACCTGCAATGACGACGGCACGCGACAATCGCGCACCATGCAGGAAAAACAGGAGGCCGATGGCGATCTTTGTTGCCAGGCCGAAATAGTCTGCCGCCACGCCGCTGACAGGAAAGAACGATGCGAGGATCACCGCTCCGACCAGCATCATCGTAAAGGTGTCAGGCAGATAACGGCGCATGGTTCATTCCGGGACTCATTTGGTTGCTGTACAACCGTCTATCACACGCTTTATTGCGCGGGAAACGCAAGACCGTGATCACATTTTCACGCGCCGCGACAGCACCTGGCGTATTGAGGGTTGGGACCTTTGGCTCGATCTTAGCTTTCGTGCAAGCGGCTGATAACAAGACCTGCCGCGCTTTCCTTTGTCGAGGCCTTTATTGCTGCGATTGATGCGCTCACGCGGTTGATATCCGCTTGAACATAGCATTCGGCGTATTTCCAATACGGCAATACTTGAACGCATCAGCGGGAACTGGCGTTCGCCCCCCGTCGATCATGCGCAAGGATGACACCCGCCGCGCGATCCTCTGACGTAGAGAGTTCCCTGAC
>NZ_JBBNAN010000107.1:0-7185 GCF_037994405.1 Phyllobacterium sp.
TCGGCTGACCGGGATGGATCTTGTTCTTGATGCCGTCGAGACCAGCCATCAGCATCGCGGCGAAGCCGAGATAAGGGTTGGCTGTCGGATCCGGGAAGCGGATTTCAACACGCTTCGACTTCGGCGATGAGCCGAACGGGATACGGCAGGAAGCCGAACGATTGCGTGCCGAATAGGCCAGCAGGACCGGAGCTTCGTAGCCTGGAACCAAGCGCTTGTAGGAATTGGTCGACGGGTTCGTGAAGGCATTGATCGCCTTGGCATGCTTGATGATGCCGCCGATGAAGAACAGGCAGTTTTCTGACAGACCGGCATATTCATTACCAGCAAAAGTCGGCTTGCCGTCCTTCCAGATCGACATGTGAACGTGCATGCCCGAACCATTGTCGCCAAAGACAGGCTTCGGCATGAAGGTCGCCGTCTTGCCATAGGCATTGGCGACCTGATGCACGACGTACTTGTAAATCAGCATCTTGTCGGCGTTGCGGGTGAGGGCATCGAACTTGATGCCCAACTCGTGCTGAGCAGCAGCCACTTCGTGATGGTGCTTTTCAACACGTACGCCCATTTCTGTCATGACGGTGAGCATTTCCGAACGCATGTCCTGGGCGGAGTCAATTGGCGGAACCGGGAAATAGCCGCCCTTAATGCGCGGGCGATGGCCCAGGTTGCCGGTTTCATAATCGGTATCGTCGTTGGACGGCAGTTCGGTAGAGTCGACCTTGAAGCCGGTGTTGTACGGATCGGCCTTGTACTTGACGTCATCGAACACGAAGAATTCAGCTTCCGGACCAACGAAGATGGTATCGCCGATGCCTTCAGCCTTCATATAGGCTTCGGCCTTCTTGGCCGTGCCGCGCGGATCGCGGTTATAGGCTTCGCCGGAAATCGGATCGAGAATATCGCACAGGATAACCATGGTCGATTGAGCGAAGAACGGATCCATGTGAACCGTATCGGTATCTGGCATGAGAACCATGTCAGACTCGTTGATGGCCTTCCAGCCAGCAATGGAGGAGCCGTCGAACATGACACCGTCGGCAAACATGTCTTCGTCAACTTCAGCAATATCCATCGTCACGTGCTGCAGCTTCCCCTTGGGATCGGTGAAGCGGAGGTCAAGGAATTTTACGTCGTTGTCCTTGATCTGTTTCAGAATGTCTTTAGCGGTCGTCATGTCAATTTTCCTTGTTCAGCGACGATGATATTGGTTGCCGGCGCGAACGTGCCAGCGGAGGGTGTTGGGATCAGATGGCGTCGATGCCGGACTCGCCGGTCCGGATACGCACAACTTCTTCAATATTGGAGACAAAGATCTTGCCGTCGCCGATACGACCGGTCTGCGCCGCCTTGCGGATCGCTTCTATAGCGGCTTCAACGGATTCGTCACCCAGAACGATCTCGACTTTCACCTTCGGCAAGAAGTCGACGACATACTCGGCGCCACGATACAATTCAGTGTGCCCCTTTTGCCGGCCGAACCCCTTGGCCTCAGTGACCGTAATACCCTGAAGCCCAACTTCCTGCAGAGCCTCCTTCACCTCATCCAGCTTGAATGGTTTGATGATGGCTTCGATTTTCTTCATCAGAGAACAATCTCCCTATGCATAGAAACGGACCTCTTGCCCGTTTTTCACTTCAAAAAGCAGGAAGCATGCCAATTGGCATCCCTCTGACAAATAATTCCAGGAATGGGATTTTATCGAGCTTGGGGCAGGGAGTTCCTGAGATATGTGGCGCATAAATCATCGGAAGCGACCGCTGGCGCTCAGTTGACCTGTTGAAAAAATATGCAATATGCACAGAAAATAGGCAGTGTGTGCCTCATTTGAGCGTGAACTAGGTTGTCACGCGCTGCTTCAAGGCCTGTGCTGCCTGCGGGGCGTGCACTTTGCCTTCATGGATGAAATAGACAAAAACATCGCGAGCTTGCGTCGTCGCGTGCTGCTTGGGTGAAGCCAGCGGCAGGTCATCGGGCTCACCGCCCCTTGCCCAAAGTTTAACGCGCTCTGCCCATTTGTCGAGCGCAGCGGCCGGATAGGCGGTATCGATGGCATCATCGCCCTTCTGCAGGCGCGCATAGACAAAATCCGCGGTGATATCGGCAATTTCCGGATATTCGACATGCTCGGCGTAGACCACCGCGACATCGTTCTTACGCGCCAGCGCGATGAAGTCTGGATCAATGAAAGACGCATTGCGGACCTCGACGGCGTGGCGCAGGGGCAAGCCGTCATGCTTCTTTGGCAGGAGCTCCAGGAAGGCGCCAAAGTCGTCTGCGTCGAATTTCTTGGTCGGCGCCAACTGCCATACGAGTGGTCCAAGCCGGTCGCCCAGCTCGACGATGCCGGACTTGACGAAGTATTCTATTGAATCACCAGCTTCCGCAAGAACGCGGCGATTGGTGACGAAACGATTGCCCTTGACTGAAAATACGAAACCATCCGGGACCTGGCTCGCCCATTTGGCGAAAGTCGCCGGTTTCTGCGTGCCATAATAGGTGCTGTTGATCTCGATGGTCTGGAGATGCTGTCCGGCATATTCGAGCTCCTTGGTCTTGGAAAGGCCCTTTGGATAAAAGGTGCCGCGCCAAGGCTCGAAGATCCAGCCGCCAATTCCGGTCCGTACGGTTCCGCTATCGCTCATTCTGGTCTCCTCCCTCCAATTGTCAGATTGTAAAAACCCGCCACAGGGCGGGTTTTCAGGTCATTCCGCAGCCGCCTGGGCCTTGTGTCCGGGACGCCGGCGCAGGAGTTCCTTGAGGAACTGACCGGTATAGGAGCGATCGACCTCGACAATGTCCTCCGGCCGGCCGACAGCGACAATCTCGCCGCCGCCATCGCCGCCATGCGGTCCAAGGTCGATGACCCAGTCAGAAGTCTTGATGACTTCGAGATTGTGTTCGATCACCACGACGGTATTGCCCTGTTCCACCAGTTCGTGCAGCACCTCGAGCAGCTTTGCCACGTCGTGGAAATGCAGGCCGGTCGTGGGCTCATCAAGAATATAGAGCGTGCGACCGGTGGCCTTGCGCGACAATTCCTTGGCGAGTTTGATGCGCTGGGCTTCGCCGCCGGACAGGGTATTGGCCTGTTGGCCAACATGGATATAGCCGAGGCCGACCTTGGCAAGCGTCTGCAGCTTGTCGCGCACCGCAGGCACGGCGGCGAAGAACTCCGCACCTTCCTCCACGGTCATATCGAGTACATCGGCTATCGACTTGCCTTTGAACAGGACTTCCAGCGTCTCTCGGTTGTAGCGCTTGCCATGGCAGACATCGCAGGTAACATAGACGTCCGGCAGGAAGTGCATCTCGATCTTGATCACACCATCGCCCTGGCAGGCTTCGCAGCGTCCGCCCTTGACGTTGAACGAGAAACGGCCTGGCTGATAACCTCGCGCTTTCGCCTCAGGGAGACCGGCAAACCAGTCGCGGATCGGTGTGAAAGCACCCGTATAAGTTGCGGGATTGGAGCGTGGTGTGCGGCCAATTGGCGACTGGTCGATATCGATGACCTTGTCGAGAAATTCCAGGCCGTCGATGCGATCATGTTCCGCGGGATGCTCGCGCGAGCCCATAATACGGCGCGACGCAGCCTTGAACAGCGTTTCGATGAGGAATGTCGACTTGCCGCCGCCGGAAACGCCAGTCACAGCCGTGAAGGTGCCGAGCGGAATTTCGGCAGAGACGTTCTTCAGATTGTTGCCGCGCGCGCCGACGATCTTGATGCGTTTCTTGGTTGTCTTCCGGCGTTCGGCTGGCACGGCCACTTCGATCGCGCCGGAGAGGTATTTTCCGGTGAGCGATTTCGGGCTGGCCATGATGTCGGCCGGTGACCCTTGCGCAATGATTTCGCCGCCGTGAATGCCGGCGGCCGGACCAATATCGACAACATAGTCGGCGGTGAGGATGGCGTCCTCATCATGTTCGACGACGATGACCGTATTGCCAAGATCGCGCAGGTGACGCAGGGTCTTCAACAGTTGCTCATTGTCGCGCTGATGCAGACCGATGGACGGTTCATCGAGCACATAGAGCACGCCAGTGAGGCCCGAGCCGATTTGCGACGCGAGGCGGATGCGCTGGCTTTCGCCGCCCGACAGCGTGCCGGAATTGCGCGACAGCGCCAGATAGTCGAGACCAACATCATTGAGGAAGCGCAGGCGCTCGCGGATTTCCTTGAGGATTCGCGCGGCAATCTCGCTCTGCTTCTCGTTGAACGTCTTGTCGATTTCACGGAACCAGGCATCGGCATGGCGAATGGACTTTTCGGTGATCTGGCCGATGTGCAGTCCCCCGATCTTGACCGCCAGCGCCTCGGGTTTCAGCCGGTAGCCATTGCATGCCGGGCAGGGCGTTCCAGACATGAATCGTTCGATCTCCTCGCGCGACCAGGCGGAGTCGGTCTCTTTCCAGCGACGTTCGAGATTGGGAATAACACCTTCGAACGGCTTGGTGGTGCGGTAGGAACGCAGCCCATCATCGTAAGAAAACTGCACTTCGCGGCTGCCCGTGCCATAGAGAATGGCGTTGTGCGCTTCCTCATTGAGATCGCGCCAGCGGTCACCGAGCTTGAAGCCGTAAGCCGCACCCAGCGCCTCGAGTGTCTGGTTGTAGTATGGCGAACTCGACTTCGACCAGGGAGCGATGGCGCCATTCTTCAATGTCAGGCCTTCGTCAGGCACGATCATGGTCGGATCGATTGCCTTTTGTGTGCCGAGACCATCGCAGGTCGGACAGGCGCCGAAGGGATTGTTGAACGAGAACAGGCGCGGCTCGATCTCCGAGATAGTGAAACCGGAGACAGGGCAGGCGAACTTTTCCGAGAACATGATCCGCTCATGCGTATCGTTCTTGGACTTGTTGGCGGATTCGCTGGCTGTTTCGTCAGCGGGCAGGGGCTTGTCGGCGAATTCGGCCACGGCAATGCCGTCGGCCAGCTTCAGGCAGGTTTCGAGACTGTCCGCCAGACGCGCGGCGATATCGGAGCGCACGACGATACGGTCGACGACGACATCAATGTCGTGCTTGTATTTCTTGTCGAGTGCCGGGACATCTGCAATCTCATAGAAAATGCCGTCAACCTTTACGCGCTGGAAGCCGCGCTTCTGCAGGTCGGCGAGTTCCTTGCGGTACTCGCCCTTACGGCCGCGGACGATCGGTGCAAGAATGAAAAGCCGTGTGCCTTCTTCAAGCGCGAGTACGCGATCGACCATCTGGCTGACGGTCTGGCTTTCGATTGGCAGGCCAGTTGCCGGGGAATAGGGAATGCCGACGCGAGCAAAGAGCAGGCGCAGGTAATCATAGATCTCCGTGACAGTACCGACCGTCGACCGCGGATTGCGGCTGGTTGTCTTCTGCTCAATGGAAATTGCCGGGGAGAGACCATCGATCTGGTCGACGTCAGGCTTCTGCATCATCTCGAGAAACTGCCGCGCATAGGCAGACAGGCTCTCGACATAACGCCTTTGGCCTTCGGCATAAATCGTGTCGAATGCGAGCGACGACTTACCGGACCCCGAAAGGCCGGTCATGACAATCAGCTTGTCGCGCGGCAGATCAAGATCAATGTTCTTCAAATTGTGTTCGCGGGCGCCGCGAATGGAAATGTACTTCTGATCGCTCATGTGTATTTGCCTTTGAGAGGGCGCGCAATTTGGAAGGAGTTAAGCCCTCAGCGAGAGGCTTTCCTATATTTAGAAAGTCTTCTTCGGTTTACGAGGTCAAGCCCTGTTGGAATCACCATAGCCATGTTGACATTGTTAGAGCAAGTGATAGAACAAAAAAAGAACAAACTGCGTGCGCTCTACTGACATAGTGCTGGCAGGGTGTGAAATCAGTTTTGTTCGAGCGTTGGCTGTAAAAAAACGAGGTGCTTTGCGGCTTGTTGCTACGTGGCTTGCGTCAAAACTCTCCTGACAAATCTGGCAGGAGCATTTCGATGGCTGTCCACGCGGGTGTGACCGGGAACTGTATATTGTGGATAGCGGTAATCAGTTGCCCGCCATGAATGCGGCTTCTGTATGATGGCGCAAATTTTAAAAACGGAATTTATGGAGTTCAGATCATGGCAGGCAGTGTCAACAAGGTCATTTTGGTAGGAAATCTTGGCGCTGACCCGGAAGTCCGTCGGCTGGGTTCGGGCGATCCTGTCGTCAATCTTCGTATCGCCACGTCGGAAAGCTGGCGCGACAAGAACAGCGGCGAGCGCAAGGAAAAGACCGAATGGCACAGCGTCGTGATTTTCAATGACAACCTGGCCAAGGTCGCCGAGCAGTATTTGAGAAAAGGCATGAAGGTTTACCTCGAGGGCGCCCTGCAGACGCGCAAGTGGCAGGACCAGACCGGGAATGATCGCTATACGACGGAAATCGTATTGCAGAAATTCCGCGGCGAGTTGCAGATGCTCGATTCCCGTGGCGAGGGTGCTGGCGGTGGCCGTTCGTTCGACAACAGTTCCGGTCGCGGTCAAGTCTCTGACAATGATTACGGTTCGGACTTCGGCCGTTCCAATGCTTCGTCAAGTAGCTCTTCCAGCGCAGGCGGGAATTTCTCGCGCGATCTCGACGACGAAATTCCATTCTAGGCGGGAACGACGGGAATTTTGTAAATTTATCTTACCTAAAGCGCTGAGTGGCATGTTGTTTTTTCTTTACAAAGGCTTCGGCTGAATTCACCCGTCAATCTTGTGGGAGAGTAACCTGAAAGTTTTGTCAATTTGTAGGTTTACGACGTGAACGGCGGTGCTTCGCGGATCCGTTTGCTGCCAAAGGCGAGAGCAGTTCTGTGCGGCGAAGTTGGTGCATTGATTTGTAGCCAACTTTTATAAGCTGTGGAACTAGGGAACCACTGTAGGCCGGAATCATATCCGCGACTATAGTGATTCGGGCCCTTCGATTGACGTTAGGTAATTACTCAATTCAACTTTGTCCAACGTCTCATATGTTACAAGCCTTGTGGCGATCTTTGACACATCTGCCTCGAAGCGCTTCATTATTTGGAGGGATTTTCCATAGGTTTCTTCAAGCCTGCTGTTCACGGCCTTGCTGATGCCGTTGGTTATTGATTGGTCGATGGGGTAAACGGTCGTGACATGAACAAGAGGATGGACGCTGCTCGTCCCGAGAACTGTTTCCAGCGCCATCCCGATCTCCGTTGCTTTTGCTAGTTTACTGCGTCACAAG
>NZ_JBBNAN010000108.1:0-19634 GCF_037994405.1 Phyllobacterium sp.
TGCCAAAATCCGGGTCAAAACGCCTGTCCTATGCCAACGTAGAAAGCAAAACTGGGATCGTCCGACGTCCGGTCAAGCGGCACCGCGAAATCGAGGCGGATCGGACCAAGGCCGGTATTGTAGCGCAGACCAGCGCCGACGCCGACCCTCATCTGCTGCGCGAAATCCGGGTAGGATTCCTCGCCGACATTACCCGCATCGACGAAACCGACGACACCGATCGTATCAGTCATGCGAATACGTGCTTCGATCGAACTTTCGATCAGGGAGCGACCGCCAATGACGAAGGTCTCGCCGTCCCTTGTCACATTGACGCCGACATTGCGGTAGGCGTAGCCGCGTATCGAACCACCGCCGCCGGCAAAGAACAACTGATCCGGCGGCAATTCGGCAACATCGGCACCAACGATGGAACCGAGTTTCAGGCGCCCGGCGAGGATAAACCGGTTATTCGCATCGAAACTGTAATAGGTGCGGCCTTCCGCCGTGAACTTGGTGGCGAAATTGCCGAATTCGAATTCATAGAAGGGCGACAACAGGCCTTCCAGATAATAGCCGCGTGAAGGATCAACCTTGCTGTCGCGACTGTCGTAGGTAAGATCGCCCAAAAGGCCGACAGTGAGGAAATCGCGCTTGCCGAAGAAATCATCGTCGAAGCGCGACTTGGATATATTCGCTGTAAGCTTCCCCGTGAGCTCATCGGAAAAAATCTGGGTGAAACCGGCGTCGGCGGTGATCGACGTCTGGGTATAGGCATCAAGAACGTTCCGCTCCCCGATGAGCGATGCGATAAAATCCGTATCCGGCGTATAGACGCCGGGTTTGGTGAAACTCACGCCAAGCAGATAATTGTAGTCCTGCGGATTGTAGGACTGGGCGCCGATACCGCCGATCTTCGCATCGAAACGCAGCCGCTCGGCGTGACCGAAGAGATTGCGGTGCAGCCAGTAAGCGTCAAAGCCGGCACCGTCGAGCGTCGAATACGAACCGCCTATGCCGAAGCGCCGCAGCTTCTGCTCCTGCACGGCGACGGTGATCGGGAGGAGCCCGTCACTGGTTATGGCATCCGCTTCCTCGATACGAGCAGAGCGGAACACCTCGAGCCGTGAGAGGCGCTTTTTTGCACGTTCGATCTCGTCAGGGTCATATTCCACGCCGGGCTGCAGACCAGTAATAAAGGCGACGAATTCCGGATCCATTCGCTCCGTCCCGGTCACCTGGACCGGCCCGAAGGCCGCGCGCCGGTCTGGATCGACCTCGATCGTGGTGTCGACCTTGCTATTGTCGTGATCTGCAAGCACTTCGCGCGAAACGATTCTCGCCTTGGGATGCCCCTGTTCCCGCCAGGCATCGACGGCGAGACGTTCGGCCTTGACGATAGCCGTGGACCTGGCGATGTCGCCCGGGGCGAAACCCTGGTTTTCCGGACGATCGACCACATCCTTTGGATCGATCGGCGGCGGCGCCATATTCTTGACCCGCGCCGTGGCGAAGAGAAATTGCGGCCCCGGTTGGACGGAAATCACAATATTTGCTGGATTCGACAGGTCGGCATCTGGCGGAATATCGCTGGCCTCACGCCCGTCGACTTTGATGCTGATTGTGCCACCATAGCGGCCATCGGCGTAGAGCGCGCCGAGAATACGGCGATAGTCACCCCTTGCCTTGGCAAGCAGGCCTGCAGCCCCGGAAGCCGGCTTGTCCTTGTCGGCGACGAGGCCGGAGGCGCCTTCGACAAGCTTTTTCGTTTCTTTGTCGTCAACGGTTGAAACGTCCACGGTGTATCTGTGCGGATCGGCTATGACGGCATCCGCATCGGCGTCCTTCTTTTCACCCCAGAGATGAATCCCAAAGAGATCGAACGCGTGAGCGGGCGAGACAAGAGCTGTACAAGCCAGCAGTGCGGCGCCAAGAATACTGGCCTGTGGGCGCCTAAAGTCCATCAACCAGCAAGTTCCCTACTCACGAAAAAACACACCATACGCCGCAGGAAACGGAGAAACTTATCCTGCAATCGATAAAATTCGCCTCCCGAGCTTAAGAAAACGATAACATGGTGGTGTAGGTAGGCCAACCCGCATTGGCCTTGAGCAGACTCGCAAGGGGCGGCTTGTGGCCATAAGGTCACAAAACCGCCGATTTCGTGCTCCCATGGCTGATCACTTTTTGTTATCAAAATGTAATTTCATGCCCCTTGTACCGGCAAGGGATATCCTCTAATTATATACATAATATACCAAGCAGGATATACCGATGCCGCTTTATATCAAAGATGACAGAATAGACGAACTGGCACGCCGATATCAGGCTGCAGTCCGGGCTCCATCCAAAACTGAGGCCGTCAGGCTCGCCTTGCAACGTGCGCTCGACGACCAGCTTGGCCAGCCCACGCTTGCCGAGATTGCGGCGAGTTTCTGCCGAGATCTTAGGTCCAAGGCTAATCTCAATAGAGGCCTTCCTGCCGACAAGGCATTTCGAGACAGTCTTTACGACTAAATGCACAGGGCTGGCCTGATGTTCATAGATGCCTCCGCCATGGTGGCGATGATGACCAATGAAGATGATGCGCGGAACCTTGCAGCGCGCTTGCAATCGTCCGACGATCGCATGACCTCGCCGTCGGCAGTCTGGGAAACCGCGATCAGTGTTGCTCGTATACTTGGGCTTGAAATTGCCGACGCGTCGAGTGCTGTACAGGCGTTCCTTACCGCAATGAATATCCAGTTGGTTTCAATACCAGCGGAGGCAGCATTTTTGGCCATCACGGCGTTTGATCGTTATGGCAAAAAGCGCCATCGCGCCGATTTGAATTTCGGTGACTGCTTTGCCTATGCGTGCGCACGCCACTATTCCGTGCCCCTGCTCTACAAGGGCAATGATTTTTCCCAAACAGATATTGAAGCTGCTTAGGGTCAGGACCTGTTAATCTGGTCGAAATGGTATGAGGCTTTTCGTTCGGATACGAGGAGCAGAGGGACAAGAAATGTTTATCCATTTTCGAGCCTTTGCGACAATGTAGCCGGGCGAAAAGTCCATATCCTGCGGACGCCGAAACGGCTGCAAGCTGCGCATGTATCTTCCGATCCGGCGAAGAGCCGGATCGGAACATGCGCTCCATCTACTTGCCGTTTCAGGCGCCACTTCGATCACATTAATAGGTCCTGACCCTCATAGTCGCGGGCTCCATAAGAAGAGCGCCTGATTTAACAGGCGCTCGTTCTCACTTAGCTATTCCGCAGCGGCCAGCCATTCGGTCTGCGGCTTCACATCGACGGGCATTGCTGCGCTGATGTGACCTGCAACGATCTCTGCCGTTGCCGCCGACAGTGTCCAGCCCAGGTGACCGTGACCGGTGTTGTAGAAGACGCCCGGACGCTTGCCACTGCCGACCCGTGGCAACATGTTCGGCATCATCGGACGCAGGCCAGCCCATGGCACGACATTCGACGTGTCCATCGCCGGAAATAGCTCGCGGCTCCAGTCGACCAGCGGCTTGACGCGATCGTGGCGGATGTCGCGGTTCTCGCCATTGTATTCGGCGGTGCCGGCGACACGCAGGCGATCGGCACCGAGGCGACTGGTGACGATCTTTGCGTCATCATCCAAAAGGCTTACCCAGGGCGCCGACTTCTGGCTCTCATTGTCGTTGAGGTTGATTGTGATGGAATAACCCTTGACTGGATAGATATTGACCCGGTCGCCGAGCTGGGCAGCGAACTTGCGGCTGGCAATACCGGCGCAAATAACAACAGCATCGAAGCGCTCCGCCTCCAACTGCGAAGGCGAGACAGAAGCCTTGTTCCAGGAAACGACGACGCCGTCGGGACCGTGGTTCAGCATCTGAACATTGGCATCGCTGACAAAACGAACGCCACGGCGAATGGAAGCATCGGCGAGACCGCGGGTGAATTTGTGAATGTCACCGGTGGAATCTGACGGGGTGAAGAAACCGCCATAGAACGATCCGTTGAGGGCAGGCTCGATGCTGCGGATTTCCTCATTGGTAACAGCGCGGCGATCAAGGCCGCCGGCTTCCAGCAGCCTATTGACCTTCACCGCATGGTCATAGCCGTACTTCGAACGGTAGATGTGAAGAATGCCGCGCTTTTCGAGGTCGAAATTGATTTGTTCTTCTGCCGCGATCTCGAACATGCGCTTGCGAGCTTCGATGGCGAGCTTTGTGGTCGCGATCGTGTTCTGCTCGTAATGGGGAATGTTCATGACGAACTCCGCCATCCAGGAATATTTGTGCCAGGACGGCTTCGGGTTCATCAGGAGCGGCGCATCCTTGCGCAGCATCCACTTCATGCCTTTTAGAACCGTCGACCAGCTGTTCCACACTTCCGCATTGGATGCCGAAAGCTGGCCGCCGTTAGCGAAAGAGGTTTCCATCGCGGCATAGCGGTTGCGGTCCAAAACGGTGACGGAATAGCCCTGACGGGCGAGCGCATAGGCGGTCGTAACGCCGGTGATACCGGCGCCGATAATGGCGATATTGGTCATGACAGACAAAGTCCTTCAGCAACACATGGTTTCAGTTTCGCCGCTCAAAACGGCACGAAACCCCATCTGTCACGGAACCTGAGAGTTTGGCCCTCACGCGCCCGCCGGGTGTTTGTCACCCATGTCCTTGGCAGCGTAACCGGTGAATCACCGGGCAGGGCTTTCTCCTTCGGTGGGCGTAACTTGTTAAGCCACGCCTCTCTCCAGATGTCCGACGCTAGTCTGGTCCTTTTGCCTGAGAGTTTCCGGGGCGGTTGCTCCATCGGCGCCGGTTTTACCGGTCTCTCCCAGATAGCCTGTGCGAACGGTGCTGCTTATATCGCAGTTGCGAGAAGAGAACAACTGGCTAAGAGCGAGCTGACCCATTATGCTGGTGAAGCACAGTTCTGTCCTTCCGGAGTATATTCATGAAACCCGTCTTCCTGCAGCTGCAATGCTTCCCCGGCAAAACCTATGAGGTTGCGGCTGCGCTTTTCGAACGCGAAATCGTCTCCGAACTCTATTCGACTAGCGGCGACTACGATCTCCTGATGAAAATCTACATTCCCGAAGATCAGGATATCGGCAAGTTCATCAATGACAATGTGCTCGACATACAAGGTATTGCCCGCTCGTTGACAACGATGACCTTTACAGCGTTTTAGGAGGGCACCTGAGACCGAGACATTACGTCCCGTTTCATGCGACAATGAACTTTCCTATGTAATCATTGCAATAAAAAGTCTCCAACCAGGTAACAAAATTCCATTCTTTGCCATGGAAGCGGTTTTTCTGTAGAGATGCTGCCTCTTTCGCAATTCACCATCAGGATTTTCGCAAATGCCTCCCTATCGTTCACGCACAACCACACATGGCCGTAACATGGCAGGTGCCCGCGGGCTCTGGCGCGCGACCGGCATGAAGGACGAGGATTTTGGCAAGCCGATTATCGCGGTGGTGAATTCGTTTACCCAGTTCGTGCCTGGCCACGTGCACCTGAAGGATCTTGGGCAGCTTGTAGCACGTGAGATCGAAAGCGCGGGCGGTGTTGCCAAGGAATTCAATACGATTGCAGTCGATGACGGCATCGCCATGGGCCATGACGGAATGCTCTATTCGCTGCCCTCGCGCGAGATCATCGCCGACAGCGTCGAATATATGGTCAATGCCCACTGCGCCGATGCGATGGTATGCATTTCCAATTGCGACAAGATCACACCCGGCATGCTGATGGCAGCGCTTCGGCTCAATATTCCGGTCGTCTTTGTTTCCGGCGGCCCAATGGAAGCCGGTAAGGTTGTCTGGGCAGACAAGGAAAAGAAACTCGATCTGGTCGACGCAATGGTCGCGGCTGCCGATGACCGCATTTCCGACGAGGAGGTAAAGGCGATCGAGCGCTCGGCCTGCCCGACTTGCGGCTCCTGCTCCGGCATGTTCACGGCAAACTCCATGAACTGCCTGACCGAGGCGCTTGGCTTGTCATTACCAGGCAATGGCTCGACGCTGGCAACCCATGCGGATCGCCGCCGCCTCTTCGTCGAGGCCGGCCATCTGGTCGTTGACCTGGCCCGCCGTTACTATGAGCAGGATGACGAAACGGTCCTGCCACGCTCGATTGCGTCGTTTGCCGCATTCGAGAATGCGATGACACTCGACATTGCCATGGGCGGCTCGACCAATACCGTGCTGCATCTGCTTGCCGCCGCCCATGAGGGCGAGGTCGATTTCACCATGAGCGATATCGACCGGCTGTCTCGCCGGGTGCCAGTCCTGTGCAAGGTGGCGCCTGCGGTGGCTAATGTGCATATGGAAGACGTGCACCATGCCGGCGGCATCATGGGCATTCTTGGCGAACTCGACCGCGCCGGCTTGATCGACACTTCGGTCTATTCTGTGCACTCCGCCCATCTCGGTGCGGCGCTCGACCGCTGGGATGTGGTTCGCACCAAGAACAAGTCGGTCCATGATTTCTTCATGGCTGCACCAGGCGGCGTGCCGACGCAGGTGGCCTTCAGCCAGGAACGCCGTTTCGCCGATGTCGATCTCGATCGCGAGAAAGGTGTTATCCGCAACGCGGAACATGCCTATTCCAAGGATGGCGGACTGGCAGTGCTCTACGGCAATCTCGCCGAGGACGGCTGTATCGTCAAAACTGCCGGCGTGGATGATTCGATCCTGAAATTCTCCGGCCCCGCCCGCATTTTTGAAAGCCAGGACAGCGCGGTTCTCGGCATCCTCAATGGCGGCGTCAAGCCGGGCGATATCGTGCTGATCCGCTATGAGGGCCCGCGCGGCGGACCCGGCATGCAGGAGATGCTCTATCCGACCAGCTACCTGAAGTCCAAGGGCCTTGGCAAGGCTTGCGCGCTGGTCACGGACGGCCGCTTCTCCGGCGGCTCGTCAGGCCTTTCCATCGGCCACGTTTCGCCGGAAGCAGCAGAAGGCGGCTTGATCGGCCTCGTCGAGGAAGGCGATATCATTGATATCGATATCCCGAACCGCACGATTCACCTTGCCGTCGATGATGCCGTTCTCGCTGAACGCCGCGCGCATATGGAAGCCAAGGGCAGCGCCGCCTGGAAGCCGGCCGAGAAGCGTAAGCGCAAGGTTACCACTGCACTGCGCGCCTATGGTGCGATGGCGACGAGCGCCGCCAAGGGCGCAGTGCGGCAGATTCCCGATGATTGGAATTAAGTAAGACCTTGCCGCCTCTTACCCTCCCCCTCGTGGGGAGGGTGGCGCGAAGCGCCGGGAGGGGTTTTCTGGCAAGGCGCCTCCCCGGACCTGCGGTCCGTCTCCACAAGGGGGAGGGTACAGCCTTTAGTTCTACTTCGCCGCATCGGTGATCTTCGTCGTCCAGGCCCCTTCCGGCTTCTTGGTGATGACCGGATCGGAACCGCCGCCAAGCAGCGTCTCCACGGTGCGCTCGGCAGCTGCCACGTCCAGCACGCCAGTAGAGCCTTCCGTCAGCTTGTTGATCTCTGCAACCATCCGCTTCTGGTGCTTTTCGGTCTGGGCACCGCTGGCATCATTGTCGAGAACGATCGTTGCTGCTTCATCCGGATTGGCGCGGGTATATTCCCAGCCCTTCATCGAGGCCTTGACGAAGCGGGCGAGCTTGTCGACCATTTTCGGATCATCCAGGCTCTTCTGCAGCACGTAGAGCCCGTCTTCCAGCGTTGCGACCTTCTCGTCCTCATACTTGAACGTCACGAGCTGGTCAGCCGGAATGCCGGCATCGATGACCTGCCAGTATTCATTGTAGGTCATCGTAGAGATGCAGTCGGCCTGTTTCTGGATCAGCGGATCGACATTGAAGCCTTGCTTGAGAACCGTCACGCCATCGGGCCCACCATTGGTCTTGAGACCAAGATGGTTCATCCAGGACAGGAACGGATATTCATTGCCGCCGAACCAGACACCGAGCGTCTTGCCCTTGAAATCCTCAGGCTTGGTGATGCCGGTTTCCTTACGGCAGGTCAGCATCATGCCCGAGCGCTTGAAAGGCTGGGCGATATTGACGAGCGGCAGGCCCTTTTCGCGGGTTGCGAGCGCCGAAGGCATCCAGTCGATCACCACATCGGCACCGCCACCGGCGATGACCTGCGGTGGAGCGACGTCCGGACCGCCCGGCTTGATTTCGACATCGAGGCCCGCTTCCTTATAGAAGCCCTTATCCTTTGCCACGTAATAGCCGGCGAACTGGCCCTGCGTGACCCATTTCAGCTGCAAGGTCAGCTTGTCAGCCGCGAGCGCCGAGCTTGCCATCAAGGTCATGGCCGCGAGGCCGAGTGAGAAAGCGATTTTCGTCTTCATGGTTTTCAGTTCTCCTCTGTTCTTTTAGGTTCGATAGGAAGGATGCCAGAAGGTGACGGCCCGTTCGATGAGGGTAACCAAGCCGTAGGACAGCGACCCGGCGAGCGCTGCGACAAAGATCTCCGCCCAGACCATGTCGACATTCATGCGGCCGACCTCTGCTGAGATGCGAAAGCCCATGCCGACGATGGGTGAGCCGAAAAACTCGGCGACGATCGCGCCGATCAGTGCCAGTGTCGAGTTGATCTTCAGCGCGTTGAAGATGAACGGCATTGCAGCAGGCAGGCGCAATTTTAGAAGCGTCTGGCTATAGCTGGAGCCATAGGTCCGCATCAGGTCGCGCTCCATGGCACCCGAGGCGGCGAGCCCGGCCACGGTGTTCACCAGCATCGGAAAGAACGTCATGATGACGACAACAGCGGCCTTTGATTCCCAGTAGGAACCGAACCACATGACCATGATCGGTGCGATGCCGACGACGGGCAGCGCCGCCACGAGATTGCCGATAGGCAGTAGACCCTTGCGCAGAAAAGGCACGCGATCGACGATGATGGCCGCCAGAAAACCGGAACCGCAGCCGATCACATAGCCTGCAATCGCCGCCTTCAGGAAAGTCTGCTGGACGTCTGCCCAGAGCGTCGGCACCGAGGCGGCGATCCGGGCTGCAATCATCGACGGCGGCGGCAAAAGGATCGTCGGCACACCAAAACCGCGCACGATGATTTCCCAGAGGATAAGCAGCCATGCTCCGAACAGGACAGGCAAAGCGAGATTGACCAGGCGCTGACCCTCGGCAGATGCGAGGCGCAGGGCGGCCAGCCTCTGTACCGCAAGCCAGGCCAGAAGCCACGCGGCAGCGACGAGGCACCAGTAGCCGACGGCCGGGCCGGTCATCGTAAAGGAGCCCAAGAGCCCGATCAGGCAGAACGCTGCCACGTGAACCAGCACCAAGAGGGCGATCAACGACGCGTTTGAAGGTGTAACAAACAACGCCACAGCCGCCGCAGCAAACAGGATGGCAGGAGCAGAAAAGAGGAAGAGTCCAGGACCATCTGCCCCCGTTGGCAGTACCAGGGAAGCCGCAGCAAGTGCGAAGGCGATGATAGCAAGGGGCGAGCGCTTCATGGCCGCACTCCCATGCGCCGGTTGACCAGATTTGCAACCAGTCCGATCAGGCTGACGAGAACTGCCGCCATCAACGCGGCTGTAATCAGCGCCGCCCAGATCTGCACGGTCTGGCCATAATAGGAACCGGCGAGCAGCCGCGCGCCGATGCCGGCCACGGCACCGGTCGGCAGTTCACCGACAATGGCGCCGACAAGGCTGATGGCAACGGCGATCTTCATGGACGTGAAGAGATAGGGCATGGAAGCGGGCCAGCGCAGCTTCCAGAACACTTGCGCCTTCGAGGCATTGTAGGTGCGCATCAGGTCGAGGTGCATGATCTCGGGCGAGCGCAGGCCTTTCACCATGCCGACGGCCACGGGGAAGAACGAAAGGTAGGTCGAGATCATGGCCTTCGGCAGGAGCCCGGTGATGTTGACCGCATTGAGCACCACAATGATCATCGGCGCGATGGCGAGGATCGGCACAGTCTGCGAGGTGATGATCCACGGCATCAGGCTCTTGTCGAGCGTGCGCGAATGGACAATGGCGATCGCCAAGAGGATGCCGAGCAGGGTACCGAGACCAAAGCCGAGCAGCGTCGAGGAGAGTGTTACCCAGCCGTGATAGACCAGGCTGCGCTTCGACGTCGGGCTGATGTCGAAAACGGTCTTGCGGATTTCCGCTGCAACCTGGTGCGGCGCTGGCAGCACCGGCCGCTCCTGCGCCATCGTATTGGCGATCAGCTGGCTGGTCGAGATTGTCGTATTGGCACGCGCCGCCTGATCGCGTTCGAAAGGCGCATTGAGGATAACTGCGAAGACGTACCAAAGGACAAGAATGGCGAGGAGTACCGTGCCTACCGGAATGACGCTGTTGCGGATGAAGTTCATGGCTTCGCCTCAGCATTGACCGGTTGCCAGCGATAGAGAATATCCGGCAATTTTTCCTCATTGTCGCCATCGGTACGCCGGACTTCCTTGAATCCCTCGCGCTCGTAGAATGCCTGCGCATCGCGGTTGGCGACGAATGTCCAGAGCTCAACCGGCCCATCGGCTTCGTGCTTCGCATGGTCGAGCAACGCTTTGCCAACACCCTTGCCGCGGTCGTTGTGGTGAACATAAAGGGCACTCACCGTATTGTCCGGGGACAGGGCGACCATACCGGCCAGGTGATTATCATTTTCGGCCACGAAGACCTGGAACCGCTCAAAGACAGTATCGCGATAAAACTCAGCCACCTCTTCCCTGGGGTGGACCCGGGGCATCCATTCCGTGCTGTCGATCCACGCATTGACGATCTCCGCGCATTCGGACATGTCGCGCAGCTTGGCGGCACGGACGATCATTCTGCGCCCCGCTCCGGCGTCATAGTTGTGCCCCGTCATAGGAGTGTCCGTGGCGCAGTCCCTCACGCACGCGGTGGGCGATTTCAAGGAACTTTGGCGTTTCGCGGATATCGAGCGTGCGTTCCGTGCCAAGATTGCAGTCGATGATTTCGTGAATGCGACCAGGCCGCGGGCTCATCACCACGATCTTGGTGGAAAGGAACACCGCTTCCGGAATGGAATGAGTGACGAAAATCACGGTTTTCCGGGTCTTCGCCCAGAGCTTCAACAGTTCCTCGTTGAGATGGTCGCGGACGATCTCATCAAGCGCACCGAAGGGCTCGTCCATCAAAAGCAGATCAGGATCGAAGGAAAGCGCCCGGGCTATGGAGGCGCGCTGCTGCATGCCGCCGGACAACTGCCAGGGAAACTTCTTTTCAAAACCGGAAAGATTGACCAGCTCAAGGTTCCTGGCGATGCGATCCTTGCGGTCTGACTTAGGAACGCCCATCACTTCGAGCGGCAGGGAAATATTGCCGGCGATCGTACGCCAAGGATAGAGTGCCGCCGCCTGGAACACATAGCCATAGGCGCGCTTCTGCCGTGCCTCGGACGGCGTCATGCCATTGACGGAAATCGAGCCGGAGGTCGGCTGTTCGAGATCGGCGATCACGCGCAGCAACGTGGTCTTGCCGCAACCGGATGGGCCGATGAAGGAAACGAATTCGCCGCCAGTGACCGCAAGATCGATGTTGGACAATGCGTTGACAGGCCCGTCATTGGTCTGGAAGACCAGTGACAGGTCCTTGACATCAATCACATTTTGCTGCGCCGCATCTGCCATCGTCTTCGCCTTGGGTCGGAGCGCGACGACTGTCATCAGACGCCTGCCGGAATATTTTTCGGATCGCGCTCTACTCTACGCGGCGCCGTCAATTCCTTCCAAGTGGAAAGTGCACGATTTGCCGGCGCATTGGCCTCACGTTCGACAAAGCGGCCGCTGCCTGTCGGCGCCAGCACTTCGCCATCCTTGAAGGCGACCTGCCCGCGCGAAAGGGTCATACGCGGCAGGCCCGTCACTTCGATACCCTCAAAGACATTGTAGTCGATGGCTGATTTCTGCGTCTTTGCGGAAATGACCTTCGATGCATTCGGATCCCAGATGACGATATCAGCATCGGAACCCGGCAGGATCGCGCCCTTTTTCGGATAGATATTGAGAATGCGGGCAATGTTCGTGGAAGTGACCGCCACGAATTCATTCGGCGTCAGCCGGCCGGTGCGCACGCCCCTGGTCCACAGAACCGGCAGGCGGTCTTCAAGCCCTCCTGTGCCGT
Organism: Phyllobacterium sp.; assembly: GCF_037994405.1. Lineage (GTDB taxonomy): Bacteria > Pseudomonadota > Alphaproteobacteria > Rhizobiales > Rhizobiaceae > Phyllobacterium. The sequence goes on from NZ_JBBNAN010000108.1 coordinate 12,067, forward strand.
TCGGGATCTTGGTGAAATCGCCAACGCCGAAACGCTTTTGCTGCGTCGTGAAAGCGCAATGGTCGGTGGCAACGACCTGCAGGCTGCCCGAGGCAAGTCCGGCCCATAGACCGTCCTGATGGCTCTTGTCGCGGAAGGGCGGCGACATTACCCGGCGCGCCGCATAGTCCCAGTCTTCGTTCTTGTATTCGCTTTCATCAAGCGTCAGGTGCTGGACCAGCGGCTCTCCGTAAACGCGCATACCCTTCGCCCTGGCACGGCGAATGGCTTCGTGCGCCTGCTCGCAGGAGACATGCACGATGTAGAGCGGCACCCCGGCCTGATCAGCGATCATGATCGCGCGGTTGGCCGCCTCTCCTTCGACTTCCGGCGGGCGCGAATAGCCATGGGCTTCCGGACCGGTATTGCCTTCGGCCAGAAGCTTCTGCTGGAGGTGCGCAACCACGTCGCCATTCTCCGCATGCACCAGCGGCATGGCGCCGATTTCGGCACAGCGCATGAACGAGGCGAACATCTCGTCATCATCCACCATCAGCGCGCCCTTATAGGCCATAAAGTGCTTGAAGGTGTTGATGCCGCGCTCGACCACTTTCGGCATTTCGTCGAAAACCTGCTTGTTCCAGCTGGTGATCGCCATGTGGAAGGAATAGTCGGTGCGCGCCTTGCCTGCCTTCTGGAACCAGTCCTGCAGGGCGACGAGCAGGCCATCGGAACCAGGCAGAACGAAATCGACCACCATGGTCGTGCCACCAGCCAGCGCCGCGGCCGTACCCGTATCGAAATCATCGGAGGAATGCGTGCCCATGAAGGGCATTTCGAGATGAGTGTGCGGATCGATCCCGCCCGGCATCAGATAGCAGCCCGCCGCGTCGATAATCTCATCGCCGGAAAGATCAGCGCCGATGGCGGCGATGGTCTCGCCGTCGATCAGCACGTCCGCCTTGTAGGTGCGGTCGGCGGCAATGATAGTGCCGCCCTTGATCACTTTCGTAGCCATGTGTCCGTTCCCCTTTTTGGTCTTTTGCCGAACATGTTGCCGTATATTTGGTTAGCGGCTCAGGGCTGGATCTCCGCCGTCTCCAGAACCGCATGCAAGAGGACGTCCGCACCAGCAGCCGCCCACTCCTTCGAAATGTCTTCATCCTCATTGTGGCTGAGGCCGTCGACGCAGGGGCACATCACCATCGCCGTCGGCGCGACGCGATTGATCCAGCAGGCGTCATGTCCCGCGCCGGAGACAATATTGCGGTGGGTGTAACCGAGCCGTTCCGCCGCGTTGCGCACGGCAGTCACACAACCTTCGTTGAAAGTGACGGGGTCGAAATGGCCGGCCTCTTCGATCAAAATTTCAAGGCCGAGTTCCCTGGCGATCCTTGCAGCCTTGTCCTCGATTTCGGCTTTCATGGCGCTGAGCGTCGCAAGGTCGGGCGAGCGGATATCGACGGTGAAAACCACCTTGCCCGGAATGACATTGCGCGAATTGGGATAGACGTCAACGTGGCCGATCGCCCCGACGGCGCCCGGCTGGTGCGCCATGGCAACGGTGTGGACGAGTTCGGTGATGCGCGCCATGCCGAGCCCGGCATTCTTGCGCATCGGCATGGGGGTGGAACCGGTATGGCTTTCCTTGCCGGTCAATGTGATCTGCAGCCACCAGAGGCCCTGGCCATGGGTGACGACGCCGATATCCTTGCCTTCAGCTTCAAGGATAGGACCTTGCTCAATGTGCAACTCGAACAGGGCATGCATCTTGCGTGCACCGACCGTCTCATCGCCCTTCCAGCCGATGCGCCGCAGTTCGTCGCCGAATTTTTTGCCCTTGGCATCCTCGCGCTGGTAGGCCCAATCCTGCTCATGAACGCCGGCAAATACGCCGGAAGCGAGCATCGCCGGGGCAAAGCGCGTGCCTTCTTCATTGGTCCAGTTGACGACGACGATGGGATGCTTGGTCTGGATATTGAGATCGTTCAGCGTGCGGATCAATTCGAGCCCGCCAAGGACGCCCAGCACGCCGTCGAATTTGCCACCCGTCGGCTGGGTATCAAGATGGCTGCCGACATAGACGGGGAGCGCATCCGGGTCTGTCCCCTCTCGGGTAAAGAACATGTTGCCCATGGTGTCGACACCCATGGAAAGGCCCGCCTTCCCGCACCAGGACTGGAACAGGCGGCGGCCTTCGCCGTCTTCATCCGTCAGCGTCTGGCGGTTGTTGCCGCCGCGTACGCCCGGTCCGATCTTCGCCATCTCCATCAGGCTGTCCCAGAGACGGTCGCCATTGATCCTGAGATTTCCCGTGAGCGTCATGTTAGAGCCTTTCAACTTATGCGAGGTTCTTCAGAACATCGGCCAGCGTATCGAACAGATGCTCGATCTGGCCCTTGCTGATGATGAGCGGCGGTGACAGCGCGATGATATCGCCGGTGGTGCGGATGAGCAGACCCTTCTCGTAGGCATCGAGGAACGCCTGGAAGGCGCGTTGCGTCGGCGCGCCGTCGATTGGCTGCAGTTCGATGGCGCCGATCAGGCCGAGATTGCGAATGTCGATGACGTGCGGCAGGCCCTTCAGGGCGTGCAAGGCGTCCGCCCAATAATCGGAGAGTTCGGCCGCACGGGTCATCAGACCTTCTTCTTCGTAAGTGTCTAGCGTTGCCAGCGCTGCGGCGCAGGCAATTGGATGGCCGGAGTAGGTATAGCCGTGGAACAGCTCGATCATGTTCTCCGGACCGGTCATGAAGGCTTCGTAGATCTGCTTCGTGGCAAACACAGCGCCCATCGGAATCACGCCGCTGGTGATGCCCTTGGCCGTGGTGACAAGGTCCGGCACAACGCCAAAGTAGTCGACCGCAAAGGGTGTGCCGAGACGGCCAAAACCGGTGATAACCTCATCAAAAATCAGCAATATGTCATGCTTTGTGCAGATTTCGCGTAGGCGTTGCAGATAGCCTTTTGGCGGAATGAGCACGCCGGTCGAGCCTGCCACCGGTTCGACGATGACTGCGGCGATGTTGGATGCATCGTGCAGAGCGATGACCTTTTCCAGATCATCGGCAAATTCGGCGCCATATTCCGGTTCGCCGCGGGTGAAAGCATTGCGTGCAGGATCATGGGTATGGCGGATATGATCGACCCCGCCAAGCGCATTGCCGAAAGTCTTGCGGTTGCCGGAAATGCCGCCAACGGAGATACCGCCAAACCCGACGCCGTGATAACCGCGTTCGCGACCGATCAGCTTGACCTTGCTGCCACTGCCCTTGGCGCGATGATAGGCCAGCGCAATCTTCAGCGCCGTATCGACCGACTCGGAACCGGAATTGGTGAAGAACACATGGTCGATCGGCGACGGCAGCATGGCTGCCAACCGTGCAGCAAGCTCGAAGACTTTCGGATGGCCCATCTGGAAGGCGGGCGCATAATCGAGCTCGGCAACCTGTTTCTGTACCGCCTCGACGATCTTCGGGCGGGCATGACCGGCGTTGCAGCACCACAATCCCGCCGTACCATCCAGGATCTCGCGGCCGTCATGCGATTTGAAATGCATGTCCTTGGCACTGACCAGGAGACGGGGATTTTGCTTGAACTGCCGGTTTGCCGTGAATGGCATCCAGAACGCATCAAGATTATTGGTTCCCATTGCCGGTTGCGACATGTGATCAGGCCTCCAGAAGTGCGGATGTTACCGCTTGTTTTATGTTCCCGAATGATTGAACCTCTGGCACAATCAAAAACTTGACTACTTGGTCAAAATGCAGGCTAGAAGAGCATAGGAAAGTGGTCAAGCGCTTTATGGGATTTTAGCGCAGTTCCGGGATGCGGCGAAAGGGCCTGTCGGGCCGAACGGCAAAAGGGATGAGAGGCATGGCGAGGGCGGCGAAGAAAAAGGCGAATGAGGCGCCGGAGAAGACGACCCGGATACAGGAAATCAACCGCCGCCTCATTCTGGATGCGGCACTCGATGTTTTTTCCACCTATGGGTTTCGCGGCACCACGATCGACCAGATCGCCGAGAAGGCCGGCATGTCCAAGCCCAATCTCCTCTATTACTTTCCGCGCAAGCAGAACATCTATGTGACGCTGCTTGAAGAGACGCTGGCTGAATGGCTGGCACCCCTGGCCGAGATCGATCCGGAAGGCGATCCGATCGAGCAATTGCGTAAATACATCACGCTGAAGATCAACATGTCGGAGAGCCATCCCGAGGCGTCGCGACTGTTTGCCAACGAAGTGTTGCATGGCGCACCGGCAATCAGCGATTTTCTCTCCAAGCATTTGAAGCCGCTCGTCGACGATAAGGCCGCCGTGATCCGCCGCTGGGTCGGCGAGGGCAAGCTCGCTCCGGTCGATCCCTACCACCTCATTTTCATGATCTGGGCGACGACGCAGCATTATGCGGATTTCGACGTGCAGGTGCGGGCGATCATGGGCAGCCAGGTTGGCCGCCCGGGATTCCGCGAGCAGACGGCGCAGGCGGTGCTGAGCATCATTCTCAACGGTATCCGCCCGCGCCCTGTCTAAGGCGAGATCTTATTCTGCCGCTACCTTTGCCATCGGATTGTTCGGATGCGTGGTCCAGTTGGCATAGTCCGGCTGGATCGGCAGTTTGGTGCGCGGATCGACACCGGATGTCATGGGCACCATGCTGATGCAATTGTCGACCGGGCAGACATTGACGCATAGATTGCAGCCGACGCATTCCTCGTCGATCACTTCGAAATGCCTTGCGCCATCGACCATGGACGTAATCGCCTGATGCGATGTGTCCTCGCAGACAATGTGGCAGCGGCCACATTTGATGCAGAGGTCCTGGTCGATCTGCGCCTTGGTGATATAGTTGAGGTTGAGATATTGCCAGTCCGAGACGTTTGGTACGGCAAGTCCCTGGAAATCCTCGATCGAACGGAAGCCGCGCGAATCCATCCAGTCGGAAAGGCCGGAGATCATTTCCTGCACGATCTTGAAGCCATAGGTCATGGCCGCGGTGCATACCTGCACATTGCCGCAGCCGAGCGCGATGAATTCCGCTGCATCGCGCCAGGTGGTGATGCCGCCAATGCCGGAGATCGGCAGGCCGCGTGTTTCAGCATCGCGGGCAATCTCCGCCACCATGTTGAGCGCAATCGGCTTTACCGCCGGACCGCAATAACCGCCATGCGAGCCGCGTCCATCAATGGAAGGAACCGGTGCAAAATTGTCGAGATCGACGGAAACGATCGAATTGATGGTGTTGATCAGTGAAACAGCGTCGGTGCCGCCGGATTTTGCCGCGCGTGCAGGTTTACGAATGTCGGTGATGTTCGGCGTCAGTTTGGTGATGACCGGCATGCGGGTATATTGCTTGCACCAGCGAACGACCATCTCGATATATTCCGGCACCTGGCCAACGGCGGAACCCATGCCGCGCTCGGACATGCCATGAGGACAGCCGAAATTCAGCTCGATGCCATCAGCGCCGGTGGCCTCGACCAGCGGCAGGATGGCTTTCCAGGACTCTTCCTCGCAAGGCACCATGATCGAGGCTACAATCGCGCGATCCGGCCATTTCTTCTTTACCTCGGTCATTTCCCGCAGGTTCACGTCCAGCGGCCGGTCGGTGATGAGCTCGATATTGTTGAAGCCGAGCAGGCGCCGGTCGGGACCATGGATCGCGCCATAGCGGGGGCCGTTGACATTGACGACAGGCGGGCCCTCTTCGCCGAGGGTCTTCCAGACGACACCGCCCCAGCCCGCCCTGAAGGCGCGCTCGACATTATAGGCCTTGTCTGTCGGCGGCGCAGAGGCCAGCCAGAACGGATTGGGCGATTTGATACCAAGGAAATTCGATGAAAGATCAGCCATGTCGATCTCCTTCAGCCCACAGTGTGGCTTGGATGATTGGATTGCTGCGCCGGTGCCGATGTGCCATCGGAATTCTCTGCCATGACGGCATCGACGAAGCCGCTGACCTTGTCCGGCTGCTGCATGAGCGTGCGGTGGATGGATTCAGCGGCGATCTTGCCGTCCTGGACTGCCGCGACCGTCAGGTCCTCGCCACCGGCAATGCAATCGCCGCCTGCCCAGATGCCCGGGATCGAGGTGCGACCTTCGTCGTCAATGCTGATACGACCCTTTGACAGCGCAATACCCGCTTCCGCCAGGATGGCTTCGGCCGGTGTCTGGCCGATAGCCTTGAACACCTGGTCGCTGGCGAGCGTGATGCTCTCGCCCGAGGTAACAAGCCGGCCGTCAGACATGACCGTATAGTCCAGCGTGATGCCGCAGACCTCGCCGTGCTCATTGCGGGTCAAGGCGCGCGGCTGCAGCCAATGGCGGATGATCACGCCATTCTTCAGCGCCAGTTCCTGCTCATATTCGCTGGCATTCATGTTCTGCGGGCCGCGGCGGTAGGCGATGATGACGTTTTCGGCGCCAAGCAGTTTCGTCTGCACCGCCACATCGATCGCGGTCATGCCGCCACCGATGACAACGACATCGCGGCCAACGGGAATTTGCGAAAGATCGTCGCTTTGGCGCAGGACAGAGATGTAATCCACGGCGTCGATGCAACCGGCAGCATCCTCGCCTTCCAGCCCGAGTTCGTTGACACCGGGCAGGCCCATGCCGAGGAATACCGCATCGAAACCTGCCCGCAATGCATCGAGGCTGATGTCGCGGCCAAGGGACTTGTCGTTTTCAATGGTGATGCCGCCGATCTCAAGAATGAAATCGAGTTCCTTCTGGGCGAAATCATCGACGCTCTTATAGGCAGCGATACCATATTCGTTGAGCCCGCCGGCCTTGGGGCGCGCTTCGAAAATCGTCACGTCATGGCCATGCATGGCAAGGCGATGCGCGGCGGAAAGCCCTGCTGGTCCGGCACCGACAATCGCGACTGATTTGCCGGTGGGTTCGGCACGTTTGAATGGATGTTTGCCATTTGCCATCAAATGGTCGGTAGCATAGCGCTGCAAAAGGCCGATCTTGACCGGCTTGCCTTCGGCGGCTTCACGCACGCAGGCCTGTTCGCACAGGGTTTCGGTCGGGCAGACGCGGGCGCACATGCCGCCAAGAATGTTCTCCGAAAGGATAGTCTTGGCCGATCCGGTCGGATTGTCCGCCGCTATTTCTCGAATGAACAGCGGAATGTCGATGCCCGTCGGACATGCATTCATGCACGGCGCGTCGTAGCAGAAGTAGCAGCGGTCGGATTCGACGAAGGCCTCGTGCCGGGTGAGCGGCGGATGAAGGTCAGAAAATGCGTCGCTATAGGCGCCCGAAGCAAGCCGGCCGGCTTTGACGTCACGGATTCCAGAATCGATCGATCCCATGAAATCGCATCTCCTCTATTGACTAGCGTCCGGTTCCCTGTGGATCGCAGTCATTTCATGATAGGCCGGTTCGTCCGGCACCTCTCAGGCGAAGAATGGCAGATTTTCATAAAAGGTCAAATTTTTTATCAAACGGTCAAGAAAATTATCCCGGCAAAAGCCGGACCGTAACCTTGGTAGTGAGAGAGAATGGACGCGATGTTGGCGCCGCAACGTGATGCCGCCAATATTGGCGCGGTTGAGTATTGCGGAGCCACCGGCACGGGT
>NZ_JBBNAN010000109.1:0-3662 GCF_037994405.1 Phyllobacterium sp.
CAGCACGAGGTATTGTATTATTTCAGTCATGGCAGATACCAATCTACCTGAAAAATCCTACGGCGCTTTGATCCAGCGCAAGGATAAGTCTTGCACGATTTCGTTGATGACGTCGACGCTATGCGCCAAAGGCATTTTACGCGCCCAACCTGACCGCCATCGGCTATCTCAACACTCAAGCCCAATGCCGTCAGATACAGGTCACTTTCCTTTTCGGCGACAGGATGGTCGGAAATGTTGGTCTGGATTTCCGCAGGCAAGTTTAGGTGACGGCCGAGATAGCCGTGAATTAATTGCGTGATCGAAAAATAATGCAGGGAGCTTTCGAGATGCTTGTCAACAAACGCCAGCGCAACGATGAATGCGCATTGACCGTCGATACGGTAACCCCTGATCTTGTAGTCATCGCCAGCAGTGAAGATGTGGTGTTTCGGAAAGCTGGCTGATGACAATACTGCTGGACACGGCGCTAATCTCCCATGGCCAATGGTAGTATTGGCCGTTCCTTTGTCATGTAGAATCGTCGTCGGCCTGCATGGTGGAAAAGTTCGGCCGGAATTTCCCCATCGAATTCGCAGCAGGTCAGGCGGCTTCGGCGACAAATGGGATCTTGATGATGGTGCGCCACGAAGGTGCGAGGGAGGAGCTATGATTTAAGCACTTCCAAAGCAGCTATGCTGCACAGGAGATGAGTAGTAATGAAGGTGCCGTAATGGCGTTGGAGCGAACGCGCAACACTGTCCAGTTTTATTGCAAGGTCAACCGTCATGCGGGAGGAACCTTTGGCTAAAGCAAAGCCGTTGGACATTCCCAAACATGCTGTTTGGGAGGCTTATCGACGGGTAAGGGCGAACCGGGGGGAGCAACCGGTGTCGATGATCAGTCGATTGAATCCTCTGACCGGGATGTGAAGAACAACCTGTTCAAACTGTGGGACCGACTGTCATCGGGCAGCTACGTTCCGCCGCGAGTCAAGCGGGTCGCAATCAGTTCTTCTTTCTCGGCTACACCTTTCGGCCGAGACTGGCGATGAACCGATTGGGCAAGATCTTCGTCAACTTCAGCCCGGGCATCAGGAAACGGGCCGCGAAAGCCATCCGTCAGACGATGCGGGACTGGCAGCTTGACGTCGTATCGAACATGCGCATCGACGATCTGGCCAAGATGTTCAATCCGATCATTCGTGGTTGGATGAACTACTATCGTCGTTATCATAAATCGGCACTTTCCCGCGCATTGATGCATCTCGATCTACGCCTGGCATGCTGGGCTATGTCGAAATATCGCCGTCTGAGAGAACATCGTCGGCGTGCGCGGTATTGTGTCCAGGACGTAAGCCGCCGGGAGCCAGCGCTGTTTGCACATTGGCGGCTGTTGTACCGGGCAACGGCTGGACGGTAGGAGCCGGATGAGTGGAGACACTCGCGTCCGGATCTGTGAGAGCCTGGGGGTGAAATCCCCGGGCCACTCGACTCGTCGTCAGCATCGCGGGTAAAAAGCAATGGCTCTGGCGCGCCGTGGATCAGGACGGCTTCGTGCTTGATGTCCTGGTCCAGAGCCGGAGAAATGCAAGGCGGCAAAGCGTCAGATGCGCAAACTACTGAAAAGGCAGGGCTGCACACCCCGCGTACTGGCCGCCGACAAGCTTCGCTCCTATGCCGCCCCGCAACTGCCGAACATCGCGATCTGCGCAGCACGGCTATGGCAGTACGGAACGAAATCGCACATGCGACGGTTGCCTAAGATCAACCCGGATTATCTGCCCGGCACTTTCGCTCGCAATGTTAAGTATATAGTGCGCTTCTTGCTATTCCTGAGCGAAGCACTGTGTAAGTATGGGTCTGAGGCGGAGTGCGGTGAGTTGGCAACCAGCGAAAGTGAGGAGCAGAGGGGCGCGATGCGAATGGGGTATGGACGCGTGGCGTGCTTGAGCGTCGCTATGGTGCTGGTCATGCAATTCGCCTGCGGCAGCGCGGAGGCCGATAGCGCCAACGGCCGGCGAATTGCCGAGCGTTGGTGTGCGGAATGTCACGTCGTTGCCCCCGGGCAGCGGCAAGGCTCTGACGCCGTCCCTACTTTCGCTCAAATCAGTGGGTCGGGTCGTTTCGACGAGGCAACGCTTTCCGCCTTTCTGGCGAACCCCCATCATTCGCGCATGCCGAACCTTTCGCTCACGCGTTCCGAGATTGCCGATCTCGTCGCGTACATCCGGCGCCAAGCGCGCTAATTCCAGGCGGCACAACCAGTCCTTTCTAAGCTGCGGCGACTGCGAAGACGGCTACGTGCGAGATCGTAATCGCAACATTTCGGTTCCGATCACGCTGCTCTTATTGCCGTCATCGGCTCGCGCAGAGGTCCGCAGCCGGAGTGTTCAGCGAACTCTCTCGCGCTCGTGTCGGTTGAGAAGAAGCACGTTGACTGCGAGCACCGCGAATGATGGGTGCGAACCCCTTCTGCGTTCGGCCAGCCTCCCGAATGCAACGATTTACACGAACGGCCGCATTCTTATATCTAAATACATCGTCACATCCAGTCATAGAAGCTCGTGATGGGAATCCGGACTTGAACGAACTCGGCGATTAAGGGTAGCGTCCGGAATGCGAGAATGACCGATCGAGCCATGGCGTAAATTGGGAACATGCGCATGAAGGACCCTTACGAGACGCTTGGTGTCAACAGCTCCGCGACCGACAAGGAGATTAAAGAGGCGTTCAAGAAACTGGCGCGTAAGTTCCACCCCGATCTGCATCCGAACGAAAAGGCAGCGGAAGAGAAGTTCAAGGATATCTCGGCGGCCAATGACCTGCTCAAGGACAAGGAGAAGCGGCGGAGGTTCGATGCGGGCGAAATCGACGCTAGCGGTGCAGAGCGGCCGCAGGAGCGGTTCTATCGCGATTTCGCCAACGGGCCTGCATACGCCTCGCATGCCGCGCAGGATGGGTTCGCGAGCAACGGGGATCTGGAAGAATTTCTTACGCGGGCTTTCGCGGGCGGAGGTCGGCGGTCACATGACACGTTTCGGGCACGCGGCCAGGATGTGAGCTATGTGCTCCCGGTCGGGTTTCTGCAAGCGGCCAACGGCGCCGTGCGTTCGATCACGCTGTCTGAGGGCAAGACGCTGCAGGTGACGATCCCCGAAGGGGCTGAGGACCGGCAGATGCTGCGGCTGAAAGGACAGGGCAATCCAGGTTTCGGCGGTGGGCTTGCCGGAGATGCCTACGTCGAGCTGCATATCGAGCCGCATCCGTTCTTCATGCGCAAGGACGACAACATTCATGTTGAGGTTCCTGTTACGCTGAAAGAGGCGGTGCTGGGCGCTCGCATCGAGCTTCCGACCATAAACGGCCCCGTCACGATGACTATTCCGAAGGGATCGAATACAGGCAAGACGCTGCGACTACGCGACAAGGGCATTCGCAACCGCAAGACCGGTCAACGCGGACATCAGCTGGTAACACTGAAAGTCGTTCTGCCCCCAGTAATGGAGCCCGAGCTGGTCGCGTTTTTGGAAACTTGGCAGCCGAAAAATCCGGACAATCCGCGCAAGGAGATGCTACCATGATGCGCTTGGATGACCTTGTCGAGCAAATAGCCACGCTTCAGCGAAGCGATCTTGAAGACTGGATCCGGGATGAACTGGTCGAGCCGCGCCAGGATGCCGA
>NZ_JBBNAN010000110.1:0-19294 GCF_037994405.1 Phyllobacterium sp.
TTAATCGCACGCTCGATAACAGCCATCAGTCGCTCGGCATGGCCCTTGCCGATGTCTTCGCTGACCTCAACAAGCATTGTCCCGGTCTCGACATCGAGAACGGAAACGGCGCAGAGGTTGGCAGCGGTATCGAGCGCAAGCAGTTTCATGCGCCATCGCCTAAACAAGAATCAGCCAGCAAACAAGTAGGTCAGCATCGTCGCGACCAATCTATTGCGGCTGGCCATGGCCTGAAAGAACCTGCACGGCACCCCGCATGCCATTGCGAAACGCATCGTCGAAGCCAACACCGCGGATTTGCCATCGATAGTTCTTTGCATCCGATCTCATTCGCCAGTCGGCGATCCAGCCAAGTGCGCTATCGCTCCAGGTGAGGGTTCCCGCTAGTGCTAGTTCACTGCCGGCCGCCGTGGCTGCGGCATCAAGATTGGAAATATCCGACCTGGGAAGCGTCTCCACGTTCCAGCCTTGCTTTGCAAGTTGTGCATTTGTTGGCAAACCCACCGGCAAGCCAACGCGTTCTGCCGCTGCCGCGAGGGAGCGGCGCATATCGGGATCACGATCACTGGTCAGTGCGAACTTTTCTTTCCTTCCGTTCACCGCGAGAAATACCACAACATGCGGCCTTGCCGAGAGCCAGGGCTTGCGTCCTAGCGATCGCAATACGGCATCGATCTTCTCGGCATCAAAATCGACAGTCAGATCATGCGGACGGTCGTAGGAACCCTGTTCGTCGTGCATTGGAACGCCGGACATACGGTCGCGATACTGGAAATGTGCAACAAATCCAGCAGCCTGCGAGGTCAGTTCAACAACCTTGGGATCCCCTATCAGGCGCGGATCACCTGACACCTTCACGAGAACATCTTCCAGGCACAGTGCCAGACCTTTGGCTCTGTTTGTTTCACCTTGCCCGGACACGACCGCTGTCGATCGATAAAGATCGGCAATGGAAGCAGCGGCCGCCAGACTGCCGCTGAGCAGGAAGGCAATTGCGAGCGATCCGGCGAGACAAGTAAAATTCCACATGCGGCTCATCTGGTTCAACATCCTTGCATGCTGACAAGTCAACTTGGCACAATCGCTACCTTAGGAAATCGGGCAGTTTCCAGCGATCACGTCAAAGCTTTTCGCAGTCAGCTCCTTGCCCGATATGTCGTGCAGCGAGATTGTCCATGAGCCGGAGACAAGTTCGAAATTTTTCTCGAAGACCCAGCCGGCATACCGTCGCCCCGCAACAGCGCTGTCAGGCCAGCTGCTCCTTTCCATCCGCCGTCCATCCGGCGCTCTTATCAGAGGGTGAAAAACCACGACGGTAATGGGAAGGACACCGAAGTCTTCGATACCGGACGTTCTATAGAGAATGCCAAAACTCGTGCCGATGCAGGCGTGAATCTTCGTGGTTCGGGTCACGTTGACCGGACCTTCCACCAGCCGGTTCAATCCCGTCGGAGTATCGGGGGAGACTTCGGATCCGACCTCCTTGGCGCTGGTCAAGCCCCAATCGACAATCTCGATTTTTGGCTCAACCTCCTCGGCCGTCGCCAGTCCTGTGTTCCCCACGATCGATAGGACGAGGAGAACAAGGTTGCAGACGCGGCGAAGGACGGCCATTTTCAAACATCTAGGCTGTCGCCTGCCTGGCTTTGAGCTCCAGGCGGCGTCTATGCAGGACCGGCTCGGTATAGCCGTTCGGCTGCTCACGGCCCTTGAAAACAAGCTCACAAGCCGCTTGGAACGCAATCGAATCGTCGAAATCGGCCGCCATCGGCTGATAGAGCGGGTCGCCAGCATTCTGCTTGTCGACGACCGCCGCCATTCGCTTGAGTGTTTCGAGCACCTGCGCTTCGGTGGCTACGCCGTGATGCAGCCAGTTCGCGATGTGCTGGGCGGAAATTCGCAAGGTGGCGCGGTCCTCCATCAGGCCAACATTGTTGATATCCGGCACTTTAGAGCAGCCAACGCCTTGGTCGACCCAGCGCACGACATAACCGAGTATCCCCTGCGCATTGTTGTCGAGTTCACGCTGGATATCTTCCGGCGTCCAGTTTGGGCGCGAAGCTACCGGCACGGACAGGATATCACTGAGCTTGGCGCGGTCGCGCTGTTTCAGCCGCGCCTGCACCTCAGCGACATTCACCTTGTGGTAGTGCGTCGCATGCAGTGTCGCGGCCGTTGGTGACGGTACCCAGGCAGTGTTGGCGCCAGCCTTGGGGTGGGCGATCTTTTGCTCAAGCATCGCTGCCATCAGATCAGGCATGGCCCACATGCCCTTGCCGATCTGCGCATGGCCGGCAAGCCCGCATTCGAGGCCGATATCGACGTTCCAGTTTTCGTAAGCGCCAATCCATGCGGCTTGCTTCATGTCGCCCTTGCGGATCATCGGCCCCGCTTCCATGGAAGTGTGGATTTCATCGCCGGTGCGGTCGAGGAAGCCAGTGTTGATGAAGACGACACGCTCCTTGGCAGCACGAATTGCTTCTTTCAGGTTCACCGTCGTGCGGCGCTCTTCGTCCATGATGCCCATCTTCATCGTATTCGGCTGCAGGTTGAGCAAGGCCTCTACCCGTCCGAACAGTTCGGAAGCGAACGCGACCTCTTCAGGGCCGTGCATCTTTGGCTTGACCACATACATGGAACCCAAACGCGAGTTCATATGCCGTCCGTTGACGCCGATATCATGGAGGGAAGCCAAAGCGGTGATCGCCGCATCCATGATGCCTTCCGCAATTTCGTGATTGTCCTTGTCGAGAATCGCCGGATTGGTCATGAGATGACCGACATTGCGCACCAGCATCAATGACCGGCCGGGCACGGTCAGCGGCTTGCCGTCCTTGCCTTTATATTCGCGATCGGCATTGAGCTTGCGCGTGACGGTCTTGCCACGCTTTTCAAAGGTGTCTTGGAGATCGCCATTCATCAGGCCGAGCCAATTGCGATACACAACGACCTTGTCCTGCGCATCGACGGCCGCAACCGAATCTTCGCAATCCTGGATCGTTGTCAGCGCCGATTCCAGCTGGACATCGGCAATGTGCGCGGGATCGTTCTTGCCAATTGGATGGTCAGCATTAATGACGATTTCCACATGCAGCCCGTTGTTGACCAGCAAAACCGCATTTGGAGCCTTGGCATCACCGCGATACCCGGCAAATTGCCCGTCGTCCTTGAGCGGCACCCCTTTGCCATTCGCCTCGATGGCAAGCCTTTGATTTTCAATGCTGAGACCCGAAACATCCGCCCAGCTCGCGCCCTCTAGCGGCGCGCTTTCATCGAGAAAGGCCTTGGCCCAGGCAATCACTTTCGCGCCCCGAACAGGGTTGAAAGCCCTGCCCTTTTCGGCACCGCCTTCTTCTGAAATGGCATCCGTGCCGTAGAGCGCATCGTAGAGCGAACCCCAGCGCGCATTTGCTGCATTCAGCGCATAACGGGCATTCATGACCGGAACGACAAGCTGCGGGCCAGCGGTGACGGCGATTTCCGGATCGACATTGTTTGTTGAAACAGAAAAGGCGTCACCTTCGGGCAAAAGGTAGCCGATCTCTTTCAGGAAGGCTTCGTATTCCTCCTGGCTGTATAGGGATTTGCGTTTTTCCTTATAGAACGCGTCGAGCTTTTGCTGGAACGCGTCGCGCTTGTGCAGCAGTTCGCGGTTCCTTGGCGCCAGATCTTCGACAATTTGCGCAAAGCCCGACCAGAATTGTGCCGCATCGATACTGGTTCCGGGAATGGCCTCATTGACCACAAAGTCATAAAGCTCCTTCGCCACCTTCAAACCGTTGATTTCGATACGCTCGCCCATAATCCGTTCCTTCACGATATTCGTCATCCTACCCTTGAACACATCCGGGCATTCCCCGTCAATTCATCAATAGTGAACAGGATTTATGCCCCAGTGGAAAGAATGAGTTAATGCGCGATACGAGGCCTGCCTGAAGCAGTAGCCACCAGCACCGCCTCAATGAACTTACGCTGATCCTCGACGGTCGCAGCGCTGATGTCCCTTAAAATGGTGATGTGCGCATCATCGGTACCAGCTTCGAGCGCCAACTGCCCAACCTGATGCTTCAGGACACCCTCTGCAAACGCGATCGATTCCTCTTCGATCTGGAAATCCTTGACCACCTCGCCTGCCATGACACGGAACAAACCCTCCACTGGCTGGCTGATATGCGCTTCGACCGACACCCGCACCTGCCCGACAACCGCGCCAAGCGCATTGGCTACATCCGTATCACTGGGGACGATACATTTTGTGCCAAGGATGTCGCCAATAGCCGGATAGTAGACGGGGGCCGATGCGCCCAGCCCGATCACTGGCCGATCTATGTCCAGCCTGGCACCGGCAATCCCGCTCTCGCCTGAAAGCGCCCGTTGAACAAGCGGGCTTGCAACCGTCTCCGGTCCTTCAAGCCCGTCCTCGGCGAAGACCGTTTCGAGGACCACTTCGGACGAGCGGCGGATCAGCGCGTCATAGGTACGGTGGGAGACTTCCTCCGGCGTGTCGCAAAGCGGGCGTCCTGCACCATCCTTGCGCCGGGCATAAAGAATTGCGCCATAGCGCGCGGCTTCCGCATTCCAGTTATCCTGCAGGCCAAGAACGTGGCAGGCATCCGACGGCGTAAAGCCTGAAAGGTGCACCAACCCGCGCGCGACAAGACGGTTGATCGTTGCGGCCTGCGAAACGGAATTCAACAACCGGTCCAGCGGCTGCGGCTCGTTCGTGATGCGCTCATAAAGTTCGGCCTCGCCTTTGCTCAGGCCCGAGGCCATTTGCGCTGGCACCCCGGTCAGGAGCGCAAAGCGCCCATCGAGCCGGCCTGCATTGGCGGCTTTGACCTGCCGCGCCAGATGATCGGTAACTGCGGAACCATGATTGGCGGCAAGCAGCGACAGCGGCACGAGCCGCCGTGGCCCAAGCCTGATGCTGGGCGCCATCGCATTGTCGTCGAGCGACACTTCCGAATCGCCGCCAAGACCGAAGGTTCGCATGGCCACCGCTTCCACCATGGTGCGGAAGCCGCCCACGGTCGCACCATTCGGGTCGAGGCGCGGGCGGCCTTTATCGAGCACCGCGACATCAGTCGTGGTCCCGCCGATGTCCGACACGATCGCGTTATCAAGGCCTGTCATATGCCGCGCGCCAACCAGACTGGCCGCAGGTCCTGAGAGGATTGTCTCAATCGGCCGGTGCCGGGCAAATGCCGCCGAGACCAGCGCGCCATCACCGCGCACCACCATCAGCGGCGCGTGGATGCCTCGCCGGTCGAGAAAGCCTTCCGTAGCGGCCACGAGCCGGTCGATCATGGCGATAAGCCGGGCATTGAGAACAGTGGTCAGCGCGCGGCGCGGGCCATTAAGTTTTGCCGACAGTTCATGACTGCAGGTGACGGGAAGACCGGTTTGCTTACGCACCAGGTCACGTACGGCAATTTCATGCTCTGGATTGCGCACTGCAAAATAGGCGCAGACCGCAAAACCAGTCACTTCTTGTGCCAGACGGGGCAATGCCTCGCTCAAAGCCGTCATGTCAAACAGTTGCGCCCGGCCATAGACATCGTGTCCGCCTGGAATAAACACCACCGGATCCGAGCCAAGCGCGACCCGAAGATCGGCTTTGTCGAGATCGGCTTCCGAGAACCCGACCATGACGAGCGCGATCCGTCCGCCGTGCCCTTCGACCAACGCATTGGTGGCAAGCGTCGTCGACATGGAGACAAGTCTGATATCTGCTGCCCGAACAGACGCTTGGGCGAGAATGCGTTCGACCGCCCCCGAAATGCCGACGCTCAGATCATGCCGCGTGGTCAAAGCCTTGGCCTTGGCGATGATACCACTGTGTTCCGACCACAGCACCGCATCCGTATAGGTGCCGCCGGTGTCGATACCGAGAAAGATCGCCTGTTCAGTTGTGGATTCAGCCATGATGCCCTGCGCCATTTGCAGGCAGGGTTAGCGCATGATGGCCGGCGCGGCTAGCGCCATTCCGACCATTTGTTGCCGCAGGCGCGTTAGATTGGAGGCGACCATGCACTTCTAGGGTCAGGACCTGTCGATCTGGTCCTGACCCTAGTCTTCACCATCAACGACGCGCAGTCGCAATTGACCCGTCGCTGACGCAGCAGAACGGCCAGCTTCGACGTCTTTGCCAACGTCGCCAACCGGAGCTTCGGCAAATTCCAGCGCCTCGATCTTCTGGCCGCGCTTGGTGACCTTGCTGGAGGAGACAAGAATATCGTCGATATCCTTGTTGGCCTGGCCGAAATGCGTCTGCAAGCGGCGAACACGGTCATCAAGACGGCCGACATCTTCCATAAGCCGGATGACCTCACCCTGTATCAGATGCGCCTGTTCGCGCATGCGCACATCCTTGAGCACCGCCTGAATGACCTGAATGGACAGCATCAGCAGCGATGGCGAGACAATGACAATACGCGAGCGATGCGCCTTCTGTACCACGCCTTCGAAATTCTCGTGGATCTCGGCAAAGATCGATTCCGACGGCACGAAGAGAAACGCCGTATCCTGCGTCTCGCCATTGATCAGATATTTCTCGGCGACATCGCGGATATGAACTTCCACGTCGCGCCGGAACTGAGCGAGGGCGATCTTCTTGGCTTCCGGATTTTCGGACTCGCGAATGGCGTTCCATGCTTCCAGTGGAAATTTCGCATCGATGACAAGGTTGGGGGCGCCATTCGGCATGCGCACGACACAATCGGGCCGGCTGCCATTGGAGAGCGTTGCCTGAAACTCGTAAGCGCCCTGCGGCAGTCCATCGGCGATGATGGCCTCCATACGCGCCTGGCCAAAGGCACCGCGCGTCTGCTTGTTGGCAAGAATCGCCTGCAACTGCACCACCTGCCCGGCAAGCGCCTGGATATTGTTCTGCGCCGTATCGATGACGGCGAGCCGCTCCTGCAGCCTAGCCAGATTTTCATGGGTCGACTGCGTCTGCTCGGTCATGGTCTGGCCGATGCGGCTCGTCATCCCGTCAAGCCTTTCGCGGATCGACTGATTGAGCTCGGCCTGCCTTGAACCAAAAAGTTCAGCCATCGTCTGCATGCGGCCCTGCATCTCGGCCTGGCTCTTAAGGATTTCGCCCATGCGCGCTTCTGCATCGCGCGCCCGGTCTTCTGCCTGGATTTCGGCAACAAGCCGCATACGGGCCGAGCGCCACACGGCAATGACAGCCAAGACAACAATCAGCGTGGCGATTGCCGACACCGCAAGCAGGGCCGCACCCACAGATACAGAGGTCGCGCCGAGCTGAAACAGCGTTTGGTCGAGAGAAAGTGACGTTTCCATAGCGTGCAGACTAACCGATTCGGATAGCAAATGTGAGATCAAAACAAGAACATTTTCACAAATGGCTTTCGCATCGGATTGACGGTTGAAAGCCGAGATATTAGGTGATGCTCATGTCTATCAAACCACTTGTCATTCTTCCCGATCCGCTATTGCGTCAGGTTTCAAAACCTGTGGAGCGCTTTGACGCCGATTTGCGCAAGTTTTCGGCCGATATGCTCGACACGATGTATGATGCGCCGGGCATTGGCCTTGCCGCCATTCAGGTGGGCGAACCGCTGCGCATGCTGGTGATCGATCTTGCCAAAGAGGACGAGCCCAAGGCGCCGCAGATTTTCATCAATCCGCAGATATTGTCGTCCAGCGATGAACGTAACGTCTATGAGGAGGGCTGCCTCTCGATCCCCGATTACTACGCTGAAGTCGATCGACCGGCGACAGTGCGGGTTTCGTATCTGGACCTGGATGGCAAGAGCCGTGAAATTGCCGCCGATGGCCTGCTTGCTACCTGCCTGCAGCATGAGATAGACCATCTAAACGGCGTTTTGTTCATCGATCATATTTCGCGATTGAAGCGCGAAATGGTGGTCAAGAAATTCAAGAAACTCGCCAAGGACCGTCCACCGAGCCGGCTGGCGGTATAAGCCAATGAGTTTGCGTATTGTTTTCATGGGCACGCCGGATTTCTCCGTGCCCATTCTCAATGCCTTAATCGGCCAAGGCCATGAGATCGTCGCTGTCTACAGCCAGCCGCCACGTCCTGCAGGCCGGCGCGGACTGGAACTCACGCCCTCACCCGTACAATGCAATGCCGAACAGTTCGGCATCGAGGTGCGCACACCCAACAGTCTCAAGAGCGATGAGGAGCAGAAGGCGTTTCGTGATCTTCAGGCCGATGTCGCCGTCGTCGTTGCCTATGGGCTCATCCTGCCTCCGGCAATTCTCGAGGGAACACGCCTCGGCTGTTACAACGGCCATGCATCCTTGCTGCCGCGCTGGCGCGGTGCCGCGCCGATCCAGCGGGCGATCATGGCAGGTGATCTCGAAACCGGCATCATGATCATGAAGATGGACGAGGGTCTCGATACTGGCCCGGTCGCCATGGCAGAAAAGATCAAGATCACCGCTGACATGACCGCAGGCGAATTGCATGACCAGCTCAGCATGGCGGGCGCGGATTTGATGGTGCGCGCCATGGCCGCGCTGGAGCGCGATAGCCTGACCTTGACACCACAATCGGAAGACGGTGTCACCTATGCTTCAAAAATCACAAAGGCCGAGACCCGCATCGATTGGACTCAGCCCGCGATAGACGTTCACAACCGTATCCGCGGCCTTGCGCCCTTCCCCGGAACCTGGTGCGAGATGGAAATCGGCGAAAACCTGGAACGGGTGAAGTTGCTGCGCTCGATCCTTGCGACTGGCGTCGGTGAACCAGGAACTGTGCTCGATGACAGTTTGCGCGTCGCCTGCGGCGAGGGTGCGGTACGTCTGCGCTCGCTGCAGCGTGCAGGCGGCAAGGTGATGGACGGGCAGGAATTCCAGCGTGGCGCCAAGATCGCGCAAGGGACACGCCTGCCATGAGCGGCGTAGTCTGAATGCCTCGTTATAAATTGACCATCGAATATGATGGCACCCCCTATGCGGGCTGGCAGCGGCAGGAAAATGGCCACACGGTCCAGGCTGCGATCGAACAGGCGATATTCAAGTTTTGCGGTGAAACCATATCTCTAGGGGCTGCCGGCCGCACCGATTCCGGCGTCCACGCGACCGCGCAGGTCGCCCACGTGGATTTGAGCAAGAACTGGAGCAGCTCGAAGATCCGTGAGGCGCTGAACGCACATCTGGTCATCGCTGGCGAGACGGTCGGTATCATCAATGTCGAACTCGTTGGCGAAAATTTCGATGCGCGTTTTTCGGCAACGGGCAGGCATTACCTCTACCGCATTATCAATCGACGGCCACCTGCTCCGCTAGAAATGAACCGCGCGTGGTGGGTGAAGAAACCGCTCGATGCCGGGGCCATGCACGAGGCAGCGCAGCGACTTATAGGAACGCATGACTTCACCACGTTCCGTGCGACCCAATGCCAGTCGAAAAGCCCGGTGAAAACGCTTGACCACCTAAGCGTCGCGCGCAATGGCGAGATCATCGAGATCAGAGCGTCGGCCCGTTCCTTTTTGCACAACCAGATCCGCTCTTTCGCAGGGACGCTTAACGAAGTCGGCTGCGGACGCTGGAATGCGGACGATGTAAGCGCAGCGCTTGCAGCGCGCGACCGCAAGGCTTGCGGACCAGTTGCCCCACCCTACGGGCTTTATCTTATTGCCGTCGACTATCCGATCACGGCCGTTTCCGGCAGGGAAATGCCCAGCATGCTCTGAAGCAGTATCATCAGGAAGAGTGATCCCGCAACAAGCACCACAAAGAACACAGCCGTGTAGGTATGGGGTTTCTTCAGCGCAACATAGGTCAGTCGGTAAGTCAGGACCATAATGGCCCCGTAAAGCAGGAGACCGAAACCGGTGGTAAGACCGGGCCAATCTGGCATAAGTGCCCGCACCAACGTTGCCGGCACCATCAACCAGGCTCCTAGGGCTGTTCCCCAATTACTGGCAACGACATAGGGACTGAAGCGCTTGGCTATGCCGAGCCGGCGCGCGGTCAAGGCGAGTACAACCAATGGCAACACCCACGCGGCGAGATCAACGAAAGCTACCCGCCCCATAATCGAGAACCGGTTTCCCGTTTCCGGCTGCAGTGCGATGATATCATTTGCGAAGATAATCCAGCCGAGAATGAGCGGCGGCAACGAGATGGTAATGGCATGGAACGACTGCCAGAATCCGTCTTCGGAAAAATCCAGCAGATCAAGCCCGTCGGCATGACCATTCATCATCCGCCAGGAGCCCCACAAATATCGCTGAATTTCATCAAAATCCGGCATGATCACTCATGTGCGTCTAAGCAAAAAAGTCGGCGATAAAGCGCTCATAGACCTGGGTCAGCGTTTCAAGATCGGCAATCGCCACCCGCTCATCAACCATATGCATCGTCTTGCCCACAAGACCAAATTCGACCACTGGACAATAATCCTTGATGAAGCGGGCATCAGAGGTACCGCCGGAGGTCGAAAGTTGAGGCCGCTTTCCTGTAACCGCCTCGATTGACGCCGTCAGCGTGCCAATCAGCTTCTCGTTGCGGGTAAGGAAGACATGACTTGGCCGGTCACGCCAAATCAATTCATAATTCACGGCCATCTTCTTCCCGGGGCGCAATTTACGGCGCCCGGAAGCTTGGTCGAGACGATTGTGTATCTCCGCCATCAAGGTCTCATCATTCCACGTGTCGTTGTAGCGTACGTTGAATGTTGCTGTTGCCCTGGCCGGTATTACGTTCACCGCCGGGTTACCAACATCAATGGTCGTGACCTCAAGATTGGTTGCCTGAAAGTCTTTCGTGCCCTTGTCGAAGGCCGGATAAAGCAGGCTGTCCACCAGCATTACCAGACCGCGCGCGGGATTATCGGCAAGATGCGGATAGGCCACATGGCCCTGAACGCCACGCACGATGATCGTGCCTGACAGGGAACCGCGCCGGCCGATCTTGATCATATCGCCAAGCTTGTCCGGGTTGGTTGGCTCACCGACAATGGACGCATCCCAGCTTTCGCCCTTTGCCTTGGCCCATTCAAGCAACTTGCCGGTTCCGTTGATAGAGGGACCTTCCTCGTCACCGGTGATCAGGAAGGAAATCGAGCCCTTCAGATCGCTGTTCTTCTCGAGTTGGCGAGCCACGGCAGCAGTGAAACAGGCAATACCGCCTTTCATGTCCACGGCACCGCGCCCATACATTTCACCGTTGTGGATGGCGGCGGAAAAAGGCGGATAAGTCCATGAAGCTTCATCGCCGACAGGCACGACGTCCGTATGCCCTGCAAACATCAGATGCGGTCCATTGCCGGAACGCCGCGCATAGAGATTTTCGATGTCGGGTGTGCCGTCTTCGCTAAAGATCGGCCTCTCCACGCAAAAGCCCAGCGGTGATAGCATAGCTTCCAGCGCGGTCAGCGCACCGCCTTCGACGGGCGTTACCGACGGGCATGCAATGAGTTGGGCGAGGTTTTGTACAGGATCTGTCGAGGATTTCATGCCTAAAGCGATAATGGAAAAGCGCGATCCTGTCACGCACTGGATCGCAGTTCCTGCATCTGTTTTAATGCCTTAAGAGTAGGTCGATCAGGGGAGTGCAATGATCGCAGACGATAGCCGGATTGTCATCGCCGGTGCCGGATCGATTGGCTGCTATGCGGGTGGTTGCCTTGCCGCGGCCGGCAAGCGCGTGACCTTCCTCGTGAGGCCACGCGTTGAAGTTGCTCTTGCGCAGCATGGTCTCAAGATTATCGATCTGGATGGCACAGCGAGACTGGTGGGGCCGCAGGCGTTTGACCTGGCCGTTGATCCCGCAATTGCTTTCAAGCGTGCCGACATCATCCTCGTCACCGTCAAGAGCGGTGCCACCGAGGAAATGGCCAAGCTGATTGCAGCGCATGCACCGTCAAAGGCAACAGTTGTCAGCCTGCAAAACGGCGTCAACAATGCGAAGGTCCTGCACCAAAATCTTTCCGCAGGCTTCACGGTGATTTCCGGCATGGTGCCATTCAACGTCGTTCAGTCCGAACCGGACGTCGTACCACTCACTGTAAGACGCACGACTGAAGGTGTCGTTCTCATCGATGACAGGTCGGCAGATCTTGCTGATGATCTTTCAGTGCCAGGCCTTGAGGTCCGTGACAATCCGGACATGCAAGGCGTTCTTTGGGGTAAACTACTGATGAACCTCAACAACGCGCCCAATGCGTTATCGAACCTGCCACTTGCGACGCAACTAGCCGATCGAAACTGGCGGCTTCTTCTGGCGGATCAGATGAGCGAGGGTCTGAGGGTTCTCAATGCGCATGGCATCGTACCATCAAAGATTCAGGGTGTTTCGCCCGCTATTGTGCCCTGGGTTCTGCGCCTACCAAATTTTCTTTTCCGAATCCTGGCGAAAAAGATGCTCAACATCGATCCTCGCGCCCGTTCCTCCATGTGGGAGGATCTATCGCGCGGACGGGCGACGGAAATCGACTATCTGCAGGGTGTGCTCGTTCGATTGGCCGATGAGAAAAATATCGCGGTTCCACTCCTGAGACGCGTATTGGCCTGTGTGAAGCAAGCGGAGGGTGAGCCCCTTCGAAGCCACTCAATTGAGGAAATCCGTACGGCAAACATCTGAAAGCCGCCAAAGAAGGTCAAAGGCCCCCTTTGGCGAAACAAATCAGTCGCGCAGCAATTCGTTGATCGAAGTCTTGGAACGCGTCTTTTCATCGACGCGCTTGACGATCACGGCACAGTAAAGGCCCGGGCCCGGCTCGCCGTTCGGCAAGGGTTTGCCCGGCAACGTACCGGCAACGACCACCGAGTAAGGCGGCACTTCGCCATAGAAAATTTCGCCAGTTGCGCGGTCGACGATCTTGGTCGATTTGCCGATGAATACGCCCATGCCAAGCACAGCACCTTCACGGACGATGCAGCCCTCGACCACCTCCGAACGCGCACCAATGAAGCAATTGTCCTCAATGATGGTCGGGCCAGCCTGCATCGGCTCAAGAACACCGCCAATACCGACGCCGCCGGACAAATGCACATGCTTGCCGATCTGCGCGCAAGAACCGACCCCCGCCCATGTGTCGACCATTGTACCCTCATCGACATAGGCGCCGAGATTGACGAAAGATGGCATGAGGATCACGCCTGGAGCAATGTAAGCGGAACGGCGGACAATCGCATTTGGAACCGTACGAATACCTGCCTTGGCGAATTCAGTTGCGCCCCAGCCATCGAATTTCGATGGCACTTTGTCCCACCAGGTCGCACCGCCAGGTCCACCCTCGATTATGCCCATCGGATTGAGACGGAACGACAGGAGAACCGCCTTTTTCAGCCACTGATTGGTCTTCCAGGCCCCATCTGGCTGTTTGTCGGCAACACGCACTTCCCCGCTATCGAGCAGGAGTAGAGAAGTTTCAACGGCCTCACGAATTTCGCCGCGCGTTTCAGTGCTGATCGCATCGCGTTCATCGAAGGCCTTGTCGATCGTCTTTTCGAGACTGGCGAGATCGGGCTTGGACATTTTGATATCACTCCATTACACGGGCGGTTAAAGCGGATTGCATGGCCTAGTAAGTTAAGTCTGGGAGAGGGTCAATCTCGGCGTTACCATGTTGGATGATGGATGGATTTTTATGTCTGTAAACGTCATCCGCGTCCGCAGAAGGAGAAGAAAAATTGAACACCGATGAAAAAAATAGCTGGACGCCGTTTTCTCATTCCTCTGAAGCGGTTCGGCGCGTCGAGACGTCACCTGAAACACCGCAGACTCAATCGGATACTTACCGTCTGGCGTTCGCCGACCCGGAGTTCATGACACGCCGCGATTTGCGCGCGGTGCGCCTTCAGCTGGAGTTGCTAAAACCCGAGATGGCTCTCGCCGAACGCGGCATCCGCTCCACCGTCGTCTTGTTTGGCGGTGCTCGCATTCCGGAGCCGGGAGGGGCGGCATGGGCCGCAAAAAATGAAACGCAGAAGAAGAATCTTGAAGCCAACTCGCATTACTACGCCGAAGCGCGCAAGTTTGCGCAACTATGCTCGACCTACTCTTCGACGACATATAATCGCGAATTTGTCGTTGTCACCGGCGGCGGACCGGGCGTGATGGAAGCTGGCAACCGTGGCGCTGCCGATGTCGGTGCCCCGACTATTGGCCTGAACATTGTCTTGCCGCACGAACAGGCACCCAACGCCTACGTGACGCCAGAGCTCTGCTTCAATTTCCATTATTTTGCCATCCGCAAGATGCACTTCCTGATGCGTGCCAAAGCCATGGCAATCTTTCCCGGCGGCTTCGGCACGATGGATGAGACGTTCGAGGCACTTACACTCATTCAGACAGGGCGAATGGAGCGCATTCCCTTCCTGCTATTTGGAAAGTCCTTCTGGGAAAAGGCCATCAACTTCGATTTCTTGGCCGAACAGGGTGTCATTTCGCCGTCAGACCGCCAACTAATCACCTTCGTCGACAAGGCAGAAGAAGCCTGGGACGTTATTAAGGCCTTCTACGAGCTGGAGTAGCCGTATCAGACGGTCTCGCTGACGTTCACCGGCCGCGGCAGGATTGAATTGAGGAACGAGGCAAGATTATCGGTGACATAGTCGACGTGGTCCGTATTGCCCGGATCACGTTCCCAGATTTCCGAGAATGTCGGTTCGAAATTGTGTGGCACGATCAGGACCGTTGTCATGCCCAAAGCCTTGGGCTCGACGAGATTGCGCGCCAGATCCTCAAACATCACGCTGCTGGCCGCCTCAATCTTGTGCAGATCGAGGAAGCGATTGTATGTTTCCCGGGCGGGCTTTGGCGTCAATTCCGCCGCCCTGATATCAAAAATATCGTCGAACTGTTCGAGAACGCCAAGCTGACGCGCCGCGCGCTCAGCGTGGCCACGGTCGCCATTCGTGAAAATGAACTTGCGGCCAGGCAATTGCTTGATGGCAGTGGCCAGTGACGGATCTGGCACCAGCCAGGAATAGTCGATGTCATGGACCTTCTGCAGAAAATCGTCCGGATCGATGTCATAGCGATCCATCAAGCCTTTGAGGGTCGTGCCATAATCCTTGTAGAACCGCTTCTGGAGCTCCCGCGCATCGGCATGGGACAGCTTCAGGAGGTCTGCAACATAACCCGTCATTTTCACATCGATCTGGGAAAACAGATTGGAGTGATGCGGATAAAGGGTATTGTCGAGATCGAAGACCCAGTCGGTCACATGGGCAAAATTCAAAGGATCAGGTTGGTTTGTCATATACGATAAAGGTTCCGCCGTTTCTCAAGAAGCAAAAGCAGATGCATGGAAATCTGTTTCACTCCCGAATCAATAGACGAAAAAAGTCTGAACTACGACCGTTTTTAAATTTTCTGCTAACAGGCGCTTCATTAATGCGTCGTAGTACCTGGGGGCAGTTCAAGAGGTCCGATGTAAAGAATTCTCTTCAAATGCGCGATGGTCATGGTCATTTCGGTGATGTGTTCCCTGCTGATCACGGGAATCATGATGACCGCCAACGACATGCACGACCCGAAGGGATATATGATCGCCACTGTCTGCCCCCTGCTGATCTCCCCCGCCATCTCTTTCCTGGTCTTCCGGCAAGCCGAGAAATTACGGCTAACGCTTGAAACGCTCAACCGGGTCATGCAGGAACTCGAAGTCACTAATGCGAAGCTGTTCGAGAAATCATCACGCGACAGCATGACCGGGTTGCTCAATCGCGAGGCGTTCTTCAACCACATGGAAAAAGTGCGCGGGCAACAGGCTGGATCTCTCCTGATCATTGATGCTGATCATTTCAAAAAGATCAACGATATGCACGGGCACTACAATGGCGACGGTGCCTTGATGGCCATTGCCCAATGCATCGCCAAGTGCGTCGGCAACGATAAAAGTATAGCGCGCATTGGCGGCGAGGAATTCGCTGTTTATCTCGCGACGGACGATGAGACCCGGGTCAAATCCACTGCCGAAACCATTCGCGCAGAAGTAACCCAGCTCGAATTCCAGACACCCGAGAACGAACGTGTACCGCTCAGCGTCAGCATTGGTGGCATCGTCGGCGTGTCGAAAGGCGCGATGGCCGATCACTTCCAGATTGCTGACTGAAGGCTTTACGAGGCCAAGCGCAACGGCCGCAACTGCGTGCGCATCCAATCAGGCATGAAGAATGCGGCTTGAGGCAACTGGCCGCGAAAGGCCAGTTACCCGGCGAGGCCTAGACCGTCGCCGGATCCATTGGCTCAACATCTTTCCAGCGGGCAATCAACGTCGCCATATCAGCCTTCTCGAAGGCATCTCGCAGTGATGCAAACGATGGCAAGACGAAATAGGCACGCTGGAACTTGTCGATTTCGTAATTCGTGTGCATCACCGTTTCGAGGTCAAACGGCACATGATGCGCATCCGGGCTTGTTACAGCAAACTGCAACTCGCTGAACGATGACATAAGGCCAGCACCAAACGCCTTGAGCGGCGCCCCCTCCTCCTGCATCAGTCCGAATTCGGCTGTATACCAGTAGAGCCTGGCCGCAAGCTGTTCGCCGCCCATGCGAGATGCCGCGCCACCTTTTTCGCCGTAGAGCTGCATGAAATCGGCAAAGACCGGCTGGCTCAATATCGGTACGTGGCCAAAGAAGTCGTGGAACATGTCTGGTTCGACGATGTAGTCGAGCTCCTTCTTGCTCCGCAACCAGTTCGTCACCGGGAAGCGCCGGTTGGCCAGATGATCGAAGAAAGGCTCGTTCGGGATCAAGCCCGGCACAGCGACGATTTCCCACCCGGTCAATTTGCGTAGCCGCTCGCTGACCGCGTGGAAATCCGGTATACGATCCAGCAGGCCGAGCGCATCCACGCCATCGAGATAAGAGTGATGGGCGAGCTTCGATGTCAATTTCGTCTGGCGATCGCAAAGCGTGCGCCACACCTCCTGGTCTTCGTCAGAGTAGTCGTACTGCTGCTCGACGGTGAAATCCGCATGGCAAACGGCATAGTTGCCACGCAATCCTTGCTCGGCACATTCGCGCGCATAGGCTTCAACGCTGATAGTCATGGGATGCTCCTCCAATTCGTGATCATTGCGACAGGATAAAACGAGGAAACGAGAGAATTTGACCTAAACAGCTCAAGGATGCATTATTTCAGGTGAATTATCTCTCATTCTGGAGGAAACTGAGTGATATCACCTCAATTGAGCGACTTTGAAGTCAAGATGCTGCAAATTCTTCAGGGCAATGGTCGCATTGCGGTAACTGATCTTGCGCAAATGATCGGCCTGTCGGCAACGCCCTGCGCGCGGCGGTTCGAACACCTGCAGGAAAGCGGTGTAATCAAGGGCTTTGCCGCCACCATCGACAGACGGGCGATAGGCCTGATGGTGGAAGTCTTTGTGCAGGTTCGCCTCAATACGCATAGCGACGACTCGCCCGAGCGCTTCATCGCCGAGATCCAGCGCATGGACGAGGTCTCGTCCTGCTGGACCATGACAGGCGAACACGATTTCCTGTTGCACGTGATGGTTCCGACGGTGGACGATCTCAACGATTTCGTCATGCATCGGCTCATGCGCCTGAAGGGTGTGCGTGATGTGCACACCCAACTTGTCCTGCAAAATATCAAGGGACCGGGGAAAATCCCGCTGGGTCACCTCAAACGATGATCAGGGAACGAGCAGAGTGCCCGCGCCGCGTTCGGTGAAGAGTTCGAGCAGAACCGAATGCGGCGTCTTGCCGTTGAGGATAACGACGCCCTCGACGCCGCGGTTGATCGCATCGATGCATGTTTCAACCTTTGGAATCATGCCGCCCGAGATTGTGCCATCCTTGATGAGTGCGCGGGCCTGACCAACGGAAAGCTCCTTGATCAGCTCCTTGTTCTTATCAAGCACACCCGGCACGTCAGTCAGGAACAGAAGCCGCGAAGCTGCAAGGGCACCTGCAATGGCACCCGCAAACGTATCGGCATTGATATTGTAAGTATGACCATCGCGGCCCGGAGCGACCGGTGCGATGACCGGAATCATTTCGGAGCGGGCAAGAAGATCGAGGAGGGTACGATCAATTTCCACGGGCTCGCCGACGAAACCTAGGTCAACGATCTTTTCGATGTTTGAGTCGGGATCGATGACGGTCTTCTTGGCCTTTTCGGCAAAGACCATATTGCCGTCCTTGCCGCACAGACCGATCGCCCATTCGCCTTCGGCATTGATGAGAGCAACGATTTCCTTGTTGATCGAACCAGCGAGAACCATTTCGACGATTTCGAGCGTCTTCGCGTCGGTGACACGCAGGCCGCCCTCGAATTTCGATTCAATGCCCATACGCGCAAGCATGGACGCGATCTGCGGGCCGCCGCCATGGACAACAATCGGATTGATACCGGATTGTTTCAAAAGCGCGATATCGCGGGCAAATGCCTTGCCCAGTGTCGCATCACCCATTGCATGGCCGCCATATTTTACGACCACGGTCTTGTTTTCATAGCGCTGCATATAAGGCAGGGCGGCAGAGAGAAGGTTTGCCTGGATTTCGGCGGTTTGGTCAGCGTCGGACGTGGAGGACATGGATGCGCAGGCTCCGGCTTTGGAAGGACGGGGGGTACTTACCGCTAAAGACGGGTTCGGGCAAACATGATTTAGGCCCTGCGCCAACGTTTTTGTCGACCTGCCATTGACAGCGCAACCCGTCGGCAGATTTAAATTGCGCAGACAAGACGCTGGAAACGCCATCCACATGACGCCTGAAGGCATATCGGAGCTGATCTCGCGTGTCTCGCTTCGAGACCGGGCGGCTTTCGATATGCTATACACCTCCACCAGCGCGAAACTTTTTGGCGTCTGTCTGCGTATCTTGGGTAACCGGACGGAAGCAGAAGACGCGCTGCAGGATATCTACGTCAAGATTTGGAACAAGGCAGATCGATTTGCCGTCGCCGATACCAGCCCGATTTCATGGCTGGTCGCGATTGCCCGCAATCACTGCATCGATGTGCTGCGTGCGCGTAAGCCTGCAGCAGCCGAGCTGGACCAGGCCGTGGACGTTGCTGAACCGTCACCCAATCCCGAACAGCTCGCAATGGCGACTGGCGAAGCACGGCGCATCTACGATTGCCTCGGCCAGCTGGAAGCGACGCGGGCCGCTGCAGTTCGAGGCGCCTATCTGAACGGCGACAGTTACGAGACGCTGGCAAGCCGCTACAATGTGCCTTTGAATACGATGCGAACATGGCTGCGCCGCAGCCTGATAAAATTGAAGGAATGCCTGGAGGGATGAGCTCGACACCACCCGAAGACACAATCCCCGAAGGCGATGATCTCGTCGCTGCCGAATACGTGTTGGG
>NZ_JBBNAN010000111.1:0-3719 GCF_037994405.1 Phyllobacterium sp.
AATTGAAATGTCTTTCCAGCCGTTGACCGCCGGCGTTTCAGGCGCTGCTCTCGTGTCCGTCTCTGTGTCGATGGTCGCGTTGACGCTGGGCCTTTCGCTCGGAGAACCCCTGATCGTCAAGGCGCAGGCGCAGGCGCAATCGAACCAACAAAACCCTTTCGAACGAGCCCAGTCGGCGGTGGAAAGCCTGATCGCGCGGCTGCGCGGCCGCGAGATGCCCGAGGGCATTGTCAAGTCGAACGGTCGAATCGAAGCAACGCAAGTCGATGTCGCGGCGAAATATCCCGGCCGACTGGCGACGTTGACCGTAAACGAGGGCGACGAAGTCACGGCTGGACAGGTCGTCGCCACCATCGCGTCGCCGGAAACAGAGGCACAATTACGCGGCGCGCAAGCGCAAGTCCTGAAATCCAAACAGGCATTGGCCGAAGCGAATGCGCAAATAGCGCAGCGCAAGAGCGATTTGGATTTCGCCAGAACCGACTATGAGCGCGCAAAAAAGCTACTTGATACCCGCTTTATATCGGTGCAGGTGGTTGATCAGCGTCGCAACAGATTAGATGCATCGGAAGCTGCATACGTTGCGGCAAATGCCCAGCGTGATCAGGCCGAGTCCGCAATTGCAGCAGCTGAATCTGACGTCGAACGTTACCAGTCAATTCTCGTCGATCTCGTGCTCGTCTCGCCCAGAAGTGGACGGGTGCAATACCGGCTCGCTCGCGCGGGCGAGGTCGTCGCTGCAGGACAACGCGTTCTGACCATTCTTGATTTGAACGATGTGTACTTCACGATCTATCTGCCCGCGGACGATGCCGGCAAGCTCACGCTAGGAGACGAGGCACACATTATCCTCGATCCCATTCCCCAATACGTGTTCCCCTCGACGATCAGCTTCGTGGCGACCGAGGCCCAGTTCACGCCGAAGAGCGTCGAGACGACTGAGGAGCGGGAGAAGCTGATGTTCCGGGTCAAGCTCCAGGGCGATCCTAAGGTGCTTGATAGGTACCATCGCCAGGTCAAGACCGGGGTGCGCGGGCTTGGGTTTGTCCGCACCGATCCCAAGGTCCCCTGGCCTCAAGAACTGACCGTGAGGCTGCCGCAATGAGCACGACTATCGTGGCAAGTGTCCAGCAGGTAACGCATCGCTATGGAAAAGCGTTCGCGCTTAACGACCTGACCCTCGATATTCCCGCAAATTGCATGGTGGGGATGATCGGGCCCGACGGCGTCGGCAAGTCCACCTTGCTCGCCCTCATCGCCGGGGTGCGCAAGATTCAAGCCGGCAAGGTCACGGTGCTCGGAGGCGACATGGTGGATGAGCGTCATCGCCGAGTGAGCTACGGCCGCATTGCCTACATGCCACAGGGGCTTGGTCGCAATCTCTATCCGACGCTCAGTGTGTTGGACAACATCGATTTCTTTGGACGCTTGTTCGGCCAAGGCGCAGCAGAGCGGCGCGCGCGCATCGACGAGCTTCTGAAAGCTACTGGGCTCGATCCGTTTGCAGATCGACCCTGCGGCAAGCTCTCCGGCGGCATGAAGCAGAAAGTCAGCCTGTGCTGCTCGCTGATGCACGATCCAGATCTTCTTATCCTCGATGAGCCCACCACGGGCGTGGATCCGCTGTCGCGGCGGCAGTTCTGGGAGCTCATTGATTCCATCCGCGCGCGTCGGCCGCAGATGAGCGTGATTGTCGCAACCGCGTATATGGATGAGGCGAGTCGGTTCGATTGGCTCGCTGCTATGGACGAGGGAAAAGTCATCGCGCACGGCACACCGAAGGAGATCCTCGCCAAAGCGCAAAAGACTACTCTTGACGACGCCTTCATTGCGCTCCTTCCGCCGGAAAAGCGCGACCTGCACGAGGAGGTCATCGTGCGGCCGCGCGTCGAGACCCAAGACAAGACGCCGGCAATCGAGGCGGAAGGGCTTACGCGCCGGTTCGGCGATTTCGTCGCCGTCGACCATGTGAGCTTTCGCATCGGACACGGCGAGATTTTCGGGTTCCTCGGCTCAAATGGCTGCGGAAAAACCACCACCATGAAAATGATGACCGGGCTGCTGCCGGTCACCGAAGGCTCGGCCAAATTATTCGGCAAGCCGATGGGCGCCAGCGACATGGAGGCGCGCCAGAACGTCGGCTACATGTCGCAGGCGTTTTCACTCTACGGCGAGCTCACGGTTTGGCAGAACCTCGATCTGCATGCGCGGCTCTACCATTTGCCGCCGAACGAGATCGACGCACGGATCAACGAGCTGCTGGAGCGGTACGATCTGAAAAACGTGGCTGACGCCAAGCCCGAGAGCCTGCCGCTTGGGGTCAAACAGCGATTGCAGCTTGCGGTGGCCGTGCTCCACCGGCCGCCCATACTCATTCTCGACGAGCCCACTTCGGGCGTTGATCCGGTCGCCCGCGACGCTTTCTGGCGCACGCTGATCGATCTCTCCCGCAACGATGGCGTCACTATCTTCCTCTCGACCCATTTCATGAATGAGGCCGAGCGCTGCGACCGTATTTCGCTGATGCATCGCGGACGCGTGCTCGCCGTCGGCGCGCCGAAGGAGCTGGCGAAAGAACGCGGCAGCGATTCTCTCGAAGACGCCTTCATCTCCTATCTGGAGGAAGCGGGCGGAAGTAAAGAAAAAAAGAAGCCAGAGCCAGCGCCGCAACCCTCGGCGGTTGCAGGCGTCACGGCAATCAAGCCTGTCCAATCGCGCTCGTCCAGGCGATTTGACCCCGGGCGGCTATGGGCCTATGCCCGGCGTGAATCGATGGAGCTTTTGCGCGATCCCATCAGGATGGCGTTCGCTTTCATTGGTCCCGTCATTCTGATGATTGCCTTCGGTTATGGCATCACATTCGATGTCGAGAACCTGAAATTTGCGGCCTTCGACCAGGACCGGACGCCGGAAAGCCGCAGGCTGCTCGAAAACTTCTCGGGCTCTCATTATTTCAATGAGCGGCCTCCGATCAGCTCCACCGCGGAACTCGAGCAGCGCCAGCGGAGCGGAGAGCTGGCTGTCGCCATTGAAATTCCAGCTGGATTCGGCCGTGATGTTGCGAACCTGCGTTCGCCCGCTGTCGCCTTCTGGATCGACGGCGCCATGCCGTTCCAGGGCGAGACAACCAGAGGGTACGTCACCGGCTTGCAGCAGCGTTATGTGCGGGATCTCATTGTCGAGCGCCTCGGCCCCGATGCGCCATCAAACGCCTTTATTGGCAGCGTCAATATCGAAAATCGGTTCCGCTACAATCAGTCTTTCAAGAGCATCTTTGCAATGGTTCCGCTCACCATCGTGATGGTGTTGGTTCTGATCCCGGCAGTCATGGCGACCATTGCTGTCGTCCGCGAGAAAGAAACCGGCTCGATCGCCAACTTCCGGTCCACTCCCATCAGCAAATTCGAATTTTTGGTGGGCAAGCTGTTGCCCTATGTTGTCATCGGGATGTTGGCATTCACTATTATGCTGCTGATGGCGCTTTTCGTTTTCCACGTGCCGGTCAAGGGGTCTTTCGGAGCCCTTGCGCTCGGGACGCTGCTCTATGTTTTCTCAACTTGCGGCTTCGGGCAACTCATCTCGACCTTCACCCAGACCCAGGTAGCGGCGGTCTTTGCGACCACGGTTCTCGCCATCATTCCCACGGTGAACTTTTCAGGTCTGCTCACGCCCGTGTCGTCCCTTACGGGCGCGGGAAGGGTCATTGGCCTCATGTTTCC
>NZ_JBBNAN010000112.1:0-7644 GCF_037994405.1 Phyllobacterium sp.
GTCTGTACTGGGGATCACGCCTGCATGCGCCTCTCGGGCTGCCCATCCCTCTCTGTGAAGACCCTCGACGATCCGTTGCGTGACGATCCGGTGGCCCATATCGACCAAACCTGCGTCGGTTGCGGTAATTGTGGCGAAGTAGCGGACGCAGCCATTCTCTGCCCGTCCTTCTATCGTGCCGATGTCGTGTATAATCCGGGCCAGTGGGACAAGTTTGCTGACGCGATACGCCGGAAACTGATCGGCGCGATGCAGCGCTGGCGCGAGCGTCGTCGCCTCCAATTCATGGACGTATGACATGAACGATCAGTCCATCCCAAAAGGCATCGTCGAGCCGGACGGTATCATCAAGCTGGCCGTGCTTGCCGTCGGCGGTCAGGGCGGCGGCGTTCTTGCCGATTGGATCACGGCTGTGGCCGAGAGCAATGGCTATCTTGCCCAGTCAACCTCGGTAGCAGGTGTCGCGCAGCGAACCGGCGCGACGATCTACTATATCGAGATGTGCCGGTACACCGGTCGTCTGCCGGTTTTCGCCCTGTCGCCAGCGCAAGGAGACGTCGATATTCTTGTCGCCGCTGAGTTGATGGAAGCGGGGCGGGCTATCATCCGGGGTTTTGTCACACCAAATCGCACCACGCTCATAGCATCGTCGCATCGCATCGCAGCGGTGTCGGAGAAGATCGCGCCAGGCGATGGCCGCGCGCCCGCCGACCGTGTCATTGCCGCAGCACAAGCCGCGGCACAACGTTTCGTCAGTTTCGATATGGAGAAGATCGCACTCGATGCCGGCTCCATGATCTCCGCCAGCCTGCTGGGTGCGCTTGCCGGCGCAGACGTATTGCCGTTTGCACGCAAGTCCTACGAAGAGACGATTAATAGCGGAGGCCGGGGCGCCGACGCCAGTCTCAAAGCGTTTGCCACGGCTTATGACAGAGCTCGCGATGGCGACATTGGTGACGCTCCCAAGCAAGCTAATGGCCAAGCGCCGCGTCCAGACGTTCTAGGGCCGCAACGCCTTGTAACGCAGTGGACGTCGCTATGCGCACGTGTTGAAAACTACCCGCAAGCGGTTCGTGAAATGGCCATGCTCGGCTTGCGCAAGGTCACGGACTACCAGGATATTGCCTATGGTGGGGAATATCTCGACCGGATCGACCAGGCAGTCAGATTGGATTCGGCCAGTGAGGACTATGCATTGTCCATCGCTGCGGCCAAGCACGCAGCCAATGCCATGTGCTATGACGACATGATCCGTGTTTCCGATCTCAAGACGCGCTCCAAACGCGACAAGCGCGTGCGATCGGAGGTGGGCGTCAAAGACGAAACGGTCCTACAGCTTACCGAATATTTCCATCCGCGCATCGAGGAGTTCTGCGGGACGATGCCCGCGGGCATCGGTCGATATATCGAGGGTAGACCAAGGCTCGCCGCCTGGCTGGACCGTCGCATCAACCGCGGCCGGCACATCCGGACGGACAGCGTGTCGGGATTTGCCCTCTTATGGATTGTCGGCGGGCTCCGCCGCTGGCGCCGTTCGCTGTTGCGCCATCAGGTGGAAATGCAACACCTGCAGCGCTGGTACAGCTTGGCGCTCGATCATGTGGGCGAGAATTATGCGCTGGCTGTGGAGATTCTCAACTGCCGTCGTCTGATCAAGGGCTATAGCGATACCCACGCACGCGGATGGTCCAAGTTCGACCGCGTGCTCTCCGGGCTGGATATTGTGAAGGGGCGTGCAGACGCGGCCGACTGGATCCGCCGCTTGCGCGAAGCGGCATTGAAAGACGAAAAGGGCACCATGCTGGATGGCGCGCTCAAGACTGTTGCTTTGCTGGACCGCTAACGCGTCTGGGACACACCGTTCGGACCTATCGAAACTACGGGACGAGGCGATCGGAGGCTCCGCTCGTCCCTAGGAATGAGCGAGGAAGGTGTTGTCAAGCGCATGGCCTAAGGGCTGCCGGTCGTGATCTAAATGAAATGATAGCAAACGAGAGAATGTATCACAGCCAGCATGGCTATTACGACCACTGAAGCTCCATAACCGCCTGTCCAATCGTGAAGATATCCCGCAATCACCGGGCCGCTCGCCGCGCTTTCCTTTAGACGGCGTGCTGCGCGGCAGCCTGTTTGCCATTACTGGACTTGGTATCAAGGGCGTTCCAGAGCCGCGGTTCGCGGTCTGAAAGCCGATTAGCACAGTCGGTAGTTCAAGATGCATCCAGAGCCATCAGAAGGTTGGATGTGTTAAAGCCTTGAGGTTGGAACAATCGAGGCCCAGACCGGTTAGTGATAAAGACAACATGACACGGAGGGCGTGATGAGCCCCAGTTTCATGAAATTTCTCGTTACGGCTTGCTTTCTGTGTACCGTCGATCTGGCAGTGAGCACCGCCCAGGAACCCTCAGCGCCACCGTCCGGTGACCAAAGGCCACAGCTCGAGGATTGCCAGGTCGCTCCGAAAGGGCAGAGCGAAATTGATCAAGGCGAGGACTCAGCCGAGCACGGTACGGCGGTTCTCCAACGATGCAAGGGCGTGTTAGAACCGCCACCGACGGGCGACTCTGAGATGGTCGAACCGGCCCCCGATGTAGGCACCACACCGGTGATCCCGCCTGATTCTGTGCCCGACCAGCCGCCGGTTCCTCATCCCTAGTGCAGTGTCGCCGTTCAGAGGATCAGACAAATGAATAGCGGCAGTCAAAGCACTGAACGAATCGTCACCGTCTTCGGCGGAACCGGATTCTTGGGACGTAGGATCGTCAGACGGCTCCTGGAAAAAGGCCTCACCGTCCGCGCTGCATCGCGACATCCGGAACGGGTGGCCGCGCTCTTCTCCTCGGATGCGCGCGCTCCGGAAGCCGTCCGGGCCGATATCCTGGATCCCCCCTCTGTGGCCTTGGCCGTCGCCGGTTCGCAAGCGGTCGTAAATGCCGTCAGCCTCTATGTGGAACGCGGAAATTTTACATTTGAGCGCGTGCATGTGAAAGCAGCAGCGGATCTCGCCGCAGCGTCGCGCAACAGCAAGGTCGGTCAGTTCGTCCACGTCTCGGGGATCGGCTCCGATCCTGGATCGGAATCGAGTTACATCAGAGCTCGTGGGCGAGGAGAACATGCCGTGATGAGCACATTTCCAAGCGTCATAATCCGTCCGTCCGTCATGACAGGACCGGACGACGTTTTCCTTACGGTCCTGGTCAGGCTGATACGCCTGCTGCCAATCTATCCGCTGTTCGGCGATGGCGAAATGCGGCTTCAGCCCGTCTATGTGGGAGATGTTGCGGAAGCCATAAGCCGTCTGATCGATGGTAATGATCCCGGAGGTTCCTCCATCTTCGAACTCGGCGGCCCGCACGTCTATACTTATCAGGAACTGCTTCGTGAAATTGCCTCGCAGCTCAATATTCGTATCAGGGTGATGCCGGTGCCTTTCGCGGTGTGGAACGTTTTGGCGCGCGTGGCGGAATTTCTCCCCGGGGCTCCCCTCACACGCAACCAGATCGATCTCATGCGTCACGACAATGTGGCGGCAGCCGACCTGCCTGGTTTGAACGAACTGGAGGTCCAGCCGCGCGCCATCCGTGAAGTGATCCGGATGATAGAGCATCCGCAT
This sequence comes from Phyllobacterium sp., assembly GCF_037994405.1. Classification (GTDB taxonomy): domain Bacteria; phylum Pseudomonadota; class Alphaproteobacteria; order Rhizobiales; family Rhizobiaceae; genus Phyllobacterium. The sequence goes on from NZ_JBBNAN010000112.1 coordinate 3,614, forward strand.
AGATTGGCTGCATAACACAAACAAGAGATTGTGCGGCCGCACCCGACGTCTGGAACTAACGGAGCCTACATCAGGACCTACGATTTTCGCTGACTTCCTGGAAGCACAAGGCGAGGGGATCCATCACGTCACCTATAACTGCAACAACATCTCCTTCGAGGAGCGTTTGGCTGAATTCGAGCGCCGCGGTTACAAGAAGGTACAGTCCGGCAGTTGGATGGGGCCGAAACCATTTCGCGTTTTTTGGAACCGAAGACGACACGACGACTGCTTCGAAATATACGCCTTTCCAGACGACGGGACTATCCTGAGCCAGACTCCTGGTATCCCGCGGCGCCCCAGTAGACCAGTCGGGCGTTACGACCGCGACTGAGTTCGCCGGCTGGGCCGCAACTAAGAGCATTGATGAGGTCTGGGCCCCCATCGAAATCGGCTATTACCGGCATCTTCAAAGGAACCATTGGAGCTGTTTGCCAGCATTGTGCGCACGCTAATATATGCAACGTTTCGCGTACGGCGGATGAATTGAGAGGGCGCGCCGGTTTGGTCCGGGCGACCAGTGAAGACCTCCTCTAACTATTGACTATGTATTTACGGATCGTGTTCGCCCGAAAGCACGTAACAGCAGACCGAGAGATACGGCTGTTTTGTCGATTTCGGGCACATCTTGCGAATAATTACCCGTATAGAGCTTGACAATTAGTTGGTCGCGCTGGGACCCGCTCAGTTTGAAGTGAAGATGCAGATAATCCTTACGCTTGTCCCCGGGACGGCTTATACCGCGGCGCCGCCTGGTCGTCTGCCTGTGTTCCACCTGGAATGGCTCAAACCCATCCAGCTTGAGTGAGATATTCTTCGACGCCAAGTGCGTTCCGCCGGGGACAGCAACGACTGCCTTATCAAGTGCAAGACTGACCAGATGGCCGAAGCCCCCATCAAGGCGAACGGTCTCTTCCACTTTGAAAGCATGGAAAAGCCGACGTGGCTTTTCGAAACAGATTAGGGAAGCAATAACAAGAACAACAATGTTTATGCCGGACCAGCACGCTGCAACGAGCGAAAACTGGTCGCCCCTGTTGATCCATTCAGGTATGACGTTCAGCAAAAGGCCAATAGCGGTGACAGTGAGCAAGGCGGCAATCCAGGCGAAACTGTATTTGTCAAACTGGTTCTCCTCGTTACCAGTTCCCTTGGGCGTAACCTTGAATGGCTTGCCAAAGGGCTTAACGATACTGGAAACGACAGTTGGCAGCATACGAAAGGTTGCAAAAGTGCCAATCGCACTCGACACGACAGGCAGATAACGTGTCGGCGTAATCCATATCATCAGCAGGAAATAGGCGGCGAGAACCGGCAACTGATGGGACAGATATTCCGAAACGCTGGTAAAGTAGAGGGGAAGCGCTCCAAGCCAAAGATAAACCACAGGCACAATCAATATGGTCAGGCGCACGGGGTACTGAACTAGCCAAGACATGGGCAGAAACATGACGCGCTGAAACAGCGATAACCCCGGACCGCGCAAGGGGCCGTTGTGGAGATAAAGTGTCTGAATGCCTCCTTGGCACCAGCGCTCACGCTGAACGAAATAGCCTGTCAAGTTCTCTGCGGCGAGACCCATCGACAGGCGCTCGTTGAGATACCGTGTCTTGTAACCTCGGTTCAGCATGGAGAGCGTGGTCAGCAAATCCTCGGTGATCGACTCGGTGGGAAAACCGCCTATCTCGTCAAGTGCCTTGCGCCGCGCAATCGAACATGATCCGCAACAAAAGCTCACGTCCCAGGCATCGCGGCTTGGCGCCATCTCGTCGAAGAAGAGGCGCTGCTCATCTGGCCAGATGTTCTCAAGGCCAAGATTCGATTGCACGGGATCGACGTTGAAAAAGTGCTGCGGCGTTTGCACGATGCCAATGCCAGGATCGGTAAACAAAGGCAGCGTGCGTCGCAAAAAGTGACGGTAGGGGACGAAATCCGCATCGAAGATCGCAATAAAATCACCGGAACTGACCTTAAGGCCATTGTTCATGTTGCCAGCCTTGGCATGGGAGTTGTCGGGCCGTGTGACATGCAGAGCACCCTTCTCTTCGCAAAAGGCTCGTAACCAGTCACGGCGCATGTCGTCGAGAACATAAACCTTCAACTTGTGTTTTGGGTAGTCGATAGCGAGCGCACCTATGATTGTCCGTTCCAGTACGTCCAATGGTTCGTTATACGTTGGAATGAAAACATCCACGGTTGGCAGTGCGCGTTGGTCGCGGCGAAAAAATGCCGGTGCGAGTGCGTCGGCTTCGGCACTTCTATCCACATACCGGCTCATGAGTATGAGGAAGAGCACAACGTCAGAAAAAGCCAGGAGCTCAATAATAAATATAAACCAGACCCAGTAAAAATTGCTGCCGTCACTCGGATACGGCAACACGGTTTCCGTGAGGCGCCACCAAAGGTAGCGGGCCGCCACGGCAAATACGACAATACACGTGACGGCCCGCGTCCATGTATGATGGCGCGACCAGTTAAAGGGGCCGAGCAAGAAAAACGCAACGACGAGAATCGTTGGTGCAAGGACTACGAGATGCTGAACCATAGGCTTTCCAACCATCGTGTCCATTGAATATTGCGTTTTGCAAAACGCACCTGAACGGAGCGCCCGACCTGGCAGAAATTGGCAGAATCGGTGTTTAGCGCCGAGGGTGAAAGGCCCACTCTGATACGAGCATTGCGCTCCTTGGTTGCCGGCAGATTTGCTGCCAGAGGATCCTCCTCAACGACAGCTGCGCTGCCGCGAACCGATAGAACCGTGCCTTTCAAGACGTCGCCACGTCCAAGCAGGCGTATTTGCGCCTCCCGTCCGGGAAAAATCTCGTCGTAGTCGATCTCAGGAACAAGGATGTCCACAAAGAGTTCACGGCAATCGAGGATTCGCATGAGTTCATTGTTGAGAATGACGTTGGAGCCATTGATTACGCTGCTGCGCCAGACAACACCGTCGAACGGAACAGGTACAATTGCGGTTTCAAGGTTCTTTACGCGGTTTTCCTCCTCGATCATCTGTTTTTCAATCTGCGCAGCGCGGGTTTCATTTTCCGTTATGCGCGTGTCGATGTCACTGATGCGTACGATGACTTCATCCTGCCTCTGGCGCGAATACGGCACATCGTTCTGACCGTCGCCCGCGACGAAAACGCCTTTCCGTAGGGCCTCCAACTTCTGTTCAAGCTGATCGACGCTCATGTTGCTAATTGTTACTTGTCCGGTTGCCATGACCTCTGCCGCCCGAGCAAGCTCGACAATGTTGTTGGAAACAATCCCCTGCGATCCGAGCTGCCGCCTACGTATTAGATCGGCTTGGGCTGCGATGTTTTGGGCCTCTGAGGTCTCGACGCGCTTGCGCAGGATGGACAGATCCTGCTGGATACTGGCGATTGTCGCTTCCTTATAAATGTTCAAGCGATTGGCCAATTCGTCGCGAAGCTGTGCCAACTCGCCGCGCTCGCGGCGAAGAGCGGTAACCCGGTCGAGCGCAGTCTTGCGCTCAGCGCTCAACGAGGCCAGAACCGATCGGTTCACCCGCTCGTTGTGAATCAACAAAAGAGGCTTTCCTTCGACAAGAGGTGTGCCGACTTTCGGGGTTGCTTGAGCGATGGTGCCGTCAATGGGGGCGTTCACAATAGCAAAACGGGCATTCACGGTCCCATCAAGGCTTGTATAACCGGTCAACCCGGGCAACAGAACAACAAGCACCAGTCCGACGAGCAACAGTCCGACAGCGATGCGCAAAAGACGGTGATTCCAGATCATACTCGATATCCAATGATCCAAGTCGCCAAGGTATGGCGGCTACCAAGTTATCGTTCTCAGCTCAACTCTTTGGTGTAATGGATGAATCACACTGAATCGTTAATCAGCAAATGATCTATTGGAATGAGGAATTGTGGCTTCCGGCAACGGCAGGTTTCCTTTCGCAGCTAGCATTATTCCCTCCTCGACTTCACCTGACTGCTCCGACGTGGTTTCTTCGTCGACTGACATTC
>NZ_JBBNAN010000113.1:0-1552 GCF_037994405.1 Phyllobacterium sp.
GCCCACAGCACGTCGGGATTGGCGATGATATGGCTAAATCCCGAAATTCCGATCGCGATAAACCAGATACCAGTAATCGGGCCAAAAATGCGTCCGACCGCGCCGGTTCCCAAGCGTTGGACGGAGAAAAGTGCAATGAGGATAAGCAGCGTGATGGGCACGACATAGGGTTCGAAGGCTGGCGTAGCGGTCTCAAGGCCTTCCACTGCCGCAAGCACCGAAATTGCGGGCGTGATCATGGAGTCGCCTGTGAACAGTGCCGCGCCAATGACGCCTAAGGCCAACATGGCGGTCGAATACGCAGGGAAACTGCCGCGTGCAAGCGACATCAAAGAGAGCGTACCGCCCTCGCCCTTGTAGTCGGCCCGGAGTACGAACCTGATATACTTAACCGTCACGATCAGCGTCAGCGCCCAAATGATCAGCGAAAGGACTCCGAGCACGTCCTCGCGCGGCGTGGAGCCATCCGATGCGGCCACCCGAAGTGCTTCGCGAAACGCATAGAGGGGGCTTGTTCCGATGTCGCCGTAAACGACACCCAGTGCTCCAATCGTCAAGATTTTGAGATTGGGCTGGCCTGTGGCACGCCTGCCAACGTCATCATTGGCCATCGAAGCTACCTTCATCCAGAACTTGCGGGTTGCGATAGTTCTGTTGCAACGCAATAGCAATGGGTTCGTTGCCGCAGCCGATGCGACGCATAGCCTGTACCCTGCCTACTGGCTCGACACCTTAAGGTGTCTAGCTTGTCTTTCGATATCCCATATTCCGTGGCGTGGGATGTCAAGCCATGACGGTCTAACCCTGCCTTAGATGGCAATCGCCGGACCGCAGTCGACTGCGGCTTGCGAGCGCGAAAGTAGCAAACCAACTTCCTGCGGCATTGGGGAGAAAAGGCAGCCTCTATCGCACGCCGGAAAGAAAGGCCAATGAGCGATGACCGGTTGGGCTACGACTTTCCCTTGACCTCGCCTCGGGGAAGGTCCGAAAGGGGTCGAAACCGGTCTTTTCTCATCACCCCGCACGCCGCGAGCAAACTCTGTGAGCCAGCTACGCTCGGCTCACTCTGGCTGGCTCTCTCAGTAGTGCTCGGGGCTTTGAAAGCGCTCAGAAAGCCTGCCCGCTAATAATCGTCGACGAGGCAGATCGATTGACCATAAAATTGCTCGAGCACCTGCGCGATCTTTCCGATCGCTACGGGTTTGGCTTGATCCTGTTGGGGATGCCTGTTCTTGAGAAGCGCCTCGCGCGCTATGCCCAGTTTTACTCGCGCATCGGCTTCGTGCACGAGTCTTGAGGGCGTCGAGGCCGCGGTGATCCGCATTACGCGCGGCAACTTCAGGCCCATGGAACGGGTCTTCGCGCAGATAAAAAGAATAATGGCGCTCAATCGGGTCGAGGAGGTTTCCTGCGAAGTTGTTGATGCAGCGCGCGACTGCCTCGTCATTGGTCCGGGAAACTGACAATTATCTCGAACAAAAGGCCGCCAATTATCTCTGACATCTACAGACCTGCTTGAACACAATTTCGGTCCCGACCATCAGCTTTTCAT
>NZ_JBBNAN010000114.1:0-6088 GCF_037994405.1 Phyllobacterium sp.
CTTCCATGCTTGCCCGCAAGATCGGTCCGGCGCTGGCTGCCGGCTGCACTGCTGTCGTCAAGCCTGCGACCCAGACCCCTTATTCAGGTCTGGTTTGGGGTGCGCTCTGCGAAGAGGTCGGCATTCCAAAGGGTGTCGTCAACATCCTGACCGGTTCGGCCTCGGAAATCGGCGGCGAGATCACGAGCAATCCGCTTGTGCGCAAGATCACGTTCACCGGATCGACGGAAATCGGCAAGATCCTGATCAAGCAGGCGGCCGATACAGTCAAGAAAGTATCGATGGAGCTTGGCGGCAATGCGCCTTTCATCGTGTTCAACGACGCCGATGTGGACCGGGCCGTCGATGGCGCGATCATGGCGAAATTCCGCAACTCAGGTCAGACCTGCGTTTGCACCAACAGGTTCCTTGTCCAGTCCGGAATCTACGACGCGTTCATCCAGAAATTTGCCGCCGCAACCGAAAAGCTGAAGGTCGGTGACGGCTTGGAAGCTGGTACCCAGCAGGGGCCATTGATCGATGAAAAGGCTGTCGAGAAGGTCGAAGAATTCATTGCCGACGCCAAGCAGAAGGGTGGCAAGGTGGTCACGGGCGGCAAGCGTCATGCGCTGGGCGGCAGTTTCTTCGAGCCGACGGTTATTGGCGACGCCAAGGCCGACATGCTTTTCACCAAGGAGGAAATCTTCGGACCTGTCGCACCGGTCTACAAGTTCGAGACCGAGCAGGAAGCGATAGACCTTGCCAATGATACCCAGTTCGGCCTTGCCAGCTATTTCTACACGCAGGACCTTGGCCGGGTGTTCCGCGTCTCCGAAGGACTGAAATACGGCATGGTCGGCGTCAACGAAGGCATGATCACAACCGTCGAAGCGCCGTTCGGCGGCGTGAAAGAGTCCGGTCTCGGCAAAGAAGGCGGACATCAGGGTATCGAAGATTATCTCGATACCAAGTACGTCTGTGTTGGCGGCCTCGGGCTCTGAAACGAAATGAACACAGAAATCTTCGGTCATACACATGATGGCGAGGCAGTCCACCGTATCACAATTTCCGGCGGTGGACTGACCGCCAAGGTGCTGACCTGGGGTGCAGTGATTCAAGATCTGCGCCTCAAGAACCACGAACATCCGCTGGTTCTCGGCTATCAGGATTTTGCCGACTATCCGGCACATTCACCCTATCTCGGCGCAACGGTTGGCCGGTCAATCAATCGCATTCGCGACGGCGAACTGACGATCGATGGCAAGACCTATGCGCTTGAGCGAAATTTTCACGGCCTGCACAATATCCATGGAGGCAGTGAAGGGGCCGGTAATCGTATTTGGGAAGTTGTCGCTGTTGGTCCGGATTATGTGACGCTCACCATCCAGCTCGGCGACGGCGAAATGGGCTTTCCCGGCAATCTGAGCATCACCTGCACGTATATGCTCGAATCGAAGGGAACGCTGGCGATCCGCATGGATGCTGTTACGGATAAGTCGACGATCTGCAATCTTGCCCATCATAGCTATTTTAATCTCGATGATGGCGGCGCAACCGATGCGCTTGACCATCAGATCCGGATCGGTGCGCAGGCCTATCTCCCGGTAGATGGCGATCTCATTCCCGATGGCCGGGTTTTGCCTGTCGCAGGGACAACACATGATTTTCGCGAATACCGCACGGTTCGCCATGAGGATGACGGCAAGCAAGTTGTTTATGACAACAATTTCTGTCTTTCCAGCCAGCGCCAGCCGCTGCGTCTCGTTGCTTCCGCCAAAGGAGCTCATTCAGGTGTCGAGATGAATGTGCTGACAACGGAACCCGGTGTGCAGTTCTACGCAGGCAATACGCTTGGCGGACGCACGCCAATCGGTTTGACCGGCAATACCTACGACAATTATGCGGGGTTCTGTTTCGAAGCTCAGGTCTGGCCCGACTCGACGCACTTTCCCTATTTCCCGCAGGCGATCCTGCGTCCTGAAGAGACCTACAGCCAGATGACCAAATACAGCTTCAGGAAGTCGAAATAGACCTGTTTCAGGCTTTGAACGCCTTGCGCGCTTCGTCCATGGGAGCAAGCGCACCGTGGAATTCAACCACGCGCGCAGCGACTTTATGCGCCCGGCCCACCGCCGTGATGGGATCGAGGCCGGCGAGGCGCGCGGCGATGTAACCGCCATTGAAACTGTCGCCTGCGCCTGTGGTATCCACTGCCTTGGCGCGTGAAGCAGGAACCTTAGTGCGCGCATCGGGGGTAACGACCAGTGCCGGTTCGGTACCGTCCTTTACGACAATTTCCCGCACACCGTATGAAGCGATACGATTGGCAGTGTCCGCCGGAGTTGCATCGCCAAAGAGTGCATTTTCATCCGGGAAAGTTGGCAGAGCAATATCCGTCACGTGAAAGGCGTTGCTCAAGACCTGCTTTGCGGTCTCGATATTTTCCCACAGCCGCGGACGATAATTGGCATCAAAAACGATACGCGAGCCCTGGCGGCGCGCATTACTGACGGCATTGAGAACGTTCTGACGGCTTCTGGGACTTAAGATGCCCATGGTGATGCCGGAAAAATAAATAATCTGACGACCATCGAGACTTTTCGCCAATGCCTCCGGATCGTCAGCGAGATGACGCGCGGCCGCGTCATTGCGCCAATAGGTGAAGGAGCGTTCCGCACCCGTCAAGGTGATGGCGTAAAGACCAGGACGGGCGCCGACGATGACCGGACTGTGGGCTGTGTGGATGCCATTCTCCCGCAGAAAGCTGCGCTGTTTGACCGAGAAGGGGTCGTCGCCAAAGGCAGTGATGTAATCAACGGCGAAATCCGGATCGGTGAGAGCCCGGACATACCAGGTCGTGTTTAGCGTATCGCCGGCGAAACCCATGCGCCACTGGTCGCCTTGGGCACCCGACAATTCGATCATGCACTCGCCAATAGCCGCAAATCCGCTCATGAAGTCCTCCGCAAATCCGGTCGGCTGCGACTGATATACGAGTGCGCCGCTGCTGTCATTTCCTAAAACTCGGGGCTGTCATATTCACTTCGCCATGCCATGTTAGTCGGCGAATGCATTTTGGCAGGACTGACGGAGACGGGGATGGCGCGGATAACCACAGTAGAGCAGCTAGAAATGATATATAGCGGCGTTACGCAAGCATCGATTGCAAAGGTTACCGATCGAATCACTCCGGAATACCGGCAATTGATCGAGGGTTCGCCGTTCGTGGCTCTGGCAACCAGCGGACCTGAAGGGCTCGATTGTTCGCCGCGCGGCGACCTTGCGGGTTTCGTCCGGGTTCATGATGAGCAGACACTGATGATGCCGGACCGCCGCGGCAATAATCGTATCGATTCGCTGCGCAATATCGTCCGCGATCCGCGCATTGCACTGCTCTTCCTCATTCCTGGGCTCACCACGACATTCCGGGTGAATGGCCGGGCATTTGTCGATACCGATCACGCGCTGCTCGACAGCTTCATGGTTGATGGCAAGGCGCCGCGTTCCGTCATTGTGGTCGAAGTCGAGGAAGCTTATTTCCAGTGCGCCCGCGCGCTCATCCGCTCCGAATTATGGAATCCGGAGAAGCATCGCTTGCCGAAGGAGTTCCCGACGCCCGGCCATATATTGGCTGCGCTCACCGAAGAGCGCGTCGGCGGTGAGACCTATGACCGGGAATGGCCGGAGCGTGCTGCAAAGACCATGTGGTAAATTCTGACGTGTCCTTCCGGGAGGCATTCAATGAAACAGCCGATAGCATCCGAGGAGCCCCTTAGAGGAAAGGCCTGGCGTCCGTTCGGTTCTCTCTCAGGCTGGACGTTGAAGGATTTTAACCGTGACGCGATTGCAGGGCTGACCCTCGCGGCTATTGCCATACCCGAGCAGATGGCAACGGCGCGTCTCGGCGGCTTTGCCCCTGAAATCGGCTTTTTCGCATTCATCGCCGGGTCACTCGCCTTCGCAATCTTCGGTGCCAGCCGTCACTTGTCGGTAGGCGCGGATTCAACGATCACCCCGATATTCGCTGGCAGCCTTGCACTTCTGGTCACCAGTGGTTCACCTGAATATGGCACCTTGGCTGCAGCGCTCGGCATGCTGGTTGGCCTCATTGTTGTCGCCAGTGGCGTTTTCCGTCTCGGCTGGATCGCAGACCTTCTGTCTGTTCCGGTAACAACCGGGTTTCTCGCTGGCATTGCCATTCATATCATCGTCTCGCAATTGCCGGGTCTACTGGGTATTGCCGGCCAGGAAGGTGACGTCTTTCGACGTGTTTCCGCAACCGCAGCCAGTTTTTCACAAATCAATCCGTTCAGCGTGGGCCTCGGCGCTGGGGTCTTTCTTGCGGTATTGCTGTCCGAACGCGTCAATGCCCGAATACCTGGCGCTCTGATCGGCCTTGTGGCCGCGACCTTGGCTGTAATATTCTTTGGCCTCGAAAGCCGTGGTGTGGCGGTCCTCGGCGCGCTTCCCAACGGGGTGCCGCATGTTTCACTGCCTAAATTGGGTCTTGAAAACCTGCGGGGCCTTATTCCACTGGCATTGCTGGTTGCCGTCGTTGTCATGGTCCAGACGGCTGCCACGACACGCTCATTCGTTTCCGAAACCGGCGAAGCACCAGATGTCAATCATGATTTCGTCGGTGTTGGCGCAGGGAGCCTCCTGTCAGGATTGCTTGGGTCGTTTCCAGTGAATGCGAGCCCGCCACGCACTGCAATTGTGGCCGAGACCGGAGGTCGCTCGCAAATCAGCGGGCTGATCGCCGCAGCAATCGTGCTTGCGCTCGTGGCGTTCGGCGGGCAACTGCTATCGAGCGTGCCACATGCTGCATTGGCTGGCATTCTGCTGTTCGTTGCCCAAAGGATCATCCGCTGGCAGACGATCTCAAGCGTCTACCGGGAGGCGCGAGGCGAATTTGGGTTGATCATGATCACAATGGTCGCGATTGTCGCTCTGCCAATCGAGGCGGGCGTTACAATTGGCATCGGCCTTTCGCTGCTACATGGCCTCTGGGCAGTGACGCGCGCTCGTCCGATCGAGTTTGAGAGAGTACCCGGTAGCACAATATGGTGGCCGGCTAGTGCCGCTTCGCAGGGCGAAAAAACTCCGGGCGTTCTTGTCATTGCCTTCCAGGCGCCCTTGTCATTCGTCAATGCCGATGATTTCAAACGTGGCATGTGCAATACCATTGATGACCGCGCCGAAACGCTCAATCTCGTCGTTCTTGAAGCAAGCAGTATTATCGATATTGACTACACGGCGTCCCAAGCGCTCGCTGACGTCATCGCTCATTGCCGGGCCGTTGGCGTGAAATTTGCCATTGCAAGATTGGAATCCGTTCGCGCACAGGGTGCCCTGTCACGGTTTGGGCTCATCTCCCTGTTGGGGGCGGAGAATATCTTTCACAGTGTCGATGATGCCATCCGAAAACTGGCGACTTGATCCGGCGCGGCCAAAGAAGAAGGATAATCACAATGCACGTCACACGCGAGCCCATTGTCGAGACCATTCCTATCAAGGATCTGCGGCCAACCCAGATTACAGTGGGCATGCGGGAGGTCGCCGAAAAGCGCAAACAATGGCGCGAGCAGAAGGGCAGAATGGTTGGCGAATTCCTCGACCACCATGATTCCTGGCGTGCTCGGGCCCAATCGGCGAAACCATGTGATCGATCATCACCATCTTGCGCGTGCACTGTATGATGAAGGTGTCAAAAGCGTTCTTGTGACGGTGATCAGCGACCTCTCCAAACTCGACAGAGATGCCTTTATGGTCGTGCTGGACAATCGCGGCTGGATGCATCCATTTGATGAGGAGGGCAGACGGCGGGATTACGCAATGGTTCCGAAATCCATCAAGGATCTTGAAGATGATCCTTTCCGCAGTCTGGCTGGGGAATTGCGAAGAGCGGGCGGTTTCGCCAAGGACGCGACGCCGTTCAGCGAATTTCTCTGGGCTGATTTCCTGCGGCGAAGGATTAGCCGGAAATTCGTGGATGCGAGCTTTGACAAGGCACTCAATCAGGCTCTCAAAGATGCCAAAAGCCAAGCAGCAAGCTATTTGCCTGGCTGGTGCGGACCAATCAGCTGAGGTTAAGTTGTAGATTTGTTCT
>NZ_JBBNAN010000115.1:0-23278 GCF_037994405.1 Phyllobacterium sp.
TGCGCTACAATACCGGCCTTGGTCCGATCCGCCTCGATTTCGCGGTGCCGCTTGACCGGACGTCGGACGATCCCAGTTTTGCTTTCTACGTTGGCATAGGACAGGCGTTTTGACCCGGATTTTGGCAGCCCTTTTTCTTTTGCTCTTCGCAGCTCCGGCGCTCGCGCAGGATAGCGCCGAGGCGGAGAAATCTTATTTCCTGAGTTTCGTTCAGGATCAGCTGTCAACGCCGAACCGCCAGATCGTCATATCCAACATTCAGGGCGTACTCTCGTCTGAAGCAAGCATCGGCAGCATTACGATCGCCGACCGCGAAGGCATCTGGCTGAAGATAACCAATGCGAAAATCGTCTGGAGCCGTCTCGCTCTGCTGCGCGGGCGCCTCGACATCAACAGCCTTGGCGCCGAGCGGATCGATATCCTGCGCAAGCCGCTGCCCGATGAGAGCCTTCCGTCGCCGGAAGCCAAGGGCTTCAGCTTGCCGGAACTGCCGCTGGCTGTGATCCTGCAGGACCTGCAGATCGGGCGCATTGCCTTTGGTGACGGCGTTTTCGGTCTGAAGTCGGAAATCTCGCTGGCGGGCAATCTCAAGCTGGAAGGCGGATCACTCGATTCCAACTTGCAGGTGCAACGCCTCGATGGTCCCGGCGGTGAGTTCAAAATCAAGGCGGCCTATGCCAATGAAAGCCAGAAACTCGATCTCGATCTGACGCTGAACGAACCGCAGAACGGCATCGTTGCCAATCTCCTCAACATCGAAGGCAAGCCGCCCGTCGCGCTGGCGCTGAAGGGCTCGGGCCCCTTGAGCGACCTTGCCTTGCAGCTTACGCTCGATGCGGCCAGCAAGCGCGTGCTCACCGGCGAGACCAGGCTCAACCGCCAGAGCGACGGGCTTGGCTTCAAAACCACGCTCAATGGCGAGATCGCCACATTGATCCCGCCCGTCTTCCGCGATTTCTTCGGCAATGAAACGGCGCTTATTGTCAATGGCAAGCTGCGCGATGCCGGGGGTGTGGCGCTTGACCGGTTGAACATCAAGAGCAATGCACTTGCACTCGATGCAACCGGCGAGACCACCAATGACGGCTTCCTCCGCCGCTTGAAAGTCGATGCGACGATTGCTGATCCGACCGGCAAGAAAGTCATCCTGCCTGTGAAGGGCGGGCAGACTACGCTCGACAAGGCGGTGCTTGCGGTGGCCTACGGCACCAATCGGGGCGATGACTGGACCAGCAGCGTCGAGGTAACAAACTTCACATCGGACAGCTTTGCCTCGAAATCCATCAATCTTGTTGGGAAGGGGCTTGCCCAGAACATCGACAATCCCACAGCGCGCTCGCTGACCTATGATGTAACCGGCGATGTTTCCGGCATCACCGCCAAGCGCGCGGATATCGCCGAAGCGCTGGGTGAGCTTATTCAGCTCAAAATCAATGGCGACTGGAAAGCCGGAAGTCCTGTCAATCTCAAGCAGGCGCTGGTCGCCGCCAATGGCTTGAGCGCGTCGCTCACCGGCACCATCAACGATTTTGCCTATAGTGGTGACATTTTCGTCAAGGCCTCGAGCATCGCGCCGTTCTCCGCGCTGGCCGGCCGCGACATCACCGGCTCGATCGATCTGAAGGCCACTGGTCTCGTCGAGGTATTGACCGGCGGCTTTGACCTGATGCTTGACGGTTTCGCCACTGGCATGCAGCTCGGCATCGATGCGGCCGACAAGGTGCTTGCAGGCGAGACACGCATCACCGGTGGTCTGGCCCGCAACGCGAACGGCCTCAGTGCCAGGAATTTCAAGATTGTAAACCCGCAGACGTTGGTCACCGCCAACGGCACCTTCGCCAGCGGCGCGGCGAATTTCGATTTCGGTCTTGATCTGACCGACCTCGCCTTGCTTTCGCAAAAGGCCGGCGGTCCGCTGAAGGTCAAGGGCAGCGCCCGCGGCCAGGACAATATCATCGCCCTTGCCTTCAACGCCGGTGTGCCGGAGGGGACATTGTCCGGCCGCAAGTTGACGCAGGGCGACGTGACATTCAACGGTACGCTCTACAAGGGCGTCGTCGATGGCAAGCTCTCTGGCCTTGCGTTCCTGGATGGAATCCGCGCCGACCTTGCAACGCAAATCGCCCTGCACGAGGATGAGAAGCGTCTCAGCAATATCCAGTTCATTGCCGGCGGCACCCGGCTTCGCGGCGATGTCACGCAGGATAAAAAGGGTCTGCTTCAGGGCAATCTGACGCTGGCTTCCAGCGATGTGTCGACCGCCGCGGCACTGTTCCTCGTGGAGGCGACAGGCAAAGCCGATGCGACCATCGCACTCGCCCATGATGACGAAAAGCAGAATGTTGATATCAAGGGTCAGATCGACGGTTTGAAAGCCAATGACATCGTCGTCGGCAAGGCAGCGATCGCGCTGGCGGCGCAGGACATCTTCAAGGTTCCCTCAGCCAATGGTTCGGTGACGGCCTCCAATGTCTCGGCGTCCGGCATCGATATCACCAGCCTTGACGCGCAGGCGAATCAGGATGGAAAGATTACCAATTTCAAGATGAATGCCGGCCTGAACAATGGCGCCAGGACGTCCGTTGGCGGCTCGCTGCAGCCGACGGACACGGGCTACCTGCTGTCGCTGGCCAATGCCGATCTCACGCGCGGCGCACTGAGCGCCAGGCTGGTCCAGCCTGCCACGATCAATGTTGCCGGCAGCAATTTCTCACTCAGTGACATCATTCTCGATGTCGGCCAGGGCAAGGTGACGGTCAGCGGCGAAGTCGCTGAAACCCTCAACCTCGCCGTTGCCATCCAGAAGCTGCCACTCGACATTGCGAACACGGTCAAGCCGGATCTGGGCCTTGGCGGCGAGATCAACGGCACCGCGAAGATTGGAGGCACGCGCCAGAAGCCGGACGTCAATTTCGACGTAAAGGCCCGTGCCATCACCGCTGCCGCACTCAAGCAAGCCGGGCTCGACGCGCTCAATCTCGACGCGAAGGGTACTTCGACCACCGACCAGCTGAATGTCGATGCCCATCTGACTGGGGCCGGTGGGCTCGACGCCTCCGCCAAGGGTTCGGTGCCGCTTGCACAGGGCCAGCTTGGCGTCGATTTCGATCTCAAGAGTTTCCCGCTCAACGCATTGAACGGAGTCGTCAAGGGCCAGAACCTGGCCGGGAATATTTCTGGCCGTGGCCGTGTCACCGGCACATTGCAGAAGCCCAATGCCGCGTTCGACCTGAAGGGCGCGGGGCTTTCCGCCAAACCGCTGCAAGAAGCCGGCCTCTCGCCGTTGCAGCTGGCGGCCGCCGGACGCTTCGCCAACAACACGCTGACGCTTTCCTCGGCCAAGGCGGATGGGCCGCAAGGCTTCACAGTTTCCGCCAACGGCAATGTCCCTGCGTCGGGCTCTGGCCTTGGCATCAATATAACCGGCAATATTCCCCTGTCGCTAGCCAATCGCTTCATGGCGGATCGCGGCACGCAGGCAAAGGGCGCGATCGAAGTGACCGCATCGGTAACGGGCAGTTTCGCGCAACCGCAAATCCGCGGTACGTTCTCGACCAGCGGAGCCGAAGTGATCGATCCGCAGGCCAATATAAGGCTGCAGCGGATCACCCTGCTCGGCAGCATGGAAGGCAGAACCGTTACAATCCGCACGTTGAATGCCGCGCTTTCCACCGGCGGCACGATCAGTGCCACAGGTACGATTTCGACAGATGCGGCTGCCAATTTCCCGGCGAATATCGACATCAAGCTCGACAAGGCGCGCTATGCCGATGGCAATCTCGTGGTTGCTACGGTCACCGGCGCGCTCGCCGTCAAAGGGCCTCTGACCCGCGATCCGGTGATTTCCGGCAACATCAATATCGACCGCGCCGAAATCACTGTTCCGGAAAGCTTCGGCGGCTCTAGCGCGGTCATCGACGTCAAGCATAAGGACCCGTCAAAGGCCGTTGCACAGACATTGAAACGGGCCAAGGCCGACCAACCGCAAGTGACAACATCAACAGCTCGTCCCAGCGTCGTGCGACTCGATATCAACGTCACCGCACCCAACAAGATCTTCATCCGCGGTCGCGGGCTCGATGCGGAAATCGGAGGCTCTGTGCGTTTGACCGGCCCCGCCACCGATATCCAGCCGGTTGGCGCGTTCGACCTCATCCGTGGCCGCCTTGGCATCCTTGGCCAGCGCATCACCTTCACCGAAGGTCAGGTGACGCTGGTTGGCGATCTTGACCCTGAGCTGAACTTCGTCGCCAGCACGCAGGGCACCGACATTACCGTGAATGTCACGGTCAGGGGCCGTGTCTCGGACCTGCAGATCACCTTCTCGTCCCAACCGGAACTGCCGCAGGACGAGGTGATGGCGCGGCTGATCTTCAACCGCTCGATCAGCGAACTGTCGCCGCTACAGGTTGCCCGTCTGGCCGCTGCCGCAGCAGAACTTGCCGGCCGGTCGAATTCCTCGCTGCTCGACAGCCTGCGCAAGAGCACTGGCCTTGACGATCTCGATGTGGTGACCGACAGCCAGGGCAACGCCGGAGTGCGCGCCGGCCGCTACATCCGCGACAATGTCTATCTGGGTGTTGAAGCTGGCGCCGCGGGAAAGACCAAGGGTACAATCAATCTCGATATCACGCCAAACTTGAAGGCCAAGGGTTCCGTCGGCAGCGATGGCGATTCCGGCGCTGGCCTGTTCTTCGAGAAAGATTACTGAGAGAAAACGCCCGGCTCCAAGCAACGGCTCCCCATCGCACTCCGGTAAAGCTCACGGCCGGCGGAGGGGCGGAACCCGGCTAAATCGTTAAGAAACTCTAAACGAAATTCCTCTAATTGGTTGAAAATTAAGCGAAAAAATTCCATTTCTCCGTGTCGCGCAATGTGCGTGCAATTTTCAACTGCGAGATAGAACCGGTCTTTCGGGCAATTGGTTGCGCGGATCATTGCGAGCGAGAGACATCCGAACCGGAGCATGACTGCCCCAAAAGGTCTGCTCTTAGAGCGTCAATCTGTGCATCGATGTGTCACCGGACAGCTGAGCGACGATGCACGCCTATGTGTTGGAGTAATGCGATGTCCTCTCAAAGAATCATGATCCTGGCGGCAGGTATGCTTGCATTTGCCGCGAACGGCCCAGCCACTGCGGCTGATCTCTACGACACGTCTCCTGCCTACAATAACCCTCCAGCCTTCCAATGGAGCGGTGCCTACATAGGAGCGCATGGCGGCACGGCTTTCACCAAAATGCCCAACCCCTTTGCGGACAGGAATGGGGTCAGCGGTGGCGTTCAGGCCGGCTACAACTACCAGATGGGCCCCGCGGTTCTGGGTGCCGAAATCGAAGGCTCTTACCTTGGCGGCGCGCAGCACAAGGTAGAGGGAGGCAAGGTCGAGGAAAAATGGCGTGGCGCTGCCAAGGCCAAGGCCGGTCTGAGCTTCGACCAGACCTTGCTTTACGCAATAGAGGCGTGGCGCTAACCAAATTCGACAAGGGCGATAATCTGCGTGGAAGCGACGGTTGGAAACCCGGTTATCTGGCAGGTGCCGGTATCGAGCAGGCCTTTGCCGGTGGACTCTCCGCCAAGGTAGAATACAACTATGTCCGCACGCCCAATGTGGAAACGACATCCGCCCTCGGCAAGTCGGAAACCGATATCGCTAGCCATGAACTGAAAGCCGGGCTCAACTACCGGTTTTAGTATGATGGGTGGGGGGAATAGGATTATTGAGCCATAGTCTTGCATTTCCATCGTGCGTGGCTCGAACCACGCACGATACGAGTGCAGGACCAATTATCCCTGTACAACCTCTTGCCGCTGCTCGCCCAGACCTTCGATG
The DNA here is from genome assembly GCF_037994405.1 of Phyllobacterium sp. Taxonomy (GTDB): domain Bacteria; phylum Pseudomonadota; class Alphaproteobacteria; order Rhizobiales; family Rhizobiaceae; genus Phyllobacterium. Next base: position 5,833 of record NZ_JBBNAN010000115.1, read on the forward strand.
CCAAGGGTGATTACGTCGCCGGCTTTCAGGAACACGTTGGGCTTCTGGCCAAGGCCGACGCCTGGCGGCGTGCCGGTCGAGATGATATCGCCCGGGTGCAGGCTCATGAATTGCGACAGGTATGAGACCAGATATTTGACGCCGTAAACCATCGTTGCGGACGAGCCGTTCTGGTAGCGGTGGCCATTGACCTCGAGCCACATCTTCAGGTTCTGCGGATCCTCGATCTCATCCTTGGTCACGAGCCAGGGGCCGGTCGGGCCAAAGGTGTCGCAGCTCTTGCCCTTGGTCCATTGGCCCTGACGTTCGGCCTGGAAAGCGCGTTCAGACACATCATTGATCAGGCAATAGCCGGCTACATAATCCAGCGCCTCGTCTTCGCTGACATATTTCGCATGCTTGCCGATGACCACGCCAAGTTCAACTTCCCAGTCGGTCTTCAGCGACTCGCGCGGAATTTCCACGTTGTCATTCGGGCCGACGATGGCCGAGGTGGCCTTCATGAAGATGATTGGCTCCGGCGGCACCTTGGCCCCGGTCTCGGCCGCATGGTCGGAGTAGTTGAGGCCGATGCAGATGAACTTGCCCGTTCCAGCCACGCAGGGCCCGTAGCGGGTCACGTCGACTTCTGGCAGCGAGGCAGGATCGATCGCCGCGAGCTTCTTCAGTCCCTCCGGCGAAATCGCTTCACCGGCGATGTCTTTCACGCGTCCGGAGAGATCGCGAACCTTGCCATCCGTGTCGACAAGACCCGGCTTTTCCTGACCGGCAGGACCATAGCGCACAAGTTTCATGGAATAACCTTTCTAGCTTGGGATCAGTAGGTGGCACGGCCACCGGAAATATCGAAGACGGCGCCCGTCGTGAACGAGCATTCCTCGCTGGCGATCCAGGTGATCAGCGACGCCAGCTCTTCGACCTTGCCGAAGCGCTGCATGGGAATCTTTGCGAGCATATAGTCGATAAAGGACGGCTGCAGCTGCTGGAGGATCGGCGTGTCGACCGTTGCCGGCGTGATCGCATTGACGGTGATGCCGTCGCTGACGAGTTCCTTGCCGAGCGATTTAGTGAGGCCGATCACAGCTGCCTTGGACGCGCTATAGGCCGAGGCATTGGGGTTGCCCTCCTTGCCGGCAATCGACGCGACATTGACGATGCGACCGTAGCCTGCCCTTTGCATGATCGGCACGACGAAACGATTGCAATAAAACACGCCGTTCAGGTTGATATCGAAGACCCGCTTCCACTGGTCGATCGGATAGTCGGCGACCTTGGCATTGGGTCCCGTGATGCCGGCGGAACACACCAATACATCGATCTTGCCATAGGCCCTGGCCGTTTCCCGCGCCGCCTTCTCCACCTGGTCCGGGTCCGCAACGTCGAGGCCTATGCCATGCGCCGCAGCGCCGAGCGCGCCTTTGGCCTCGTCGATCTTCGCGGTATCGACATCCCAGAGGCTGACCGTGCCGCCCTCCGACACGATCCGCTCCGCCGTCTTGAAGCCGATGCCCGAGGCGCCACCGGTAATGACCGCGTGCCGCCCCTCATAGCGCCGTATGGAATTCGCCATGCTGCTTTTGTTCCTCCCCGTGAGCAGATCAGTGATTGTCGCGCGGCAGTCCCTTCGTCTGGGCGATCCGCTGGAATTCGACCGCAGGTTTTAGCACCATGCCTTCGTCCAGTTGACCGACCATGCCGCGCTGGATTGCCTGCCACGGTGTCTGGCTCGCCGGATACTTGTACCCACCTGCTGCCCTAAGATCGTCCTTGCGCTTCTGCAACTCCTCATCGTCGATAAGGATATCTGCCGTGCCCTTCCTGAGGTCGATGCGCAGATGATCGCCCGACCGCACCAAAGCCAGTCCACCATTGAGCGCAGCTTCGGGTGAAGCATTGAGAATGGATGGCGAGCCGGAGGTGCCGGATTGGCGTCCATCACCAAGGCAGGGGAGGGCGTGAATGCCCATCTTCAGCAGATATGCCGGTGGCTGCATGTTGACGACTTCCGCCGCGCCGGGATAGCCAATCGCACCGGTGCCGCGCATGATCAGAATGCTGTTCTCATTGAGCGCAAGCTTGGGATCGTCGATACGGTGATGATAGTCCTCTGGCCCGTCGAAAACTTCGGCGATGCCTTCGAATGCCTCGGGATCATCCGGGTTGGAAAGGTAGCGCTCGCGGAACTCGTCTGAAATCACGCTGGTCTTCATGATGGCGCTGTCGAAGAGATTGCCTTTCAGGTTGATGAAGCCGGCCTTCTTCTTCAGTGGCGCATCATAGGGCTTGATGACGTCGGTGTTGAGATTTTCGGCGTTCTCGCAGTTTGCGCCAATGCTCTTGCCGTTGACGGTCAGGGCACCGGGATGCGGCAGCTTGCGCGCCTTCATCAGTTCGGCAACCACGGCGGGAACGCCGCCCGCGCGATGATAGTCCTCGCCAAGATATTCGCCCGCCGGCTGCAGATTGACCAGCAGCGGCACATCATGACCGATGGCCTGCCAATCGTCATTGTCGAGCGGGATATCGAGGTGACGGGCGATGGCGTTCAGATGGATCGGCGCATTCGTCGAACCGCCAATCGCGGAATTGATGACGATGGCATTTTCGAAGGCTGCGCGCGTCATGATATCCGATGGCTTCAGATCTTCGCGCACCATGTCGACGATGCGCTTGCCGGTCTCATAGGCCGCCTGTCCGCGTTCGCGATAGGGAGCGGGGATGGCCGCGCCGCCCGGCAATTCCATGCCGAGCGCTTCGGCCAGCGAATTCATCGTCGTTGCCGTACCCATTGTGTTGCAATAGCCGACGGAGGGCGCGGAGGAGGCGACGATGTCCATGAACTGGTCGTAATTGATCTCGCCAGAGGAAAGCTTCTCGCGCGACTTCCACACGATTGTGCCGGAGCCGGTACGTTCGCCGCGGTGCCAGCCGTTGAGCATCGGACCGACGGAAAGGGCGATTGCCGGAATATTCACGGTCGCAGCGCCCATCAGCATTGCAGGTGTAGTCTTGTCGCAGCCTATGGTCAGGACAACGCCATCGAGCGGGTAGCCGAACAGCACTTCCACAAGGCCGAGATAGGCAAGGTTGCGGTCGAGCGCTGCACCGGGACGCTTGCCCGTTTCCTGGATGGGATGCACCGGAAACTCGAAGGGAATACCGCCTGCTGCGACAATGCCATCACGCACCCGTTTGGCGAGCTCGATATGGTGGCGGTTGCATGGCGACAGGTCAGAGCCGGTCTGGGCGATGCCAATGATCGGCTTGCCAGATTGCAATTCTTCACGTGTCAGGCCGTAGTTGAGATAGCGCTCGAGATAAAGCGCCGTCATTCCCGGATTGTCGGGATTGTCCCACCATTCCTGCGAACGGAGTTTTTTCGGGGCTTTGGACGTCGTCATTTGAAAGAAACTCCAGCTATTCCTTGACCGCGCCGGTCATGGAAGAAACGTAATAGTCGACAAAAAACGAGTAGAGAATGACGACGGGCAACGACCCGAAGAGGGCGCCTGCCATCAGTGAACCCCACTCGAAAACATCCCCTCGCACCAGTTCCGTCAGGACGCCGACCGGGACAGTCTTGTTTTCCGAGGATTGGATGAAGGTCAGTGCATAGATGAACTCATTCCACGATAAAGTGAAGGCAAAAATGCCGGCCGAGATCAATCCCGGCACCGCCAGCGGCAATATGACCCTGATGAGGATCTGCCAGCGCGATGCGCCGTCGACGAGGGCGCTCTCTTCGAGTTCGAATGGGATCGAGCGGAAGTAACCCATCAAGAGCCATGTGCAGAACGGAATGAGGAAGGTCGGATAGGTGAAGATCAGCGCCAGCTTGGTATCATAGATGCCGAATTTGAAGACGATCACTGCCAGGGGAATGAACAGGATCGATGGCGGCACAAGATAGGCGAGGAAGATCATCAGGCCGACCGAGCGCGAGCCCGAGAAGCGCACGCGTTCGATGGCATAGGCGGCTAAGACCGAAGCTGCCAGTGACAATGCAGTCGCGCAAACCGAGACGACCAAGGTGTTCCACAACCAACCCGGATAGGAGGTTTCGAACAGCAGATATTTGATATGGTCGAGCGTCGGTCCCACCACCCAGAACGGGCTGTAATTGCTGTAGTCCGTCAGCTGCGAATTGGGTTTCACCGCCGTGATCGCCATCCAGTAGAACGGGAACAGCAGCACGAAGACGAAAACCGCAAGCGGCAGGTAGAGGACGACGATGCGGCGCGGCAGCCGGTTTAGATAGCTCATGCCCTGTGCATCGTCGGTCAGCGGCTGGATATTGGTCTGTTCGGAAATGCTCATGATAACTCTCCTCCTCGCCGCGCTCAGTCTTGTCCGCCCTGTTGCCATTTGCGGCGCTGCAGGCCGAAGAATGAGAACAGGATCGAGGCTAGCAGGAAGGGGATCATGGCAACCGCGATCGCCGCGCCTTCGCCAAGCTGGCCACCGGGAATACCGCGCTGGAACGACAGCGTCGCCATGAGGTGCGTGGCGTTGACCGGGCCGCCCTTGGTCAAAACATAAATCAGCTGGAAATCGGTGAAGGTGAACAGCACCGAGAATGTCATGACCACGGCGATGATAGGCGTCAGCATCGGCAGGGTGATGAAGCGGAAACGTTGCCAGCCGGTGGCGCCGTCAAGCGAGGCGGCTTCGTGCAGCGATTGCGGAATGGTCTGCAGGCCGGCAAGCAGTGAAATCGCGACAAAGGGAATGCCGCGCCAGACATTGGCGGCAATCACCGAAATACGCGCATTGGTCGGGTCACCGAGGAAGTTGATCGGGCTGTGGATCCAGCCGAGTTTCATCAGCGACCAGGAAATGATCGAGAACTGCGCATCGTAGATCCACCAGAAGGCAAGCGCCGACAAGACGGTCGGAACCACCCAGGGCAAGAGAATGATGGCGCGGAAAAAGGATTTGAATGGCAGGTGCTCGTTGAGGATCAGCGCCAGCCACAGGCCAAAGATGAATTTGAGGATCGACGCGATAAGCGTGTAGAACACGGTGTTGTAGACCGCCATCCAGAAGACGGAATCGCTGGCTAGCGCCTGATAGTTTTCGAGGCCGATGAAGATGCCATCGCGGCCGATCTTCGCATCGGTAAATCCAAGCCAGACACCGAGACCCAGCGGGTAGGTGAGAAAGCAGAGGAGAAACGCCGCGGCCGGCAACATGAACAGCGCGCCGATCGCCGTGTTGCTGCGGGCGAGGGAGCCGAAGGCGGATTCCTGTCTTGCGGTTTGCGTCATTGTCATCGGATGTCTCCGGTTTCCTCGTCAGCAATGATTTGGCCTTTCGCTGTCCAGGAGAACGGCGAAAGGCCGGTTGCATTGCCTAGACGTTGTAATAGCGGTTGGCTCGCTTTTCGGCCTGGGCGATGGCGTCTTCCGCCGTCATCTGACCGGTCACGGCTGTTGCGTACATGTCGACCAGCACATAATCGGCCATGACGCCGGCGGACGCCGTTCCGAGCGGGCCAGCATAGCCGTTCGGCCGCAGGCTTTCCGAAGCCTTGGCATAGGCCGCGTGGATCGGGTTCGATTTCCACACCGGATTGGCCGCAAATTCCTTGAGCGGCTGGCAGCAGTAGGCGCTGGCGCCCTCGATCCAGGCATTCATGTTGTCGGCCTGATACATGAACTGCAGATAGGCCTTGGCCGCTTCCGGATATTTGGTGTGCTTGAAGATGGAGATCGTCGAGGTCTGGTGCAGTTCGACCGATTGGCCGACCGGCCCGATGGGCAGGTTGGTCGAGCGCATATCCTCGGCGATCGCTGCCATGGCGGGGTCTTTCTTGGCGGTGTAATAAACCGAAACGCCATTGGCGGTCAGCGATATCTGCCCCGCTAGGAACGCGCGGTTGTTGTTGACGTCCTGCCAGCTTTCCGTACCCGGAATGAAGGTCTTGTAGAGTTCCTGCGCATATTTGACCGACGCCAGCGTCTCTGGGCTGTTGATCACAACCTTGCCGCTCTCGTCGACCATCTTGCCGCCATGGCTCCACAAAAGCCAGTGCGCGTAATTGTTGCCGTCGCCCACTGCCTTGCCGTGGGGGAAGCCTGCGGGCGTTCCCTTGGCATGCATCGCCTTGCACAGTTCAAGGAAGCCCGCCGTATCCTTCGGGAATTCGCTGAAGCCTGCGGCCTTCACGTGGCTGTCACGATAGACAACGGCATTGCCGATCGCACAAAGCGGAAGCGCGATGAACTTGCCGTCCCGCTTGGCATAGCCTTCAAGGCCCGAATACCAGCCGCCATGCGTCTTGCCGAGATATTCGCCGAGTTCGCTCACTTCGATCAGCTTGTCCGGATATTGCTGCGGATCGTCGAACCAGCTCATCACCATGTCCGGCCCCGTGCCGACATTGGCGGCAACGGCAGCTTTCGGGCGAACATCCTCCCAGCTTTCCTTGTCGATACGCACCTGCACGCCGGTGGCGTCGGTGAACTTCTTGGTGTTGGCGAGCCATGCGGCCTCTTCTGCGGGAACGAACGGCACCCAGCGCAAGAGACGAAGCGTTGCGCCTTCCTCCGGCTTGTAGGCAGGGGCCGATTGGGCGAAAGCAGGGCTTAGGCCGAGCCGGTTCAGCCCTGCAGCGGCAACGAGCCCGGCAGATGCGCCGAGAAGATGTCTTCTGTTGATGGTCATTGATGCTCCTCCATTTAACGACCGAATGGACACTGGCCCCCTTCAAAATGCTCCCACATTCTGGGCCAATTGGATCGGGGAACTTTTCACCGCGGCCTGTTTCCCCGAATGGCAGGCGCAGCTTAGGTAACTCTCAGACGAGGCGTTTGCCAGTCTCCGCATCGAACAGGTACGTCGCCTCCGCATGAATCGACAGGCCGACGATTTCGCCCGGGCGCGCGCTGATGCGCTGATGGAAAACGCCGGTTATATCGTCGCCGCCGATCCGCATGATCATCTGCGTTTCCGAGCCTGTCGGTTCGATAACCACCACTTCGGCAGGGATGCCGCCATTGGCGATCGTCATGTGCTCCGGGCGCAGCCCATAGATCAGCGCACGTCCCCTGGCGCTTTCCGGAGCTTTGGCCACCGGCAGAACTACACCCTTTTCGGTAATGAATTTTTCCCCATCACTCGGGTCGAGCTTGCCCTTGATCATGTTCATTGCCGGCGAACCGATAAAGCTTGCGACGAAGAGATTGGCCGGCTGGTCATAGAGTTCAAGCGGCGCGCCGATCTGCTCGACGACGCCCTCATGCATGACCACGATCTTGTCGGCCATGGTCATGGCTTCGATCTGGTCGTGTGTAACGTAGACAGTGGTTGTCTTCAGACGCTGGTGCAATTCCTTGATCTCTGCCCGCATGGCAACGCGCAGCTTGGCGTCAAGGTTCGACAACGGTTCGTCGAAGAGGAAAACCTGCGGATCGCGCACGATAGCGCGGCCCATGGCAACGCGCTGGCGCTGGCCGCCGGAAAGCTGGCGCGGAAAGCGATCGAGAAGATGCGTGAGGCCAAGAATTTCCGCTGCAGGTCTGACCCGTTTTTCAATCTCGGATTTGGGCGCACCCTTAAGCGTCAGGGAGAAGGCCATATTGTCGGCGACCGTCATGTGCGGATAAAGCGCATAGTTCTGGAACACCATGGCGATGTCGCGTTCTTTCGGCGCGAGACCATTGACGACCTTTCCGCCAATGCGGATCTCGCCGGCTGAAATATTCTCAAGCCCCGCCAGCATGCGCAGGAGTGTGGACTTTCCACAGCCTGACGGGCCGACGAGAATGACGAATTCGCCATCATCAATCTCGATATCAACGCCCTTGATTACCGGATGTGTCCCGAATGATTTTCGTACGTCGGCGAATTCGACAGATGCCATGCCCGTTCCTCCAGATTTATCGTTGACGATGCTTCTCCCAAAGCGCCGTCCAGTCTCTCTATCCTCTTCCGACCAGCGGCATTTTCGTCGCCATGATCGTCATGGTCAGCACATTGGCCTCAAGCGGCAGGCTGGCCATATGAACCACCGCGTCGCCGATATGATGCGCCGGGATTGTCGGCTCGCTTGCCGTCTCGCCATTGGCCTGCAGCACACCGCTCGCCATCTTCGATGTCATCTCGGTCGTCGCATTGCCAATGTCGATCTGACCGCAGGCAATATCGAACGGCCGGCCATCCAGCGCCGTCGATTTGGTGAGACCAGTGACTGCGTGTTTCGTCGCCGTATAGGGCGCGGAATAGGGGCGCGGTGTTTGCGCCGAAATGGAACCATTGTTGATGATGCGCCCGCCGCGCGGCGACTGTGCCTTCATCAATTTCATAGCCTGCTGCGTGCACAGGAAGACGCCGGTCAGGTTGGCGCCAACGATGGCGTTCCAATGGTCGAAGGTGAGTTCTTCCATCGGGATGTTTGGTACATTGACCCCGGCATTGTTGACGAGAAGGTCCAGCCGTCCGAACTCGGATTTGATCGCCTCGAATAGCGCTGCAACCGATATCGGGTCGCTAACGTCGGCAGTGATCGCCTTGACATTGCCATTTGTCTCGGCGGCGAGCGCCTTTGCTGCATCATCGAGCACGTCCTTGCGCCGGCCAGAGATCACGACCGTATAGCCTGCGCCAAGCAATGCACTGGTAATGGCCCTGCCGACACCGGTGCCGCCGCCGGTCACCAATGCGATCTTGCCTTTGCCCGAGTTTTCCTTGGTCATGCTGGAATCTTTCCACCCAGTTCGTCTTCGATGTGTGCCTTGATAATGTCATCAAAGGCTGTTTCTGCCTTGAAGCCAAGCTTTGTTGCGCGCGTCGTGTCAAAATCTGTCGCCCAGCCTGCAACGATCTTCTGGATCGTCGGATCCGGTTCGCGCCGGATCAGCTTGACCGCCTTTTCACCCGCGACGCGCTCCAATGCGGCGATTTCCTCCCCGACCAATGCGGAAAGGCCCGGCATGGAAAGATTGCGCCGTGCACCAACATTGTCCAAGTCGAGCGTGGCTGCATGAATGAAGAATCCCACTGCCGAGCGCGGGCTGGCAAACCAGTGGCGAACATTTTCGTCGACCGGCAGGATTGCTTCCTGCCCGGCAAGGGGTTCGCGCAGGATATTGGAGAAGAAGCCAGAGGCTGCCTTGTTCGGCTTGCCGGGGCGAATGCAGATCGTCGGAAGACGAATACCAATCCCGTCAAAGAAGCCACGGCGGCTGTAATCGGACAGAAGAAGTTCGGAGATTGCCTTCTGCGTGCCATAACTGGTCAGCGGGGTTGTAAAGAACTCATCGCCAATCTTGTCAGGGAACGGTGTGCCAAACACGGCAATCGATGAGGCGAATACCACGCGCGGCCTGTAGGGAGCCTTGTTCCCCTCCAGGCGGATCGCCTCGAACAGGGCACGCGTACCGTCGAGATTGACCTTGTAGCCCTTTTCGAAATCGGCTTCAGCTTCGCCGGAGACGATGGCCGCCAGATGGAAGATCATGTCGGGGCGTCCGGCAATCAGCGAGTCCGCAACGCCAGGGTCAGAAAGGTCCGCCGCCTTGGTCGCCGAAATGACTGCGAACACAGTTGGCGCAACAGGTTCAAAGACGTCGACCAGCGTCAGCTTGTCGATATCTGCGCCCAGCGCGCCGGGCTCAGCCGCGATCTTGTCCAGCAATTTGCGGCCAACCATTCCGGCTGCGCCGATAACGAGCACATGCATATGCGATAAACCTCCCTGCAGGCCTCTCCTCAGGCGCCTATAAGCGCTGTCAAAAACCAACCTATGACAGCGCTGTCATAAAGTTATGCATAATGACTAGCATTCATCAAGCGTTTTATGGTAGCGCTGTCATTATTCTTTTCTGACGCACTGGATTGGGGAGGCCATGTCGCGCAAACGCAACGCTCACCGAAGTCCCGACATGCCGACCTTGGTCGATGTCGCGCGGCTGGCAGGCGTAAGCGAAATTACCGCGTCGCGCGTCGTCCGTGCCCAGGGACCGATAGCCGACGCAACCCGCGCGCGCGTGCTCAACGCTATTGAGAAGCTCGGTTATATCCCAAACCGCGCCGCAGGAAGCCTCGCTTCTGCCGGATCCACATTGATGAGCGTCCTTTTGCCTTCGCTCTCCAACATCGTCTTTCCGGACGTGCTGCGTGGAATCCATACGGCACTTACAGAAACGGCGTTTCAACCGGTAATCGGCGTGACGGATTATGATCCGCTGATCGAGGAACGCATTCTTGTCTCGTTCCTGGCCTGGCAGCCGGCAGCGGTGATCCTCGCCGGGCTTCATCATACGCCGACCGCACGCCGCCATCTCGAGCATGGAAGGTTCCGCGTTGCCGAACTCATGGATATTGACGGCGACCCAGTCGATATCGCTGTTGGTATGTCGCACCGTCAGGCCGGTTATGACACTGGGCAGCACCTTATCCAACGCGGCTATCGTCGCTTCGGCTATGCGGGACATAGTGTCGTCTTTGACGATCGTGCCACAGCCCGCTACGAGGGGTTGCGCGCTTCATTGCAGGAAGCCGGGCTCTCATTGGTGGCCGAACATCGTCATCCGGGCCCAAGTTCGACCATGGCCGGGCGTGATTCGCTGGAGATTCTTCTCGCTACTGAGCCCGGGCTCGATGTGGTGGTGTTTCCCAATGATGATATGGCGATGGGCGGAATTTTCCACTGTATGCATACCGGGATTACCGTCAGGGAGCAGCTTGGAATATTCGGCTTCAACGGGCTCGATATCGGTCAGGCAATGTCCATGCCGCTGTCTACGATCCTCTCTAAGCGCTTCCTGATCGGCAAGACCGCGGCCGAGAAGCTGCTCGAAAGCCGTGAGCGGCCTTTGGAAAAAACCATCATCAATACGGGCTTCGATATTATCGAGGGAGCGACCGCGTAACCGCAAACTAGCCGGTTTCGCTTTGTCTCCAATTGACAGGAACGCATTTTCGTTTTCGTATAACATACCGGGAAAACGAAAATGAAAGTACTTGCCATGTTCCTTTCACCAAGACACGCCGAAATTCTGGAAATGGCCAAAGAGCATGGCCGGGTCCTGGTGGATGATCTCGCCGTTCATTTCAACCTGACGCCGTAGACCATACGCAAGGATCTCAACGACCTGTGCGATCAGCGTCTGCTCACCCGCATTCACGGCGGCGCATTGTTTCCTTCCGGCATCCAGAACCTCGAATATGAAGCGCGCAGGCAGATTGCCGCGAGCGAGAAGGAAGCAATCGGCCGTGCTGCGGCGAACCTTATCCCGGACAATGCCTCGCTGTTCGTCAATATCGGAACAACGACCGAAGCAGTGGGGCAGGCGCTGCTTGACCGCAAGGGTTTGATGATAATCACAAATAATATCAATGTTGCCAATAAGTTACGCGTTTACCCGGATCTCGAGGTGGTGATTGCCGGCGGCGTCGTACGCGGTTCGGATGGCGGAATTGTCGGCGAGGCCGCCGTCGATTTCATTCGTCAGTTCAAGGTGGATTTCGCTGTCATCGGCACCTCTGCCATCGACAGCGACGGTGCGTTGCTCGATTTCGATTTTCGCGAAGTCAAGGTTGCACAGGCGATCATGGCCAATGCGCGCCACGTGATTCTGGTTTCTGACTCGACGAAATTCGAGCGCACGGCGCCCGTGCGCATCGGCCACCTGTCGCAGGTTCACACCTTTATCACCGATCGCTGCGAAAGCGCGGCAATCCGCCAGATTTGCGCTGATGCTGATGTTCGCCTCATCGAAACATCGGTTTGACGGGGCACTTGTGCAGGTTTGCGATGCACGCTATAGTTCATTTTAGTTTCGTATTGCTTTCGTAAATATATCATGTATCTTTCGCAATTGCGAGGGGATGGTGCGTTGCGAAATAGGGAGGCAAGGTTTGACTGGTGAAGTCTACGACATCTTCGTTGTCGGCGGTGGCATCAATGGATGCGGCATCGCGCGTGACGCTGTTGGTCGTGGCTACTCGGTCTTTCTGGCCGAAATGAACGATCTGGCCAGCGGCACGTCTTCTGGTTCCACCAAGCTCATCCATGGCGGCCTGCGCTATCTCGAATATTACGAGTTCAGGCTGGTGCGTGAATCGCTGATGGAGCGCGAAGTGCTCTGGGCCAATGCGCCGCATATCATCTGGCCGATGCGCTTTGTCCTGCCTCACCATGCCGGCCTTCGCCCGGCCTGGCTTCTGCGGCTTGGTCTCTTCCTTTACGATCACATTGGCGGGCGCAAGAAGCTTCCGGCGACGCGGACGCTGGACATGACCCGCGATCCGGCTGCGAAGCCGCTGAAGTCGCTCTACACCAAGGCCTTCGAATATTCCGATTGCTGGGTCAATGATGCCCGCTTCGTCGCCCTGAATGCCCGCGATGCGGCAGATCGCGGCGCGGTCATCCGCACCCGCACAAAGGTCATTAGTGCCCGCCGCGACGCCAATGTCTGGGCGCTGACCCTGCAGGATGGCCTGACCGGCGCCACCGAGGAAGTCCGCTCGCGCCTTTTGGTCAATGCCGCGGGCCCTTGGGTTGATGAGGTACTGACCGGAGTGATCGGCAGCAACAATGCGCACAATGTCCGCCTCGTGCAGGGCAGCCATATCGTCGTGAAGAAGAAATTCGATGATCCGCGCGCCTATTTCTTCCAGAATACCGACGGCCGCATTATCTTCGCCATCCCCTACGAGCAGGATTTCACCCTCATCGGCACCACCGATCAGGATTATCACGGCAATCCGGCCGAGGTGAAAATCAGCGATGCCGAGATCGACTATCTCTGCGCTGCCGCCAGCGAATATTTTGTCGAGCCGGTCAAGCGTGAACATGTCGTGTGGACCTACTCCGGCGTCCGTCCGCTTTATGATGACGGTGCATCGAAGGCGCAGGAAGCCACGCGCGATTATGTCCTGAAGGCCGATGCACCGGAAGGCCGGGCGCCGCTCCTCAACATTTTCGGCGGCAAGATCACCACCTATCGCCGCCTGTCGGAGCATATGCTGGAAAAGATCGAAGACCAGCTCGGCAAGAAGGGCAAGCCCTGGACCGCGAACGGTACGCTGCCAGGCGGCGATTTCGCGGCGACGGCCTTCGATGCCGAATTGCAAAAACTCAAGGCCGACTACCCGTTTCTCGACGCCCGTCATGCGCACCGCCTGTTCCGGCTATACGGCACCAAGGCGCGCGTGTTGCTTGGCAAGGCGGCGTCGACCGAGGATCTCGGCAAGCATTTCGGCTCGGATCTCTACGAGGCGGAAGTGCGCTACCAGATCAAGTACGAATGGGCGGTAACCGCGCAGGATGTCTTGTGGCGGCGCACCAAGAAGGGTTTGCATCTGACCGCTGACGAAGCAGTCGCGCTCGATCGTTTCATGCAGGATGCGGTCGACCGGCGGCGCAGGCTCGCGGCGGAATAGATTGGATTGAAGCGGGGGGCAATGTGGACGCAGGTGTCTGCACTGTCCCAGGGAGGAACTGGAATGCTGGAATTGCGGAACGTATCCAAGGTAGTGGGTGGCAAGCCCCATCTCAGCGATATTTCGCTGACTTTGGAACATGCGACGCTGAATGTCCTGCTCGGGCCGACCCTGTCCGGCAAGACCAGTCTCATGCGCATTATGGCCGGGCTCGACGTGCCGACTTCCGGCTCGGTCTGGTTCGACGGCAAGGATGTGACCGACGTACCGGTGCAGAAGCGCTCCGTTGCCATGGTCTATCAGCAGTTCATCAATTATCCCGCCTTCACGGTCTACGAGAACATTGCCTCGCCGATGCGCGTTGCCGGCGCTGACAGCGCAACGATCGACCGCGAAGTGCGCAAGGCTGCAGAACTTCTGAAACTCACACCCTATCTCGACCGCACGCCGCTCAATCTTTCCGGCGGACAGCAGCAGCGTACCGCGCTGGCCCGCGCTATCGTCAAGAACGCCAAGCTTGTGCTGCTCGACGAGCCGCTGGCCAATCTCGACTACAAGTTGCGCGAGGAGCTGCGCCAGGAACTCCCGAAGATCTTTGCCGAATCCGGCACGATATTCGTCTATGCCACCACTGAGCCGCATGAAGCGCTGCTGCTTGGCGGCAATACCGCGGCCCTGTCTGAAGGCCGTATCACCCAGTTCGGGCCAACCATCGACGTCTTCCGCAAGCCGGATGATCTGATCACCGCACAGACGTTCGCCGATCCGCCGCTTAACACCATTGCGCTGGCCAAGTTCGGCAAGGCATTCCAGCTGGAGGGCGGTGTCGCCCTGCCGGTACCCACCCACTTGTCGGATATTGCCGATGGCACCTACACGATCGGCTTCCAGCCGCATCATGTCGCCAACCGTCGCAGCAACCCCGGCGAGATCGGCCTGAAGGCAACGGTCACCGCAACAGAAATCACCGGCTCGGAAAGTTATGTTCATCTGTCCTTTGCCGATGCGCGCTGGACCATGCTGACGCACGGCATCCACGTCTATACGCCGGACGAGGTGATCGACATATTCATCGACCCGCGCAACCTGATGATTTTCGACGCGAGCGGCAATTCCGTCACCCGCCTCCAGAAACTGGCGGCATAGGGGGCAACCATGGCACGCATCGATCTCAACCATATCCGCCACGCCTACGGCCCCAATCCGAAATCGGACAAGGACTACGCGCTGAAGGAAGTGCACCATAGCTGGGAGGATGGCGGCGCCTATGCGCTGCTCGGCCCGTCCGGCTGCGGCAAGACCACCCTGCTCAACATCATTTCCGGGTTGATCCATCCCTCCCACGGACAATTGCTGTTCAACGGCGAGGACGTCACCAACCTCTCCACCCAGGAGCGCAACATCGCACAGGTGTTCCAGTTCCCGGTCATCTACGACACGATGACCGTCTACGACAATCTCGCCTTCCCCTTGCGCAATCGCGGTGTGCCGGAAGCGGAAATCGACCGCAAGGTGCGCGAAACGCTGGAAATGATCGATCTAGCCAGCTGGGCCAAGAAGAAGGCACGCGGCCTGACGGCCGATCAGAAGCAGAAGATCTCGCTCGGCCGCGGCCTCGTACGCTCCGATGTCAACGCCATCCTGTTCGATGAACCACTGACGGTTATCGATCCGCACATGAAATGGGTGCTGCGATCGCAGCTGAAACAGCTGCATCAGCGCTTTGGCTACACCATGGTCTATGTCACGCACGACCAGACGGAGGCACTGACCTTCGCCCAGAAGGTCGTCGTCATGTATGATGGCGAGATCGTTCAGATTGGCACGCCTGAAGAGCTCTTCGAGCGGCCAAAGCACACATTTGTCGGCTATTTCATCGGCTCACCAGGCATGAACGTCATGCCTGTGAAGCTTTCGGGCGGCATGGCCCAGATCGGCAGCCATCAGATCCAGCTGCCGTCACCGGCGATGCCCACGCAAGCTGGCAAGGTCGAACTCGGGATTCGTCCGGAATATGTGCGGCTTGGACGCCTCGGCATGCCGGTCAAGATCGCCAAGATCGAGGATATCGGCCGGCACAGGATCGTCCGTACCCGCCTTGAAAATCAGGACATCGCCGTCATCGTCGGCGAGGGTGAAGAAATTCCCGCCGAACCGCATATCGCCTTCGATCCGAAGGGCATCAATATCTACGCCGACAGCTGGCGGGTTGGAGGACAATAGCCATGGAAAAAACCTGGAACAACAAAGCCTGGTTCATGGTCCTGCCGGTCCTGCTGCTAGTAGCCTTTTCAGCGGTCATCCCGCTGATGACCGTGGTCAATTATTCGGTACAGGATACGTTCGGCAACAACCAGTTCTTCTGGGCCGGAACCGAATGGTTTGACGAAATCCTGCATTCCGAGCGCTTCCACGCTGCCCTCGGGCGCAATCTGATCTTCTCTTTCATCATCCTTGCGATCGAGATACCACTCGGCATCGTCATCGCGCTCAACATGCCGCGCAAGGGCTGGGGCGTTCCCGTCTGCCTTGTGCTTATGGCGCTGCCTCTGCTCATCCCGTGGAATGTTGTCGGCACGATCTGGCAGGTGTTCGGCCGTGTCGACATCGGGCTCCTTGGCCATACACTGGAAAGCCTCGGCATCAACTACAATTATGTGCAGAACCCGACACATGCCTGGTTCACCGTGATCATCATGGATGTCTGGCACTGGACGAGCCTCGTCGTGCTCCTGTGCTATGCTGGTCTTGTCTCGATCCCCGACGCCTTCTATCAGGCCGCGAAAATCGATGGCGCGTCGCGTTGGGCGGTATTTCGTTACATCCAGCTGCCGAAGATGAACCGCGTTTTGCTCATCGCCGTACTCCTGCGGTTCATGGACTCATTCATGATCTATACGGAGCCGTTCGTTGTTACCGGCGGCGGGCCCGGCAATTCGACCACCTTCCTGTCGATTGACCTGGTCAAGATGGCGGTCGGTCAGTTCGACCTCGGGCCGGCAGCGGCGATGTCGATTATCTACTTCCTGATCATCCTGCTGATGTCATGGGTGTTCTACACTGTCATGACCAACTACGATGCGGAGCGCTGAAATGAGTGTGCACAACGAAACACTTGCACGCACAAGCGAGCGGCCGGAAGCCGAACAGCGGCAGATCGACAAGGCGCTGGCGCGAAAGATGCGCAAGCGCGGCGATGAATCCAAGTTCTGGTGGCTCATCCCGACCCTTTACATCATCTTCCTGATGCTACCGATCTACTGGCTCATCAATATGAGCTTCAAGACCAATCAGGAAATCCTCGGTGCTTTCTCCCTCTGGCCGCAAAGCCCGACACTGCATAATTACGCAGTCATCTTCACTGATCCGTCGTGGTACAAGGGGTATATCAATTCCATCATCTATGTGGTGATGAACACTGTGATCTCGGTTCTGGCGGCCCTGCCGGCTGCCTATGCTTTCTCGCGCTACCGCTTTCTGGGCGACAAGCATCTGTTTTTCTGGCTGCTGACAAACCGCATGGCGCCGCCCGCGGTATTCGCGTTGCCGTTTTTCCAGCTCTACTCGGCCTTTGGTCTCATCGACACCCATATTGCTGTGGCGCTGGCGCATTGCCTGTTCAACGTACCGCTCGCCGTCTGGATCCTCGAAGGCTTCATGTCGGGCGTTCCGAAAGAGATCGACGAAACGGCCTATATTGACGGCTATTCCTTCCCGCGTTTCTTTGTGAAGATCTTTATCCCGCTGATCGCCAGTGGTATCGGCGTGGCGGCATTCTTCTGCTTCATGTTCTCATGGGTGGAATTGCTGATCGCCCGCACCCTGACGACGACTGCCGCAAAGCCGATCGCCGCCATCATGACGCGCACGGTTTCCGCCTCCGGTCTGGATTGGGGCGTGCTCGCCGCCGCCGGCGTGTTGACCATCATTCCCGGTGCAATCGTTATCTATTTCGTCCGCAATTACATCGCCAAGGGCTTTGCCCTGGGGAGGGTATGATGAACTTTTCATGGATGGCATGGACACTGCCGACAGCGCTGTTCTTCCTGACGATCCT
>NZ_JBBNAN010000116.1:0-6188 GCF_037994405.1 Phyllobacterium sp.
AGCCTGCCATTGCGGATCGCCATCTGTCGCAGCGATTCCAGCGCGAGCCAGTTCCCCATCGAATGCGCAAGAATCGAGACTTCCTTCACCTCAGAATCGCGCGCCAGATACTGGAACAAATTCTCCAGCGCATTGCGGGTGTAATTGGTGCTCTCGCGGTCATAGCCATAGGCGAGCAGGCTGCCGCGCGATGGCCATGTCACCAGCACCGGCGCGCTGTGTACGCCCGAATCCTGGACGATTTGCGCGAAACGATAGACAGAATCCTCAAACCGATTGTTGAACCCATGGATAAAGACAAGAACGCTGTGATCCGGGCTCTTTCTGACCGAGGCACTCAGCCAGTTTTTGGCTGCGTCCAACGTAATTTGATCCGCTTTCAGCGTGGCGAAATCGGTCGCCGGATTGGAGGGGAGTCTTTTCGGCCAAGCGACGTCGCCTTCCTTGCGGACGTTCTTGGGCGGGATCGACACGGTGATGTCTGCAAAGGCCGGCGTCAGCCCGCGCTCGCCGGTAAACATCTCTCCGGGATTGGACGAGCGGCTGCGCGTCGTCGTCACCAACATATCGACCCTGCTGGTTGCGGGAGCGGTGTCGGCGACAGGCAGCAAGACGTTTTTTGGGTGACCGCCGCAACCCGGCGCCACTACGACCATCGCGCAGACAGCCAGTTGCAGCCACCGAGTGCGAAGCGAATTGGATCTCATGCATCGCCGATTGAGGTTGTGTCCGTCAGCGCTGCGTTCGTGCCTGCTTTACACCTGGGTCCCCCTCGTGCCGCAAAGCTCTATTTAACAATGATCGCTCTTGGATAGGTGAAATGCAAGTACGTAACGGTAACAGTCCGAATCGTGGAATCCTGTTGCAAGCTGGAGGACGTGGAGCTTGCGAGAGGCGATCTTTACCTAATCCCGAGATGTGCAAGCGCGGTCCGCAAGGGCGCGTCGGAGACCTGAATCAAGCCGAGATAGGGGTGGGCCATATCAATGATCAGGAACACAGCCCCCGCCACCGACAACGCACAAACGAACAACATGCAAACGACTGTGGCATTGGCGGGAGCCAGAAGTCCGAACGTGAAAAACAACAGGGCAAGCCAGAACACCAGGATTGCGAGAAAAGCCCACGGCGGTTCCTCGCCTTCTTTTTCCACAAGCAGCCAATGGGCTTCCGCTATTTGCCCGCTGACCTCGAGTGCCCGTGACTGCAGTAAGCGCTTCGCTTCGCTACCAGGAGACAGCGATCGCAATTCATCTTGCACAGGCTCTATTCCAAGGTCGTCACTTGCACTTTCAGGCAATGAAGACACGTTCCCGTTATTTTCCCAGTTCTGGTGAAGCCGCGCCTTGACCAGTTCGGCAAGTATCTGGCGTGCCCCTGCCGTTTCCTGACCGTAGTGCGCCATGACGCGATCAAGAAGCACCAGCCTCGCGACCGATGTTCTGAGCTCTGCTTCGGCACTATCGAACGTTGTTTTGGCCGAGGCAATCAGGAAACCGAGCGCAAGGGCCGACAAGGTTCCGACCACGGCGGTGGCAAGCTTGATCGTATCTCTGGAGTCGGCACTCAGATGATGATCCGGCAAGCGATGGCTGACGATCATCCCCAGGCATGCGGCAGCATACAGGCAGGCAAAAGCGATGCCGCCGATGGCGAGCGCACTCAAAGGCTTGCGCCTGTCTTGGTGGCAGGCGATGGCACATCGACGCGGATGAGCCGTGAAAAGTCCGGCGACAAACCAGCTGCCTTTGCCCGTTCGTCGATATGAGCCAGTGCGCGCAGGTCCGCGAGCGGCACACTGGTATCAAGCGCACCATGGTCATAGGCGTACTCCGGCAAGTAACCATTGACGATCAGCCGCCAGTCGAGGGGAACGGCGTCACCGACCGCACGCATCATCTTGACGATGGTCGTCGTACAGTTCGTGGTAAGCGAGTTGTAGAATTCGGGCGCCGTCGAGAGCGCGTTGGCGTCCAGAACATATTCGAGCAAGAGCGCCCGGGCGGCTTCCGGCGAGGCCTTGAGGCGATAGATCTGGACGTCCTCACCACGAAAGTTGGACCTCACACCAATGACATCGCGTTCGTCAGCGGCGACAATCACCAGAGGATCGCTCTTGAACAGATCGGCGATGGGTGAAAACTCGCCGCCGATGCGCCGCCGGACTTCGATGGACCAGGCGATATACTCGCCGTCCTCAAAGCCGAAGCTGAGAATGACATGGGCAATGTTCGGATTTCCCCAATAGGACATGAAAAGATCGACTGTTCGGAGCTTGTTAAGGTCGTAGGTCCGAGTCGCCCAACGTTCAGTGAAGTCAGTCTTGCTGCTCCATTCGAAGTCTCGGACGTTTGTCAGCGTCAGCAAATCGCCGTTACGCGTCCCCGTCACCTGTTGGGCTACCTCACGGGCCCAATCGGCGTTTTCTGGCGGCCGTATTGCGCTCCACCAAATCAGTATGGCGGCGAATGCCACCAAAAATACCACAAACGCTTGGATACGCAGCCGAGTGAACAGTGCGATGATTGTCGCCAGACCAAGCAGAATGAAAAGGCAACCCGCGGCAATTCTCGCTAGTTCCGGCATCGGCAGGCGATACCACATGGCAAGTGCCGCCCAAGCTGTCGCGATGGCTATGGCCAACAACGCAGCAACGGCGAACAGAATTCGCACTAGCAGACGCAACGAACCCCCCTGGTATCTAAGAGGCGACCACAATCTCCCCATCAGAGCCCCAAATCGCCTCACGGTCAATGCTCCCTTTCGATCCGATCCGGACAGGCTACGAGAGGATTGCGGTACGCGCCTAACAACTCGTCAGCTGAGATCTTGTGATTCGAGAGGGGCGGCATCGATGGACAATAGCGCCATCACGCTTTATGACGATCCGAGCGGTGTACCGACTGTGCCATTCTAACGCTCGCTGTAAGCGGAAATGGTCATGAACAGCCGGAAACGGCAGGCCAACAAACAATTCGGAATTGACGGCAAGTGATTACGAAAAAATACAGTGATTACAAGCGCAACAGATTTGCCGTTGCGCCGATGATCGATTGGACGGACCGCCATTGCAGGACCTTCCATCGCCAGTTCACGCGGCATGCCTTGCTCTATACGGAAATGGTGGTTGCAGACGCGGCGATCCACGGCAATCGCGAGCGGATACTCGGATTCGCCGAGGCGGAGCATCCGGTTGCACTGCAGCTTGGTGGATCCGATCCGGCGAAACTGGCAGACGCGGCGCGTATTGGCGAAGTCATGGGGTACCAGGAAATCAATCTCAATGTCGGCTGCCCATCCGATCGCGTTCAATCGGGCACGTTTGGCGCGTGTCTGATGCAAACGCCTGATGTCGTTGCCGCCTGCGTGGACGCCATGAAGCAGGCGGTGGTAATTCCGGTAACGGTGAAATGCCGCATCGGTGTCGACGATCAGGACACGGAACTGGCCCTTGATGACCTCGCCGGCCGGGTGTTCGAGGCCGGTGCCGATGCATTGTGGGTTCACGCGCGCAAGGCTTGGCTCAAAGGACTTTCACCGAAGGAAAACCGCGATATTCCGCCGCTTGATTACGATCGTGTCTATCGCTTGAAACAGCAAAACCCGAATCAATTCATCGGGATCAACGGCGGTATTCAGACAGTTGATGAAGCCGTTGAGCATTTGAATCATGTGGATGGTGTTATGCTCGGCCGCGCGGCCTATCAGCATCCGATGCTGCTTTTGGATGTCGATGTAAGGATCCATGGTTCGGAACGCGCTTCACTTTCGATCGATGCGATCATTGACCATATGTGCGACTATGCAGATGCTCATATTGGACGTGGCGGCCGGCTGTCACACATCACCCGGCATATGGTTGGACTGTTTCATGGCGCTGCCGGCGCGCGGCGGTGGCGGCAAATTCTCTCGACCGACGCTAATCGACCAGATGCTGACAGTGCAGTCATTCGCCGTGCCTATGAGGCAATTGAAATCGATGCAGGCGCAGAAGCCGCTTAATCCGAGAGGATCAAGCGGTCGCCTCGCACGGAAAAGCCACTCAGCGTATTCAGAAAGTTCATGCCGAGGAGACTCCCGGCCATACGGCCATCCTGCGCCACCATGGCGCGGATGTTGCGGCGTTCGATGGCGCCGATCTTGACGCTGTCCAAAGTAACATTCGCCGCCGTTGTCGTGCCATTTGCGGTCATGATGGGCGTCTTGTAGGAAAGCTCGTCCGGATTGAGACCAGCCCTGCGCGCATCCTCGGATGACAGAACGATGGAGGATGCCCCGGTGTCGACCATAAAGGGCACGGTAGCGCCGTTCACTTCCCCCCTGACTTCGAAGTGACCATTATCCGCCTTGGCCAGTGTTACGGTGATGACGCCGTTGCCATCGCGGTTGGAAATCGGACTGCCGGGGATCAAACCTGCCGTGATCCGGTGACCGACGTCCTGCAATTCGTAGCGATATTGATAGCCAGCGACCAGTGCGAGGATAATGATGATCCAGACAGCCATACTGCGCAGGAAATGGCCGAGCGGAATGCCTGAACCGAGCAGAGCCGAGCCGAGGACGACGCCCCAAATGCTCATGTAGGCAAAGCGGGCGAAATCATCATTCTGGATACCCAGCGTCGAGCCGCTATCATTGTTCGCTATCAGAAGCAGGAGCGTTGCGCCGATCAGTGCAATGATGATCCAAAGAAGACGGCCCATTTTCGATCAGGCCTCCTGCTGCTTTTCGCGTGCCATCCGGCTTCGCCGCGTTTCACGACGCGGGCGCCGTTCGACGGTTTCAAGCCGCGCTGACAGATCGCCCATGATTGCGCGGCGATTTTCTGGTGAAATCACTGACCAGGCCCCGATTTCCTCGCGCGTGCGCCCGCAGCCGAAGCAATAGCCCGTCTTCACGTCGATCGCGCATACAAGGATGCAGGGGGACTCGATAATGCTCATTTTACAGATTTGGTATGATTAGAGCGCGATGACAAGCCCGAGCAGCAGTGAAATCGTGGCGAGCTGCTGCATGGCTCCAAGCGCGTCACCTGTCTGCCCGCCGATCTTCTCACGGCAGAGTGCCGAGAAACCATAGAAGACAAGTGCGGTGAGGAATATTGCGATGATCACAGACGACAGCCCGCCCGCAGTACCGTAGCTCATAGCGAGAATCGTAGCGCCCAGGATCAGTGCAAAGTTGCTTTCATCTGCGTTTGGGATCCCGGCTCGGTCAGCTACGCCACCCGCACGGGCAGAGGGCAGGCTCTGCCAGAATTTGACAAGCACTGCGCGGCTGGCTGCCTCGGTTCCAATCAAAACTACGAGCGTACGAAAAGAGCCAAGTTCATCCAACGTTGTGGCCAGCAGCGCAGTTCGAAGGAGGACGGAAAGGATGAGGACGAGGGTACCATAGGAGCCGATAGTTGAATCCTTCATGATTGCCAGACGGCGTTCGATCGTGCTGCCGCCGTAGAAACCGTCTGCGACATCGGCTAGCCCATCCTCGTGCAGGGCTCCGCTCGTGATGATCAGGGCGGTGATTATCAATAGAGCGGTGACGATTTCGGGCAGATCGAGTGCAGCCGCGATCAGCAATACGATCGACGCTGGTAATGCGATGATGATACCTGCCAAAGGAAAGCCGCGTACCGTGTCGTTAAGCGAGCCGTCATAGCCGTCAAACCAGCGCGGCGGAACAGGCAGGCGCGAGAGAAAGGCCAGCGCCCGCATTGTCTCCTTGACTAAATCCATGCAGCAAACCTCTGATTCGTAGGGTCGCGACACTCTGCGCCGCGTGTTGACCTTTGCGTTTTCTCTTGCAGCGCTTATAGGACGGGGGTTGCTAGGTCGTAAACTCACGAATGGGGTCGAAATGGTATGAGGCTTTTCGTTCGGATACGAGGAGCAAAGGGACAAGAAATGTTTATGCATTTTCGAGGCTTTGCGACGACGTAGCCGGGCGAAAGGACCGTATCCTGCGGCCGCCGAAACGGCTGCAAGCTCAAGTGTCGAACCGCTCGGCCGGGGGAAAGACCCGCCCTTCACGCTTCTCCTCGCATCTTCTTGCCGTTTCTGGCGCCATTGTCGATCATATTAACGGGTCCTAATCCTAGATAAGGTGTCATGCTTCATGACAAGACACAAATAGTCGATAAATGTCTGCGGCAAATGTGACAATTATCAAATAATTGTGCAAAACCGGTT
>NZ_JBBNAN010000117.1:0-27914 GCF_037994405.1 Phyllobacterium sp.
CGCGTCCTGAACGGTACCTTTTGGGTCTTGCGCTCAGGTGCTCCCTGGCGCGATCTACCGGAAGCCTATGGCCCCCGCACACATGGGCCGACAGAAGCCTCTTGTGAGCACTTACGAGCGGCGTTCACCGCGTCCGCGCTATTTTATACCCATCAAGTCCTTCAGCTCTGAAACCTTTTTCATGCAACCTTGTTCATCGCCGGCGTCGACCATCTTGCGCGCTTCAACCATCAATTGACCGATCTTGTCAGTCGGTGTGCCGGAGGATTGGCCGGTGACCTGTTTTTGGTGTGGTGAAATTGCTTCCACGGCGCCCGTTGTCGATCCGGTGATTTCAGTTCCGCTTTTCTGCTGCTTGCCTGACAAGACTTCCTCTTGATGCTTGGTAGCAGGCATGCCAGAATTATCGGTCACCGCTCCCGTCTCGGCGGATACAGCCGGTTGCTTGAGATTGCTCAGTTCTTGTTGGCAGTCGGCGACCGCCGGGGCAGCAAACCAGAGCGTGGCCGCTGCGATTGCGAAAAGTCGAATAGACATTTGAACCTCCGTCTTTGACGAAATCTTCTCCTCATGGAAAACGACCTCGTGCGTAGAGAGGTTCCTCGCGAACGGAGTGGCGCCGCGATTTTTCCGAAGCATCGATCGGCCCCATGCGTTGATCGCTAACGTAAAATAACCGGCCACCGAATGAACAGCACCGGGCTAAGCGGTTGACATGCTATTCATCGAAAGACAATCTTCCTCGGTCGGGGGGACGGATATCCTTTCCTGGCGGTGAGGCTCGGCACTGCGACGTGGCCAACCCGGGCCTCACCTTTTTTCCTCGCCCCAATGTGATTTGACAGCGACACGCGTCAACGGCAGTCTTTTGCGACGTTGTATGTGCGGCGGCTGCAACGGAGGCTCGGCACGTCCCTTTCCTCAGCCGGGCCTCGCCTCATGGCCAGCGCAAGTTTACTGACGCACTCTCGACCTAGACCCTATTAGCGACTAATCGGTCGACTAAGGTTATCTCAAGCAAGACATTCTTGCTGGATGCCCCCTGGCACGAGCCCCGGCTCACTTCTCCCAAGGGCGCGTCGGGCTGCACCGTTTCGAGCCCGCCGCAGCCGCGAAGAACGCATCAATTTGATCTAAGTAATGAATACTGACGAACCCGCGACGCATCGATAGCATGCTGAAGGAGCCATTGAGCCCGGAAGATGCACGCCTGTTCGCGCATATGCCCATCGCGGCGCTTGACGTCACCAACATCGAGATATTGCGCAATCGGAAGAAGGCCTCTCGATTTGCCGCAGATGAACGATTGAAGATCCTGCGCCAGGTATTTGAGGTCGGCAAAGCAGCCAAGCCAACACCGCTGGTCAAGCACAACACCGCGAAACTGGTTGAATCATTCCGGATAAAAACCGATGGGCATGCGAGGATGCGGGATGACGATATCGCAAAGGACGTTGCTCGCCATGGCCCTCGATCGAAAGCCGTGCTTGGTTTGACCATTCTGATGTATACCGGGGTCCGCGTCTCGGACTTGGCACTCTGAGCGCCCATAGTGTCCGCAAAGGCCTTGCTGCGAACATGGCGGAGAACGAGGCAACCGATCTCATGCTTGAGGGAATGTTCGGCTGGAAGGATGCCAAGACGTCGAAAATCTACACCCGGAATGCGCAGCGCGCGCGACTTGCCAGACAGGCGGTTTCGAA
Organism: Phyllobacterium sp.; assembly: GCF_037994405.1. GTDB lineage: Bacteria > Pseudomonadota > Alphaproteobacteria > Rhizobiales > Rhizobiaceae > Phyllobacterium. The sequence continues at coordinate 1,704 of NZ_JBBNAN010000117.1, forward strand.
GATTGATTGGGGTGAAATGGGGAACATACTGCCACACCCTGAAGGTGGGATGGTGTCCCAAGCTACCACACCCGATAAAAAGATAAGCGTTATCAAATAGTTGGGGTGGTGCTCAAAGTGCATGGAGGCCTCGCCCGGAATCGAACCGGGGTGCAAGGATTTGCAGTCCTCTGCGTAACCACTCCGCCACGAGGCCTCAAAGACAAAATAGCTAATGAAATTAACTACTTATGGAAGCGACGAATTTTCATTCCGAACACCGTCACTTGCGGCATTTCGAATAGCCGTTTTTGTTTTGTGCCGCAATACGAAAAATGAAACAACCTTAAAACAGTAGATTCGCACCTGTGGAACTTGCCAGCCTGATGGCGGGCGCCTGGCCGTCAGCCACGGCGGAATATCAATCACTGCCGCGGTCTCCATCATACTTGCGGTCGTCATGGCCAGATGGAAGCTTGTCTCGGTTTCACAAGTCCAATTGAAACATTTGTGACGTGACCTTGCTGAACTCTTGCGATTGATACCTTGCTCAAGTCTATGATTCGGCCCGTGCGGCTTATTTTAGTTCGGATCGTAAATTAAACGGTCACGGGGTGCCGGCCGGGAATAGACTGGCGCACTCTGCCTGTGCTTCGCAAGCGATCCTACGATGACCGCACCGAGGGCAAGCCCAGCGATACCGGCAATGATTGCAGTATCCCGTTTCTTGTGGCGGTTTTTCGAATAATCGCTCCTGTCTTCCTCATCCCGGTAGTCGCCTCGTCCCCGATCACGATAGTATCCGTCGTCGCGGCCACGATCGTACCCGTCATGCCAACTACGCTCCGACGACCAGCCATCATAATAGTCGTCGGCCGAAGCTGGAGACGACGGTAGACTGATCGAGATGGCGGCAACTAGTAGAGCAGCAAGGGTTCTTTTCATGATCTGGGTCTCGGCGTTAAGTGTTACCCTCACTGATAATGCTCATCGCCTGAACCGCCGATGAATGCATGCGCTACCAATGGAGTTGGCTTTTGCCGAGCGCCATTGGTTACAACTGCTCTTGCGGTGCTTGAAAAAGTGCTGCTAAACCTCGGACGTGCGGCGCAAAGAGAAGCCAGCTGGTGCCGACTCATGGATAAATCACTAAAAGGATGCATAGTGTCATTCTCCCTCGCGCTGGCTTGTGCTGCGGGATACTATGCTATTGGGCACTCGTCCGGAGCATGGGGAGATTTGCAGGCGCACGAGATGGCAAATTCATTGTCCAATTGTTCACTTGTCGCCGGAGAAGAAGCCCAATTGGATGCGGTTTCGAACGAAGCCGACACATGTGGCGATCAGGCCGTCAATTGAACCGCGAATCTGCAAAAGCGGAGGCAACCCTGCCTGCTCAAGACCGCTGGCGCGCGCGGACACGCGTCAATCCAATGGCGAGAGGTGCGTTGGTTGAAATTCGACCGGGGTATCCGCTATCAGCCTTGTGCGAGTTTCTCTCCCGGTTCGAGGAACCTTCCGCGAATCAGCTTGCCCTCGACCTCAACCGTAACAAAATCCTGTGGTGACGCCGGAGCCGGCGCACCCTTGGCCGCAGCACAGACCGCTCTCGTGGTTCGTTGAAATCCGTCCCGGCCTGATGAAATGGCGGGAATTAAGCTCGTGAGAGTAGAAGAATCCGCCGCCCACCCACACTCATCATATACCGAGTTTCTGATGGAGGTGGTTGCTAAATTGCTGTCGATATTGGAAGTGGCACATGAAGATGAAAAGAGGAGAGCGGCGGCGATCAGAACGTAGCAAGCTAATCTCATTTGAGCATTCCCGGATTGATCTTCGTTTGACTGTTTCGCTAATTATCATCTTTGGCAACGAGTTGCGACCGCAAGCTTATGCAATAACGAGCCAATCTTGCGCGGTTGTAGCAACCACGCCGGGCCGAATTCAACGGCGGTCATGCACCGAATGCTGCGCTCAGTGGGCGGGGGCTGGCTCGAAGAGTTCGATCGGGTTCCCGGACGGGTCGTCGAGCAATATCTGGCTCCCGCCAACGCCCTTGAGAATATCGTTTCGGAACGACAAACCCGCCTTTCGCAACCGTTCAACCTCCGCGGCAATATCGGACACGATGAGCAAAATTCGGTTCCAGCCACCCGGGACCGGTTGTCGCCCGTCAGGCATCGCCCGCGCGCCAGAACTGGTCTTGCCGCTTAGCAACAGCCGCAGACCGCCGCGAGTCACCGATGCGAAAGCTGGTCTTGCGTCCTGTTGGAGCGAAAAGCCCAGCAAGGTTGTATAAAATTCAATGGACGCGGGCACGTCATCGACAATGTATCGGATACTCACAAACGTTTCCGTCATTTCATGATCCTCCCTGTGCCGTAGGTCACGGTGCGCCGGCAGAAAGTTGGACGAAAGAAGGTCCGCCGCTCAATGCATCAACACCGTCGGCTTTACCGCTTGTCGATCGTGGAAATTACGCATGTGCTATTTTCCAGTCAATTTGGCAAGTGTGGCCGACCCGGGGGCGCGGCAGCAGCATACGCCCGAAGCACCCTCGTCCCGTCCTGCGAAAGGTGCCGGTCCCGACCAGGTCGCGCCGTTTGCAGTAAGCCTGCACCGAATCGCAAATGTTCTCAGCTGTCACTTTTGTCCGAAGCGAACCAGCTGCCCTTCCAGCGGCGGCCAAGTTTCACTTCGATCTGCCGTCGCTTGCGGCGTACCAGCGCCGAATCCTTTGACAGGACGACAAGCCCAAGGGGAATCATCCAGAACCCAAGCACAGGAAGGAACCCGAGCGCACCGCCGGCGACCAGCAGCCCCCCTAGCGTGCGACGCATTGCCACCGATTGCGGCACGGGAACATGCCGGCCAAATATCCGCAGGTGGTGGCGTTTTTTATGCCCATGATGCTGGTGCCGCGCTGAATGCGCCTGTCTTTCGGTGTCTTCGGGGCCTTGGGACAAAATCTTCTCTTTTGGTTGCATGAGGGTTCAGAACCCGATGTAGGAAGCCTGCCCGGCCATGTCATCATTCTGTTATGCACATTAATCGAAAAAAATCGAAATGGTCCTTTGCAAAAGCGAAACCCTTTTGCTATAGGCCACCTCGCTGATGAGTAAGTAGATATTCCCCGGTAGCTCAGTGGTAGAGCAATCGGCTGTTAACCGATCGGTCGCTGGTTCGAATCCGGCCCGGGGAGCCACTACTTCAAGTCGATGCAGCATGATCGCTGGACAGATTCTGTCGCGAGCCGTCTTCCCTAATCGCCAACAAGAGATATCGAGTTTGGAATGCTCGAGCGGGACCGTGCATTCATTGCACGTGACTACACCTTGGGAAGATCCACCTTGTATCTGCAGCCTGCCCTCGGCTGGCCCAGTTTAGGTTGATACAAAGTGACGTTTTGTCGAAACAATGCGTAATAGTTTCCCAAACCTGGATCAAAAGGGAGCCATCCTCTCAAACAATGGCACCACATTTGCTCGCAGTGCGTCTCCGCAAGCCCACTCCCCAATGCCAACTCCAGACTGCTCAACTCAGTCAAATAGATGGTGAATTGTCGAGTTGCCCCACTCTGTTTCTTTGAGGCGAGCATCTGGAGGATGTCCACATAGCACGATTTCAGTTCCACCTCAGCCTCCGCTGGTAGAGTCCTCGCCAAGCTCAGAGGAGGAGGACCCACGGACAGCGTATCGACCGGCACGAATGTCCGCAGATTCCCGGGAGCAGGAGGGCAAACAATATAGTGGCGGAACTTCTAGCCAGACTTGAGCGGCGGAGCCAACAGGGTTTCCTGATCTTCAATGCCTCAGAGCATCCCGCCGCCACCACGGTCGCTGTAGCGAATGCAACCGCGCAACGGGTGATATTTCTCGTTCCCCTGTTGCTGGCCGTTCTTTGGCTTTGGGGAAATCCGGCGAACCGAACTGGCCTGCTCCTGGCATTTTGCGGTGCTGAGATCGCCCTCGCTTTCAATCAGACCAAGGTGCAAGCAATGCCGTGGTGCAAGATTAGCAAAGTGCAAGGGTCTGATTTCACAGCTCACGACCCGATCCGGTTCATAACGCAAAGGAAACGACAATGCGATTTGTTACTGCAATAACCACTGCGGCCGTTCTCGCTCTCATGGGCACTGCTGCCATGGCGCAGACGGCTACGCCGCCAACGACGCCGGTTACACCGATGGCCACCTCGAAATCAACCGGATCGATGACCAAGCAAAAGCCGGTGGCACCGAATACGATGACACCTGCACAATCAGCCGTTTCAAAAGCCTGCTCTGCGCAGGCCGACGCTAAGGGACTTCATGGCAAGGAGCGCTCCAAGTTTCGCAGCCAATGCAAGAAAAACGGCGGCAAGGCGTAAAAGCCAAACTTGATGTTGGCGGCGCATTGATCTCAATTCGCTGCCAACATCCCCTTTACAGCGCTGTCCTGCCGCGACAACGAAAAAGGCAATGTCCCGCAATTTCGAATTTGAACGCAGTCTTCGTTAAAGCGTAGTGAGAGATGACAATGAGACCAACCGCCATCGCCGCCTTATCTTTGGCGCTGGTCACATCGGCCCATGCCGCCGGCAATCACCTGCAGTTCTGGAATCTCACACCCAATACGGTCACCGAGTTCTACCTGAGCCCGACGGGAATGAACCAATGCCAGAACGATCAGGATGGCTCGGTTGATCATGATGAGCGCTTGCGCATCCTTAATACTCCGGCGGGGGTCTACGACGCGAAACTCAAAGACAAGACCGGCCGCGTCTGCATCGCGAAAGGCCTGATCATCAACACCAAAGGCACCTTCTCAATTGAGGAACGTCAATTGAACGACTGCAGGAAGTAGCGAAAACACCGCTGCCGACGAGTCCGGTCCAGTGAAAGCATGAAGAATAGCAAGGAATCTCGCAGTACCGGCAATGGAAAACGCATAGGGCACCCAACGATACGATCAAGAGGGAAATTGCCATGGCCCACATCGTGCTTATCAATCCGCGGTTTGAAGCGTCCTATTGGGGACTGGAACATGCCCTGCCCCTGTTCGACGCCAAGGCCAATTTGCCCGTAGCGTGTCTGCCTTTGCTGGCCGCGCTCACTCCACCCGAACACACGATCACACTGATCGACGAAAACGTCGAAACCATCGACTACGATCTGTGCACCCGCGCCGATATCGTTGGCCTCACCGGTATGATCGTCCAACGGTTTCGCATGAAGGAGATACTTTCCGTATTGAAGGAGCGTAATTGCTTTGTCGTTGTCGGTGGCCCGTGGATCACCGTCCAGGAGTCTTATTTTGGCGATCTCGCCGATGTTGCCTTTATCGGCGAGGCAGAAGAGACCTGGCCGCGCTTCCTCACCGAATGGGCCGAACAGCGGCATGCCCGCCGTTACGAGCAGGTCGAAAAAACCGACATGAGCACGGTTCCGGTGCCACGCTTTGATCTTCTCAAGATGGACGATTATGCCGTCGGCAGTATCCAATTTTCGCGTGGCTGCCCCTTTACCTGTGAGTTCTGCGACATCATCGTCGTGTTCGGGCGCAAGCCCCGTATCAAGACAGGCAGGCAGATCCTTGCGGAAATGGAGGCTTTGCTGGCAACTGGCATGGATACCGCCTTCATCGTCGACGACAATCTCATCGGCAACAAGAAAGCGATCAAGGAAGTATTGCGCGAGGTCATTGCCTGGCAGGTTGAGCACAACTATCCGATGACCTTCGTTACCGAGGCCTCCATCGATCTCGCCGATGATGCGGAATTGATGGAGCTGATGGTCGACACCAACATCCGTGTCGTCTTCATCGGTATCGAGACACCGAACGAAGCGGCATTGCGGGAAACCAAGAAACTGCAAAATGTGCGCAAGGGCGCGACTATGCTGGAGCGGGTACACACAATTCAACGCGCTGGTCTGGAAGTCTGGTGCGGCATGATCCTCGGTTTTGACAACGACGACGCCTCAATCTTCGACACTCAACGGGCCTTCATCAAGGAAGCACGCATCGTCAATGCCATGGTCGGCATGTTGGCGGCGATCCCCAAGACACCTCTTTATACTCGCTTGCTCAAGGAAGGGCGGCTTGATCCGGCCGATCGGCAACCTTTTGGCACAAATGTCATCCCGCTCAATATCAGTCGTGAGGCACTTCGCGATGGCTACCTCGCCGTCATGGACGATCTACACAAGCCCCAAGCCTATTTCGATCGGCTCGACGCCCTTTATCTCGAAGAGCGCATTGAGCCGGAGCGCACGCGGCTGCGGCATCTGCGCAGCCATCCACTACGGTTCGCCAAACTCAATGCCCTGTGGATGTTCGAGGCTCTTGGCATTTTCCTGCGCCTGATGCGCCGGGTGCCAGACAGAGAACTGAGGCGCATCTATCGCCAACGGCTATGGACGATGCTCAAACGCCGGCGTTCTCCGGTCGTGATGCAGATCTACGCGATCAAATGCGCCATGCACTATCATGCACATACGATGATCGCGCAGATGCAGTCGGGGCAAATCGTCAATTCATTCTGACAAGCGATTTCTCTGGCGATCGCGACGAGAAGACATCTCGCAGGGCGATTCCTTACCCGCGTTCCGCGCCTTGGCTTCGACAAGAGCATCGATGGCTCTTCGAACTTCGGTCAAACCCCATCCGGCTTCTATCGCTTGCTGGTGGATCCTCAACAATTCCTTGGAAGAAACAAGCGGGAGAAATCTCTCGCGCAACGCCTCGCGACACTCTTCCTCACGGCCCTCATAGTCATCTTCGTATCGTGGAGACGGAATACTCATGGCACGCACTCCTCAAAAAACACAAAACTCCAATGAAGAAACCGGTTTCCAGAAGGTTAAAATCCAGTCTTGCACCTTTATCAGTCCAACGGAAGGGGTGAATCGCGCAAAGCTATTGGCGATGAGAACGACAATGCTGTTGGATGCGACAAGCAATTTGCCGCGCGCACTGAACATCACTTGCTATCGGTCGAACATAAGCGCGTGATGCATTATTGCGGAGGGCATTGTTATGCCAACGAGGCTGGACTTCCAATGGAATATCCTAACTGCCTTACTATCTACCTCAACCTACCTGACGATCTGACCCGGTTTACGTTGATCAGGTGCAGTTCTTGCGGCAGCTATTTGAGCCGTTAGGGCGAACTTGAGGCAAGTTTTGCGGCACAGGGCGGCCAGCACGGCGTTTTTGAAATGCGTGATGGCCAGATCATTCGGATGGAATGACCTGATCTACTCCATATTAATGGCTTCGCCTGCTTGATACAGGATTTTCGGCGGGCCGTATTCCCCGATGTCTGGTTGCGCCTGCCGGGTCCAGGCAATCACGCCATCGTGTTTCGATGCCAGATCCTTGGCAACCCTCACCGCCCGCTCTTCATTGTCGAATTGCCAGGGCTCGCCCACCGGGAAAAGCGTTCCGGCGTCGTCCTTGTCAAACACCACGACCACGATCAGCTGTAGCGGATCCATTATTTCACACGTTCCTTATACCATGATGGACTGCAAGCCCTGCCTGCTTGGCAGCTTCGACAAACACCTCCCGCGCGACGTCGGCGCTTGCCCTGCCTGGAGCGCCAGCATGCACATTTTGATTGCCCGCTCCTGGGATATCTCATTATCCGCTGGCCATCTGCTGGCTAGAAAATCCAGCGCACCTTGCACCGATTCAATCGTTTGCAGATTGCCGAGCTGGTCGGTCTCGATGGTAAGCGGCCGAAAAGCGTTTTGATCCATGTCCTTCTACTCGATCGAACGTCATAGGTTCCCAAACACCAACCTGCCGCCTATGGCGCGGAGGCCTGCACAGCAATGTCACGCGATCTAACCATTCCGAGCAACTTTTGGAGCCCCTTCAGCGTTCTATAATAGTGGGAGTTTTTGGAAGGAGTGACTGCCATGGGAGGAACTACACAACACTTTGTTCGCAGGATGCCGACTGCGCCAGATCATCTGATGGAGTCCATAAAGAAACACATACCGAAGACCAAGCGCGAACCGGAGCGATTGTCCGAGGTTCTGAAACGGTCGAAGGGTGCTTATTCAATAGGCAGGAACAAACCGTCGAAATAACGGGAACGACGCCCTACTCCGCTCGCTGATCCTGCGGCGTGCACTGACAATTATCATGCGTCTCTTCTGATGAGACTGCCTATGTCATGGTATGATGGCGCAGGCGGTGAAACACAGGAGCGGCGCGATGTCAGATGAGTTGATCCGAAAGCTGACCCCCCTCGCTGGCGGGTGGACCACGGAAGCTTTGGTGGGCGGAAGATTCATGGCGCGCGGTGTGACACAGTTCGCCTGGGTAGCTGGTTCACAGTTCATGATGCAGCGGGTGGATGCCGAGATTGCCAAGAATGTTCCGCGCGAGTGGGTCGAGAATTCTCCCTTCCCCGTAACCTCCATCATCGGCGCCGACGATTCTACCGGCCTGTTCACCATGCTCTACACTGACGCCCGCCATGTTCATCGCGTCGTGAACATGGCCATCGACGATCGGGTCTGGAAACTCTGGAGGGATGCGCCAGGGTTTTTCCAGAGATACGCCGGAACGTTTAGCGCTGACGGCAAGAAGATTACGGGAGCTTGGGAACGGTCAAGTGACGGCACGAACTGGGCCCGCGACTTCGAGCTCATATACACCCGGCTTCGCACCTGAGACCCCTCTCCATCACGCTCCAAATGGACCAATGGCACTACCGACGAACAGGACCATGGAATTTTGTTCCGGAATTAATCCTAAAGGATTAAGTAAAAGGTATTAGACGCCTCTTGTAATGCTTTAAGGAGAGGCATACATTTCATTTGACCAATGCGTTCCTCCTCCCATTTTAGTTCCGCATTGGTTGTTCCCCTCTGAAGGTTATTGACCTTCACACTTCGGCCGGGCTTTTTAGTCCGGTTTTTTTTGTAATCACCAGAGCTCATCCAATGTAGGACCAAGGTGAACTGCGCCACTCAGCGCACCAGCTTGCCCGCCCATGCCGTGGTCGCCTCGGCCACGGTGCTCAGGTGATCGGCTGCCGTGAGGCCGGATACGCTCTTGCGCGGCTTGAGGTCATGGTCGCCATCATCGAGCCAGACGATCTCGATTTTGTCCGAGAGCACATAGGCCGGAACTTCCTCGCGGGTGCCAAACTCGTCTCGAGTCCCCTGGCAAATCAATGTGGGCGTCATCAGCCCGGCGAGATGTCTGGTGCGAAGCTGTTCGGGCTTGCCAGGCGGGTGAAACGGGTAGCCAAGGCAGAGCAGTCCCGCGACCTTGCCTGCAGAATACAGATCGTCGGCAATCATGCTGGCAACGCGTCCTCCCATCGATTTGCCGCCAATGATGAGAGGTCCTGTTCCACCGAGCTCGGCAACCGCCGTCCGGTATTCCGGGATCAACATCTCGGCACGCGGTGGCGGCTTGCGTGCTTGCGACGTGCGCCGGTCCGCCATGTAGACGAATTCGAAGCGGACGACGCGAAAGCCAGCAGCGGCGAGAGCCTTGGCCATTGCTTCCATCGACGCAGAATCCATTGGCGCTCCCGCGCCGTGAGCCAGTAGGACAGTGACGGGTGCATTGTCCGCCCCGTCGAATAGAAATCTTTCGCGCATTTCGGCCTGCCCGTTGTTGCGATGAACTGGGCGGGCAACAGCGCCTGACGCGCAGTCGTCTGCCCGTTGCAACTTAGCCTGTTGCGGCATTTTGTGTGAAGAAATCTGCCGTTATCAAAAGGCGAAATAGATGGGCGAAAATGGTCAAATTGCGCCTAACCCGAATTAGCTATCCGATTCTTTGAAAAAATCCCCAAAAACAGCCAATGAGTCACGCTGACGTAACGCTCTGCAACATAACTTTATAACAAGTTCGCAAGTTCAACGCATGAAACAACACTAAAAAGCATGCAAACGTGTGTGGGAGCGGACCGGGCAAAGCAGTGGGGGACCTAGGTCAGAAATCCTATAGTTAGTTGAGTTAGGATATTGGCTTAGCACTGTGAATGAACAGGATGATGTCAAAAAGAATCTAGAAAACAACAGGCAAAAGCCCTTTTATTACGCGCCCCCCACGGGGCGCGTTCTGTTTTTCAGGGCACCGAAATTTCCAGGCACGATAGTATCCGTCACCGGCTTGCGGCGAAGGCAACTCTGTGCTCGAATTACCTCGCATCCGCCGGCGATCAAACTTCGAGCCCCATCTGCAACCCTGACAGCGCTACCGGAAATGTCTTTTAGACCGCCACAAAGCATTACCTCCCGGTCGGACCGGAACAATCCGCCAAATGCCATCGATATGGAGATCATGGCGGAAATGGCAGCTGCGCTCGGACGCGCGGGACAGAAGGTCGAGCAGACGCTGGAGAAGTTGAACACCGCTCCGGAATCTGAGCGTCCCTTGCACCTGAAAGCCGCGGCACAGGCTGTTCATGCCTATTTCATCCAGCGCGAGCTGTGCGGCTTACGCAATCATGATGATCCTATCCGGCACTACGGCATTCCGCGCGCGGTCCTCGTGCGCCTCGGAGCTGTATGATCTGACGGATCAAGAACGCGCGAAACGACGTTTGGATGCGTTGCGGGCTTCCGGGATCGGCATGAAACCTCTACTCTGCGTCGCATGACCCACAAGGAGAGCGTCGCTTGGCCCACGAGATTTTGACTCCCGCCGAAATGGGCGAAGCGGACAGGCTGACGATCGCCGCGGGTCCGGGCGATGGTTACAGTTTGATGCTCAATGCAGGCACCGCCATCGCCCGTCATCTCCTGGCTCACCATGGCGACGCGTCTGAATTCCATATCCTGTGCGGGCCGGGTAACAATGGCGGCGACGGCTATGTCGTTGCCCGACTGCTGCTCGAGTGCGGCGCCTGCGTGCATGTCTGGTCCACCGGCGCGCCGAAAGAGCGAACCGATGCTGCGCGCGCATTGCGGGAGTGCCCGGTTAAACCGCACCCGATTGACGGGTTTGAGCCAACGCCAGGATGCCTCATTGTCGATGCACTGTTTGGCGCCGGGCTCGACAGGCCTGTCGCCGGCAAGGCGGCGAACGCGATCGCCAGGGCCAATGACGCAAAGGTCCGCCGCGTGGCCGTCGACATACCTTCAGGACTTGACGGTTCAAGCGGGCAGCCGCTCGGACCGGTCTTCAAGGCCGATTGCACGATTACGTTCTTCCGCAAGAAGCCCGGGCACGTGCTTTATCCGGGACGTACACTCTGCGGCGATCTGATCGTTGCGGATATTGGCGTCAAGCGTGATGTGCTAGCCGCCATCGGGGGCCGGTGTTTCGAAAATATGCCGGGCCTCTGGCAGGATTTGCTTCCAGCGTCTGATGTCGACACGCACAAGTACAAGCGCGGTCATGTCGCCGTGTTCTCCGGCGGGGCAACGGCAACCGGCGCGGCGCGGCTGTCGGCGCTTGGCGCAGCAAGAAGCGGCACGGGTGCCGTCACCATGCTATCGCCAGACGAGGCCCTGGCCGCCAACGCCGCCCACCTCACCGCGATTGTGCTCAGCCGCTGCGATCACAAGGAAGATCTGCGCTCGTTCATCGAGAGGAGGAAGCCCGACGCCTTCGTCCTTGGCCCGGGTTTCGGTATTGGTGAAAAGACACGCGAACTGGCTTTGACTTTGTTGCAGGATCCAACAGCCAGGCTGGTTTTCGACGCAGACGCGATTACCTCGTTTCAGGACCATCACGATACGCTTTTTGCTGCAGCCCGGCGCTCCGCCGATGTCCGGCTCGTACTGACGCCGCATGAAGGCGAGTTCAAGCGCCTGTTTCCCGATATCGTCGAGGCGGAGACACCATCCAAGCTTGAAAGGGCCCGCAAAGCTGCCGCCCGCGCCAACGCTATCGTCATCTACAAAGGCCCCGATACCGTGATTGCAGCGCCGGATTGGCGAGCTGCGATCAACACCAATGGTACGCCTCTGCTGGCCACCGCAGGCTCGGGCGATGTGCTGGCCGGCCTCACGGCAGGATTGATGGCGCAAGGCATGTCACCCTTCGAGGCGGCCTGCGCCGCCGTGTATAGTCACGCCGCCGCCGCCCGCCGTCTCGGCTTTGGCCTGATAGCCGAAGACCTGCCGAGGGCGGCCGCAACGATCATTGCCAGTCTGTTGGGAAATCTCGATCAGGAATGATGCGGGAACCAATAGTCTAAATGGACCGTTGATTGTCCATGGTGTAACTGAGCCAAAGGTCTGGGGCCTTGGATTTGCCATTCAACGATACGGGAGCGAATCATGAAACTGTCGATGCGGCTCACGGCCCCTCTCCTGATGGTCGCGCTCAGCAGCTGCGCCGGGATTGACTATGCCAAGTCCAATTATGGTGGGTTGCCACAGCAACAGTTCAATACCAGCAGCGGCCAGTCATTCCAGATCATCGATAATCCGGCACGTGGCCGCCTGATGATAAGCCCAGGATCCGGCGGGTCGACAACGGAAGGATTTGTCCGCGGCCTCGGCATGGGTGTCGCCAACAGCCTCGTTGCGACGCCTCCTGTCGTCTACCGGGACGCAGCTGAACAATATCTGCGCAGCACGGGACGCAACTGCACGGCGCAGGATGTGACGGCCATCCTGGATCCGCGTTACGAGGTGCGGTACCGTTGCTTCGGTGGACGCACGAACCAGGATAGAATGCTCGGGCCAGTTGGATCAAATTAAAACCGGTCTATTAACTCTGTCTTTACCATCATCATTCACCTTGTTCTCAAGCGCGATTTGTATTGCGTACGCGCTTCCAACTTTTTCACCACGTCATCATTCTGTCGCAATGACAGGGTAATGGTTGCTTATAGCGAATAGCTTGTTTCCATTTTTGACCACGGATGTACTGGCACTGATGTCGAGGTAAGCTTAGGAAGGTCGGGTAGCTCCCGGCCTTTTGCTTTTTTGCACGCTTTATTCTGCAATAAGACGGCCCTCCAGATCAGTAAATTCGATACCTGGTGTTAGCAATTCCTATGGTATTGCATTCGCTTGTTTCAATTCAGATCCGTCGATGATTGCGTCCAATATTCTGTTGCTGCTGTCTGAATCGGTCGTGTATTTCGGCGTGATGGCGATCCTTTTGCACGGCCGCAACCGCTATGGCCTCGGCATTTTCGTTTGCGCGCTCGGCGCAATGCACTTCCTCAAAACCTATCTCGCGGCAGTCTTTTACATCCAGCTGCCATTTGGCATCATATCGCCGGGCTCCACTGTGCTGTTCAGTTCAGCGGCAAGCTCATGATGATTCTGCTCCTCTACATCAAGGAGGATGTTCCGGTTGTCCGCCAACCGATCTATGGGCTGCTCATCGGCAATTTCCTGCTGGTCGCGCTCATTATGATCGCCCGCAATCACGTAACCCTGCACGCCATGCCGGGCCGCCAGCCGGATGTGCAATTCGTCGACGAGATGGGCTCCCTGATGATCTGGGGGACAGTCCTGCTCTTCCTCGATTCCATTGCCGTCATTCTGCTCTATGAAAGGCTGGGGCGTTTCAGTGCAAGAGTACGGATCGTCCGTAACTTTTTTGCCTCCGCATTGACGTTCACCTTCGACCAGCTCGGCTTCTTCGCCGCGCTCCACTATGTCAGCGGAACACCAATGCCGGCCCTGATCGGCGGATGGGACGCTAGCGGCGACCGCCCGTAGCCATCTTATTCCGGCCGTTGCTTGTGAGCGCGGCAAACCAAAGACGTTTCTACTTTTGCACATAACAGTAGATTCGCAGCGGGATGTATCCGCTCTGTCCGTGCACAGCTTATGGATCAATACACCTTGAACATTTGTCTGGTTGCGGCAAATATTGAGCTGCAGACTGAAAGTTGAGCAAAATGACAACTGAGAAAAAGACGACTTCTTCCGAAACAGTGGCGCAGCCTAAGTGGCTGACGCCCGAGAATGTTGGCGCGGTCGTGAAGGGCCTCCCGCTCAAGGCTCAGGCAGCCTTGCGTGCTGCCGCCCATCTCCCGCGCGGCACGCTGACGATCACCACACCCGACCGGCACGTTTTCAAGGTGGGCGGCAAACAACCCGGTCCCGACGCCTCGATTGTGCTGCATAACTGGAATTTACCGCGCCGGGCCTTTGCTGGCGGAACGATTGGTGTAGCCGAGTCCTACATGGATGGCGAATGGGATAGCCCTGACGTGGCTACCTTCCTCGAGCTTTTCGTGGTCAATGAACAAGTCGGCGAGGATCTTGCCGGCGGTTCGAACTGGTTCATCAACACGGTGCAGCGGTTGCGCCACTGGTTGAACGAGAATACGCGGGCCCGTTCTCGCAAGAACATCTCGGCGCATTACGATCTCGGCAATGCCTTCTATCGCGAATGGCTCGATCCGACGATGACATATTCCTCGGCTCTGTTTGACGAGGGCGCCAATGATCTTGAAAGTGCGCAAACCGCGAAATACCGCGCCCTCGCCCACAACATCGGTATCACTGCTGGCAGCAAGGTTCTTGAGATCGGATGCGGCTGGGGCGGCTTTGCCGAATATGCAGCGCGCGAGATCGGCGCATTTGTCACCGGGCTGACCATCAGCCGCGAGCAATTCGACTATGCGACACAGCGCATGCAAAGGGCCGGCCTGTCGGACAAGGTCGAGATCAAATTCCAGGACTATCGCGATGAGAAGGGCAAATATGATCACGTTGCCTCGATCGAGATGTTCGAGGCCGTCGGCGAGAAATATTGGCCGGTCTTCTTTGGCAAGGTGAAGGAATGTCTCAATCCGGGTGGCAGCGCCGGGATGCAGATCATCACCATCAATGACAAATCCTTCGATCGCTATCGCAAGCGGCCCGACTTCATCCAGCGCTATGTCTTTCCAGGGGGCATGTTGCCGACACCGGAGAAACTGAAAAAGCTCGGCAAGGACTTCGGCCTCGACCTCTATCGCGAGAACGTATTCCCCCAGGACTATGCCCGGACCCTTGCCGAGTGGCGCCAGCGCTTCTGGGGTTCGTGGGACCGGTTGCGCCATCTTGGATTTGACGGCCGCTTCAAGAAGCTCTGGGAGTTCTATCTCTTCTATTGCGAAGCCGGCTTCCGTTCCGAATATATCGATGTGCGCCAGGTGTTCTACAAATCATGACGACAGATGCGCTCGATGAAGCTTTTGAAAGGCTCTGGGGCCATAGCCGAGGCACTGAACCTTCCGGAGCTCGTGCGCAGCGCTACCCACGGCAACGCCCTCGTTGAAAGTAAAGACGTCCTTCATCGGCCGTTTGAGGGACAAGGACACCTTTGCGATCCACTGTCCGCTCGAGGAAAAATCCTTCCTCATCGAGAACGTCCCGAACATCTATTTCGAGACAGACCATTACAAAGGCTGGCCCTACATCCTGATGCACCTCGACGCTGTCTCGGACGCTGAACTCGCGCACCGCATCAAACTTGCCTGGCACGCCAAGGCACCGGCAAAGGTCAAAAAGGCGCTGGCGGCTGGATAATGAGAGGTTCAGACGATATTCAACAGCGCCCGCCAGATTCGGCACAAGTTTGAACAAGAACCATCGAAAATTGCAGGAGAATTGCCGATTCTCACAAAAAATGGCGATTCTCGCACGATTTTATCTACCTAGCGCGAGATATGGCTGTGGCCGGTTGCATGCTCTAGCTGGCGATCTCGATGAGTGCGGTTTCGACACCGAGGCCGGTGCGGTCGGCGACTTCTCGCAATGCAAATGACGAGTTGATCTTCGTCACATGTGGCATGGCCGAAAGCCAGAATTTGTGTATCCGCTCGTAGTCTTCAAGATCCTTCGCGGCGATGCGAAGCAGATAATCATATTCTCCGGACATCAGGTAGCAAACCAGCACATTTGGACAGCGCTTTACTGCGGTCTCGAATTCACGAAGCTGCTTGTCTGCTTGTCCGGATAGGGAAATATTGACAATTACGATGACCGGGTGCCCCAGCATCTTGTTGGAGAGCCTTGCGTGATAGCCGCGGATGACCCCTGACTTTTCCAGGATATCCAGCCTCCGCGAACATGCCGATTGTGACAGTCCGACCTTTTCGGCGAGCGTCGCATTCGACATGCGGCCGTCCTTCTGCAGGCTATCGAGAATGGCGATATCAATCCTGTCCAGTGACATTGTTCGAACTTTCCTCGAGAGATACGTGTTTTTGCGCAAGAATATTCGAAAAAAGCCCTTCCGTCGAGGCTTCTTGGCAAGGACATGCGACACGATTCGTGATGCAATATCATTCTCAAGGGAACACTTAAAAACACTATCAGGAGGCGTTATGCGCGTTGGCTGCCCGAAGGAAATCAAAAACCATGAATATCGCGTCGGTCTCACACCGGGGGCCGTACGCGAATACATAGCCCACGGCCACACGGTCATCGTCCAGTCCGGAGCTGGCATTGGAATAGGCGCCGATGACGGAGCCTATCAGGCAGCCGGCGCAAAGGTCGTCAAAACTGCCGAAGAAGTCTTCGCGCAATCCGACATGATCGTCAAAGTAAAAGAGCCGCAGCCTTCAGAATGGGCGCAGCTTCGCGAAGGCCAGATTCTCTATACCTATCTTCATCTTGCGCCGGATCCTGAGCAATCCAAAGGTCTTCTCGCTTCAGGTGTTACCGCCATCGCCTATGAAACTGTGACTGACGACCGTGGCGGCCTGCCATTGCTTGCGCCGATGTCGGAAGTTGCCGGACGCCTTGCCATCCAGGCCGGCGCGACCGCGTTGCAGAAGGCCAATGGCGGGCGCGGCGTTCTGCTTGGTGGCGTTCCCGGCGTCCTCCCAGGCAAGGTCACCATCATTGGCGGCGGCGTTGTCGGCATCAATGCAGCGATGATGGCCACAGGTCTTGGTGCAGACGTCACCATTCTCGACCGTTCGATTCCGCGTCTTCGCCAACTCGACGACCTCTTCCGCGGTCGTATCCATACGCGCTACTCGACCATCGAAGCCCTTGATGAGGAAGTGTTTTCTGCCGATATAGTGGTCGGTGCAGTGCTCATTCCGGGCGCCGCAGCGCCAAAGCTGGTGACCCGCGAAATGCTGTCGGGTATGAAGAAAGGTGCGGTCATCGTCGATGTCGCCATCGACCAGGGCGGCTGCTTTGAAACATCGCACGCCACGACTCATTCCGATCCGACTTATGAAGTTGATGGCATCATTCACTATTGCGTCGCCAATATGCCCGGTGCAGTACCCGTCACTTCAGCACATGCCCTCAACAACGCTACCCTGCAATATGGCCTGCAGTTGGCCGATCGTGGCGTCAAAGCTTTGGTCGACAATCCACACCTGCGCAATGGTCTTAATGTCCATAAGGGCCGCATCACCAATCAGGCGGTTGCCGAGGCGCTTGGCCTGGAGATGATGGAAGCGAAGTCAGCTATAGCAGCTTGATTTCATTACATAAAGCAAAAAGCCCGGACGTCTGTCCGGGCTTTTTTCATGCCAGATCGATCCGGCACTGGAAGCAATTGTTCCTTGCCGACCGCATATGGACGTAAGCCACATCGGCGCGTCTCAGCAATTCTTCGGCCCGAGCCGGAATATCGCTCGTGCTGATCACACCACCCGTCCCGTAAACAATCCGGTCCTGATCCGAATAACCGCGCAATATGTAGTCGCTGGTTTCGCGAAACATGGCCGGCATCTCCGCCGTCTCCTTGTGACGCTCGCATGCGTCGGCGTGCAGGAAAATTGGCCCGGTTTCCGCATAGGGCTGCGGCGCCGGGAATGGCCGGTGTGACAGGACTAGGTACTTATCGCCGGCCTTAACATTCCGCAGGCAATGCCTGCATGGCACGCCATCGCCATCAGAGACATGCGTCTCTGGCGTCTGACCGTTGGCATCGACCCCGCCCGCCTGATAGTGGCGGGCGAGCGTCGTCGACATTGCTGTAAATCGGATCGTGCTCATGGATGCCTCCTTCTGTTAAATCAAAGGAAACACCTCTTCTGGTCCTCAAGCCACCCGATTCATGCGAAGATGGATCTACGCTGAAAAGCGTCGCTATTTCGTAACGGTAATATGAACGTTAACGAAACTATAGACGTCGCTGCCGGGCGCTTTACTTGAAACGACCAGGTGATCCGTACCTGCAAAACCTGCCCTGGATGTGTAAAACGCCCCAACTGCCGCTACCTTTCGTGCGTTGCATTTGTATTGCGGATGACCTTCTCGGAAGGCAGGGGAAACGGATCCGTGCCAAAGATCAATTGCTCCATTAGCGGGAGCGGTTGCAACCTTGAAATCTGGAACTTTGCCACTGGAACAATCAGGATTGACCATGTAGTTGCTCAAAAGCCCCACTTTCTGACCTGATTTTGCTGAAACTGTGTAAACCGTAGATCCGGTTCTCGTGGTCTTTTGGTCGTCCGTTTGGCATGCAGATAACCACAGGCTTGACGATATAAGAGCCAAGCCACACAATACTTTCTTCAATGTCATTCTTTACCCCCAGAATCACCCAATGATCTGTTTATAAAGGGTAATTCGGGACGCCACTACATAACGCAAAATGAGATTCGACGGATTTCATTTAATTCCACGCCTCGATTTCCGCCTCTGCAAAACTGACAGGTTTGAACCCCATGCGCTGATACATCTGCAGTGCGCGCGGGCTATCGAGCGTATTGGTTTCGATGATTACCTTTTGTGGGCTGCTCATCCATGCGGTCGAAATCGCCTCGTTCAGAAAGAATTTGGCAAGGCCTCTGCCTTGGAACTCCGGAACCAGACCGAAGTACAGAATTTCGGTAACGCCTTCCTTCTCATCCAGCACGAGTTCGAAGAAGCCTGCCGGTGACCCATCTGCGTAAAGCACATGAATGTCGACATTGTCGCGATGAATGATCGCCGCCAAAGCTTCGTCGCTGAGGTGACGATGCACAGACCAATGGTGCGGTTTCCCGACCTGTTCGTAGAGAAAGCGGTAGAATGGCAGGGAGATCCTGGTTGCACGCATCAGGGCGAGCTTGAAGCTGACCGGGGTCGGCACGGATTGCGTCGGCCGCTCGGTCATTTCCAGGTGCGTTACGCGCGTCTTCAGAATCCGTGGCTTCACTATGTCGGTCATGACTTACGCTTCACCAGTGACAACCGGCGTATCCTTGTTCCCGCCCCATTCGGTCCAGGATCCATCATAAAGCATATTGTCCTTATGACCGAGAGATTCGAGGGCGAGCGTGATCACGGCCGCAGTAATGCCAGACCCGCAGCTTGTCACGATCGGCCGCGACAGGTCGACGCCCGCGCCGTCGAGGACTTTCCGCAACTCATTGATATTCTTCAGATACCCGTTGTCGGCAAGGCTTGATGACGGCACGTTGCGCGCGCCCGGCATGTGCCCTGAGCGAAGCCCCTCCCGCGGCTCGGGATCGACGCCCTTGAAGCGGCCTGCAGCGCGCGCATCGGCAATCTGCCGCGAGCCGCTTTCAACGATCTTGCGCATGTCTGCAAAGCTCGCCACCTTGCCCGCATCGAATTTCGGGACAAAGGCGGACGGAGCGATCTTTGTCACCACGTCGGTAACGGGCCTGCCGGCGCTCTTCCAATTTGCAAAACCGCCGTCGAGCACGAATACATTCCTTGCACCCATTACCCGGAACATCCACCAGACGCGCGGCGACGTATGCATTCCCGGACCATCATAGACAACAATCGTATCGTCGTTCGTGATCCCCATGCTGCTCACCGCGGCCGCGAATGCTTCCGGCTTCAGTAAGGTGTGCGGCAGTGGTGAGTCAGGATCAGACAATTTCTCATGATCGAAGAACACAGCGCCAGGAATGTGCCCGGCATCATATTCCGCCTTGGCATCTCGATTTTGGAACGGGAAATACCAGGACGCGTCAAGAATGCTCATGCCAGGCTGACCGAGCCGTTCCTGCAACCAATCGGGTGAAACCACAAAGTCACTGTTGTCCGACACGCTCATGCTCCTTCCGGCAAGGCGCCAAAGCGGATACGAAACCGCCGGTTTTCCTTGCCCTTCTTTTCGATTTTTCCGATATGAATTGCACCGACTTCGCCGGTCGTTGCGACGTGCGTTCCCCCGCAGGGCTGTGAGTCCACAGAGGCGTTCTCGCCTATACACACGAGTCTGATCTGCCCTGTACCCATTGGTGGACGAACGTTCTTGGATTTGATCAGGCCCGGATTGGCCGACAGTTCTTCGTCCGTGATCCAGCGTGTGAAGATCGGGTGGTTGGCGTTGATCAGTTCCATCAGCCTTGCAGTCACACCCTCCTTGGTCACCCCCGCGTCGGGCAGGTCAAAATCCACCCGGCTGTCATCTTCGCCAACTGCGGCACCTGTGATGGGATACGGGCAGACGACACTGAGAAGATGGCACGCAGCATGCATCCGCATCAACTTGTAACGCCGGTCCCAGTTGATGCGCAGGAGCAGCCTCTCACCGATTGCCGGAACCGCCTGATCGGGTCCGGGTACATGAATGATCTCGTCCTTGTTCTCGCCAGTAACCGTCGCCGCGACCACAATAGTCGAACCATCCGCACGTACGAATTCGCCCGTATCGCCGGGCTGACCGCCGGACGTGGCATAGAACACCGTCTGATCGGTCAGGATGCCGCCGCGATCATTGATCGCAAGAACTGTCGCGTCGATTTCCCGCAGATAGGCGTCGTCGCGGAATAGAATTGCCGTGTCGTATGCCATCAGGATTTATTCTCAAATGGAACCGATATGTTGGTCTTGGCCTCGATCCACGCCGGAACCGGCAGATTCTTGGAGCGCAGGAATTCCGGGTTGAACATCTTCGACTGGTAGCGATTGCCATAGTCGCAAAGGACGGTAACGATGATGTGGTCGGGGCCCATATCGCGGGCCATGCGGATTGCACCGGCAATATTGATGCCGGACGAGCCACCAAGGCAAAGGCCTTCTTCCGTCACCAAATCAAACACCACTTCCAGTGCCTCCGCATCCGGGATCTGATAGGAAAAGTCGGGCGTAAAGCCCTCGAGGTTAGCCGTCACGCGGCCCTGCCCGATACCTTCAGTAATCGAACTCCCCTCGGCCTTGAATTCGCCGGTCGTGTAATAGGAAAACAGCGCAGCTCCAAGTGGATCAGCAAGCCCGATCTTGATTGACGCATCCCTGGCCTTCAGCCCCTGAGACACACCGGCCAACGTGCCACCCGACCCAACGGCACAAATGAATCCATCTACCTTGCCATTGGTGTCGCGCCAGATTTCCTGTGCTGTCGTTTCCACATGCGCCTGGCGGTTGACGACATTGTCGAACTGATTGGCCCAGATCGCGCCATTTGGATCGGATTTCGCCATCTGCTCGGCAAGACGCCCCGAGACTTTCACATAATTGTCCGGATTCTTGTAAGGAACGGCAGGCACCTCGACGAGTTCTGCACCAAGCAGCCGCAGCGCGTCTTTCTTTTCCTGGCTCTGGGTCTCCGGGATAACAATTACGGTGCGGTAGCCCAATGCTTTGGCAACCATGGTGAGGCCAATGCCAGTGTTTCCAGCTGTACCTTCGACAATCACGCCGCCAGGCCGCAGCAGTCCGCGTTTTTCCGCATCGCGGATGATGTAGAGCGCCGCGCGATCCTTTACCGACTGGCCGGGATTTAAGAATTCGGCCTTGCCATAAATCTCGCAACCGGTGAGGTCGGACGCTTTCTTCATGCGAATAAGCGGCGTGTTTCCGATGGTGTCGATCACTGAATCAAACATGGGCCTGGTCCTTCATTCTGCTGGATCTGAACCTATTTGCCCCGGGCTAGGCGTTCAAGCGCAGAATTTCTCAAACCGGACGATATGCGGTTATTTGTTTTGGCGAAACAATTTGATGGATTGGATCGCCGCAAAGAAAAAGGCCGCCGGCACGATGTGCCGACGGCCCGATTAGCTGTTAGCAATGCCGACTAAGCAGCTTTGGCGCCAAAGCTCTTACGCTTGTTACGGCGGAAAGGACGCTTCTGTGCAGGCGCACCACCATCATTGCTCCAGACCTTCTCGCCGCGCGCTTCACGCGGCTTGCCTGACGATTGACCACGATGCGGTTTCTTGCCAGGCGCACTATTGCCGCCTTCGCGGCGCGGCGGGCGCTGGTCACTATTGGCAGCACGCGCCGGCAAGCTCGAAAGATCGACCGGCGAGTCCGCCATCGGCAAACGCATGCGCGTGACGCGTTCAACCGCCTTAAGCTTTACGCTTTCTTCCGCCGGATCGTAGAGCGTGATCGCCGAGCCCGATGCACCGTTACGACCGGTGCGGCCAATTCGGTGAACATAGCTCTCCGGCTCATCCGGCAGATCGAAATTGATCACGTGGCTGATGCCGACGACATCGATACCGCGTGCAGCGATATCGGTTGCCACGAGAACACGTACAGACCCGTCCTTGAAGCCGTTCAGTGCGCGCTGACGCGCGTTCTGCGACTTGTTGCCGTGAATGGCTGCAACGTCGTAGCCGTCCTTCTCGAGAACGCGCGTCACTGCGTCAGCACCATGCTTGGTACGGGTGAAAACGATGACCGAAGCCAGGGTCTCATCCTTGAGCATGGCGGAGAGCACCTGCTTCTTCTGTTTGGTCGGGATCGTGTGGACGACCTGCTTGATCTCGGCAGCTGTCGTTCCCTGCGGAGCGACCTCAACGCGAACGGGATCACGCAGCAAGCCGGCAGCCAGTGCCGCCACTTCCTTCGGCATGGTCGCAGAGAACAATGCCGTCTGGCGATCACGATGCGTGCCCTTGGCAATGCGCTTCACATCATTGATGAAGCCCATGTCGAGCATGCGGTCCGCCTCATCGAGCACAAGCCAGCGCGTCTCGGAGAGATCGACACGGTTGTCACGTACGAGGTCGGTCAAGCGACCGGGCGTCGCGATCAAAACATCAACGCCGGCCTGCATTTTATTGATCTGCGCGACGCGTGACACACCGCCGAGCACGAGCGCGGTGGAGATATGCGCGCCCTTGGACAGCTTGCGGATCGTTTCTTCAATCTGCACGGCAAGTTCGCGTGTCGGGGCAAGGATCAGGGCCCGGGCAGTCTTGCCCTTGCGCTTGTCACCGATGGTGATGATTTTCTGCAGGATCGGCAGGCTGAACGCCGCCGTCTTGCCGGAGCCTGTCTGGGCGATACCCAGAATATCCTGGCCGGCGAGCTGTGCCGGGATTGCCTGTTGCTGGATGGGCTTGGGAGTAGCCATTCCAGCTGCCTCGACTGCCTTAAGCAGGACGGCATTCAGACCCATGGCGGCAAAGCCGGTTTTTTCAATAGTTTCCAATTCAATCTTCTTTCATTGGCCGGCGCGAATCATCACGGGCCATACAACGCATCACAGGGCGCAACCTGCGTGCTACATATTTTTGTAAACGACGAGACGCGAGGAACCCTTGTGCCCAAGGCTTGGGTTCATGCGACTTGCGCAGCCGTGCCCACCGCATCATGCGGATGGGTATCAGACGCCACGAAGTCCTCATGGAAGACCGGATCGACCGGTCCAAGCGCCTGACCGGCATATGGGCTCATCCGCGTCAAAATGCAAACGATTTTATTGTGCGGCGCAAAATAGGACAATTTACCTGGCGAAGCGCTTGGCGCCGGCGACACAAAAGATCACTGCGATTGTGACCAGAAGCATTGGCCAGCTGACAGTTTCATGCAGCAACGCTGCCGCAAGGACGAGGCCAAAGAATGGCTGCAGCAATTGCAACTGACCGACCGCAGCAATTCCGCCTTGAGCCAGGCCGCGATACCAGAAGATGAAGCCAATCAACATAGAGAACAGAGAAACATAGAAAAGACCGGCCCACGCGGGTTCGCCAATGTCACTCCAATTCTCCGGCAAGACGTAGATTGTCAGCGGCAGCATGACCGGCAGTGACAGCACCAGCGCCCAGCAGATGACCTGCCAGCCGCCCAGCTTGCGCGACAGTTGGGCGCCCTCGGCATAGCCAAGGCCGCAAACGACGATCGCCGCGAACATAAGGAGATCACCTGTCAGCGAGGCAGTTAGATTCTGTGTCAGTGCGA
This sequence comes from Phyllobacterium sp., assembly GCF_037994405.1. GTDB lineage: Bacteria > Pseudomonadota > Alphaproteobacteria > Rhizobiales > Rhizobiaceae > Phyllobacterium. The sequence continues at coordinate 25,669 of NZ_JBBNAN010000117.1, forward strand.
AGCCAGCCACAAGCAGACTACCAAGGCACGAAAACAGCCAAAACAATGGACGCATCCGCTCACCGCCACGCAGGACGCCAAATAAAGCGGTTGCAAGCGGCAGGAGACCGATGAACACAATAGAATGAGCTGAGGTGATGTGGCGGAGGGCCAGCGCTGTCAAAAGCGGAAAGCCAACGACGACCCCCATTGCTGTAATAAATAGAGGCCCTAGATCAGTCCTTGCGGGGCGCTTTTCACGAAAGGCAAGCAACAGTGCCAATCCCAATGCAGCTGCGATCGTGGCGCGCGCGCCGGTTACAAAAATGGGATCAAAGTCTGCAACGGCGGCGCGTGTCGCCGGCAATGATCCGCTGAAAATCAGCACACCCAGAAAGCCATTAATCCAGCCGCTCGTCATCTTGTCCATTATTCTCATCCAGCCATGGCGTCGTATTTCGTTGCTATCGGCCTCTGACAATAGATTTTCCAGATACGGTGCAGTACAATTTGTCAAAACTGTCATGCATAGGTAAGCAATACAGATGGATGAGAAACTTGCTCTCGAGCGCATGAGCGGCACGCTTGTTGAAGGCGTCATGCAGGCGGTCCGGCAGCGCATTGCCGCACGAACACTTGCGCCGGGTGCAAAATTGCCCTCGATCCGCAGCTATGCGGAAACAATGGCGGTCTCGAAATCAACAGTCGTCGAGGCTTACGATCGCCTTGCAGCGGAAGGTATCATCCAATCCAGACGCGGATCCGGCTTCTACGTCGCCGGACACCTGCCGCCACTGTCATTGGCCGAAATTGGACCACGGCTGGACCATGCGATCGATCCGCTTTGGGTGTCGCGCACATCGCTGGATGCCAGCAAGGACATGGCGAAACCCGGTTGCGGATGGCTGCCTCCCTCGTGGATGCCGGAAGACGGCATTCGGCGGGCATTGCGTGCTTTGGCGCGAGCCGACAATTCCTCTCTCACCGATTATGCCTCCCCACTTGGCCTGAAACCGTTGCGCCAGCTCCTGTCGCGACGCTTGGGCGAGCACGGCATCGAAGCGGCATCCGATCAGATAATGCTGACGGAATCAGGCACGCAAGCGATCGACCTCCTCTGCCGGTTCCTGATCGAACCCGGTGATACGGTGATCGTCGATGATCCCTGCTATTTCAATTTTCACGCCTTGCTGAAAGCTCACCGCGCCAAAGTGATCGGCGTGCCCTACAAACCGACTGGCCCTGATCTTGAACGCTTTGGGCAAGCCATGACTGAACATCGCCCCCGCCTCTACATCACAAATTCGGCTCTGCATAATCCGACAGGCGCAGTGCTTTCACCTGTCATCGCGCACCGGGTACTCAAACTTGCTGAGCAGCATGACCTCACGATTATCGAAGACGACATCTTCGCGGATTTCGAACTTGAGCCCGCCCCTCGACTTGCGGCTTTCGACGGGCTTGAGCGGGTCGTCCACATCGGCAGTTTTTCCAAATCGCTATCCGCATCCACTCGCTGTGGCTTTGTGGCCGCTCGTCGCGACTGGATCGAAGGATTGGTGAACCTTCGTATTGCAACGTCCTTCGGCGGCGGGCGATTGTCTGCTGAACTTGTGCACTTCATGCTGAAAGACGGCACCTACCGCAAACATATGGATGCCTTGCGAATGCGGTTGGCGCGCAGTATGGGCGAAACCAGTACAAAGCTGAAATCGCTTGGCCTCAAGCCATGGATCGAACCGCGCGGCGGCATGTTCCTGTGGTGCAAACTGCCGGATGGCGTGGATGCTGCAAGGGTTGCTCAACGCGGACTTGGCGAAGGAATCATTTTTGCGCCAGGCAATGTCTTCAGCCAGTCGCAATCAGCGAATTCCTATATGCGTTTCAATGTCGCTCAGTGCGTTGATCCGCGCATTTTCCATGTCCTGGAGATGGCACTTGCATCGAGCTAGAGCAAATTTTGTTTATATAGAGTCGATTCTGTTTCACGCCGCCGCCTGACACAGTGGGTGTCCGCCAGCCGGAAACCCCACGAATTCCCTCCAGCAGAACCACTCTATATAATCAAAACTTGCGCTAGATTGCAGCCGCCATTTCCTGGAGTGTCAGGACAGTACGCCAGTTGCGCGCAGTCAGCGGCACCTTCAGCACCTTGTCGAGTGAAAGTGCAAGCTTCGACATACCGAAGCCATCAGGTGTGTAGAGATAAAGCACGCGGTTTCTAAGCGTGAAACTCTCTGTGTCACCAGCCTTGGCTTCAAACTCTG
>NZ_JBBNAN010000118.1:0-9639 GCF_037994405.1 Phyllobacterium sp.
CATAATGATCGGCAGCGTGATGGTGGTGATCAAGAGCAGGCCGATAAAGATCGACATGACGATACCAGGCACATTCAGCAGGCCAAGACCGAAGGTCACCAGACCCATCACGAAAGCTGCGATAACGACACCGCCAATCGTACCGGAGCCACCCAGAATGGAAATGCCGCCGAGAACGACCATGGTGACGATTTCGAGCTCCCAGCCTTGCGCGATTGACGGGCGGGTCGAGCCAAGGCGCGAAGTCAGGCACACGGCGGCGATGCCAGACATGAGGCCCGTCAGCAAGAACAGATTATACTTGATGCGCTCGACGCGGATGCCAGAAAAGCGCGCAGCGAATTCATTATTGCCGATGGCATAGACGCGGCGGCCAAAATTCGTTGCATGCAGGAGGATCGCAAAGAGGACGGCAAGCACGGCAAACAGTACGAACTCGAAGGAAAAGACCCACAAGACATAGCCTTGACCGAAAAAAGCGAACGAGGCCGGATAGCCGCCATAGGCCTTGTCGCCAAGCACAATATAGGCGATGCCGCGGAACAAGCTCATTGTGCCAATGGTAACGACAATGGAGGGCAGGCGCAGCCCGGCCACGAGGATACCATTGATGACGCCGCATCCGACACCAACGCCGACACCTATGATAACAAGTCCTGGTGTACCGACACCGGCCTGTGCTGCGGCGCCCATAGCGGTGGAGGCGAGTGCGATGATCGCAGCAACGGAAAGATCGATTTCGCCAGCGATGATCAGCAGCGCCATGGCGAAAGCGACCATGGCTTTCTCCGTGAAGTTAAAGGTGGCGTCGGAGAGGTTCCAGGCATTGAGGAAATAAGGTGAGGCAAGGGAGTTGGCGATGAAGATCAGCACGGCCACTGCAATGAGCAGAGCTTCCCAGCTCGCGAACAGCCGGGTGACTGATGTCCCGAGACGATCCGGAATATGCCGCTTTTCGGAAACTGCGCTCATGCTGCTACCTCGATCTGTTCTGATGCGCCGCGATCACGCAGGATGATACGGCCGCGCCGCCGCTCCTGGCGCGCATTGAAAATTACAGCAGCGATGATCACCGAGCCGGAGATTGCCATCTGCGCGAAGGGCGAAATATTGATGACAGGCAGCGCGTTCTTGATAACACCAAGAAACAGTGCGCCGAGAACTGCGCCAGCGACGGAACCAATGCCACCTAGTGTGGATATGCCGCCGATAACGCAGGCGGCCACAGTGTCGAGTTCGAAACCTGCGGCGATATCGACATAGGCAACCGCATAGCGCGACACCCAGAGATAGGCGCACAGTCCCGCCAAAGTACCCGAGATGACAAAGGCAAAAAATCGCGTGCGTCCGACATCGATGCCGGCATAAACCGCTGCCGTGGGATTTCCGCCCGAGGCGTAAATTGCACGGCCAAGGAAGGTACGCGACATGACCAGATACATGATTGCGATGATGACAATGGCAGTCCAGCCAAGGATCGGCAGGCCAAGAAACAGCTGTCGCGGTGTTTGCAGGAAGGGTTCTGTCATCTGGTGCGCATTGACCCAGGCACCACCAGAGAGAACAAAGGCCATGCCCCGGTAAATCGTAAGTGTGCCGAGCGTGACGACAATGGAGGGGATGTTGAGTTTCCAGACGAAGAGGCCGTTGATAGCGCCGAGGATAGCACCGGTCCCGAGCGCAATGAGGATGATCAGGGGGAGGGGCAGCCCTGGATAGGCTGCATTCAACATGCCGACGGCCATACCGGTAAAGGCCACATTGGCCGCCACCGACAGATCAATGGACTTCGTCAGGATCACTGTCATCTGGCCAAGGGCAAGGATGATGAGAATAGAGGTGTCGTTGAAGATATTGGCGAGGTTGCCAGGTCTGGCAAAGCCGGGCGAACGCGCCGAAAAGACAGCAAGCAGGATGGCGATGATGACCACCAGCAGCATTTCGCGGAATTTGAACAATTGTCTGATCATTTCTGATCCTCAAGCGTTGCCGGTTGCGGCGCGGACCAGCGTCTCGGCACTTAGGTGATTGCGCTCGTAGATACCGGCGGACAGACCTTCGCGCATTACCAACACGCGGTCAGACATGCCGAGGATTTCCGGCAGTTCCGACGATACCATGATGATGCTCAGACCTTCACCAGCAAGTTCGCTGATGAAGGCGTGAACTGCGGCTTTCGAACCGATGTCGATGCCCTTGGTCGGCTCATCGAGAATGAGGATCTTCGGCCGAGTTGCCAACCATTTACCGATAACAACTTTCTGCTGGTTACCGCCGGAAAGGGTTCCGACCGGCACGGAAAGCGCCGCAGCACGCAGGTCGAAACGCTCGGCATATTTTCGCGCCAGGGCGAATTCCTCAGCCGCGCGCAAGAAACCGGAGCGGGAGGTGCGCGTTAGCGATGGCAGTGAGATGTTCTGGTAGATTGGCAACTGCAACACTGCGCCATGGCGGCCACGTTCTTCCGGGACATAGACGATGCCGGCCTTGATGGCGTCGCCTGGCGAATGGATCACGATCTCCTTGCCGTCCAGCTTCAGCGTACCGCCGGATGGCTTTGTCACACCGAACAGCGCCTGACATATCTCGGAACGTCCCGCACCAACCAGACCATAAATCCCGAGAATTTCGCCCTTCTTGAGCGCGAAGCTGATATCACGAAACTCAGTCGGATGGGTGTAGTTCTCAACTGAGAACACTGTATCGCCGAGCGGAATGTCCACCTTCGGGAACACATGCTCGATAGAACGTCCAACCATGAGTTTGACGATCTCATCCTGACCGACACCGGCCAGTACGCCACTGCCCACCGCCTTACCATCGCGGAACACTGCGAAATTATCAGCAATCTCATATACTTCATCGAACTTGTGGCTGATGAAAAGAATGGCCTTGCCCTGAGCTTTCAGGCGTCGCACGATCGCAAAGAGGTCATCGACCTCCTTGCGCGAAAGCGCAGCGGTTGGCTCATCCATGATGACGATACGCGCATCGACGGACAGGGCGCGGGCTATGGCAACAAGATGGCGCTGTGCAATGGAGAGATCCTTGAGCCGTATGCGCGGATCAATATTGCTTTCGAGGGAATGCAGCAGGGCGAGCGCCCGCGCGTTCACGGCCTTCCAATTGACGAAGCCGATCCTCGATTTCGGTGCATGGCCAAGAAAGATGTTCTCGGCCACCGACAATTCATCAAATAGTACCGTTTCCTGATGGATGGCGGTGACGCCGAAATCGATCGCGTCCTGCGCATTGGCAAAGGAGACTGGCTTACCGTCGACATGGATTTCTCCCTCGTCGGCCTCGTAGATACCGGTGAGGATTTTCACGAGTGTCGACTTTCCCGCACCGTTCTCACCGATAAGCGCCGTAATCTTGCCAGGGAACAGGGCAATATTGACGTCGTTCAACGCTTTTACGCCGGGAAACGACTTGGAGATGCCGCGCATCTCAAGAAGTGGCGTCTCCAGCAAAGGCTCGGACATGGCAATCTTGTTCATCGATCATACCGATTGAGAAAAAGTGCCCGGCAGAATATCTGCCGGGCCGGCAACGGGTTTTGAGGATCAAAAGATCTTTGAGAACTCGTCGATGTTCTTGGCGTCGTAGACGAATGGATCGGCCATGGCTGCCTCACCATTGTCGCCAACCTTGATCTTGCCCATGCGACCGGCGGCAATTTCACTGCCTGGAGCTCCGTCTGTCTCTCCCTTGACAAGGCGATAGGCGATCTGGGTTGCCGAGTAGCCAAGATCGATCGGGTTCCAGATGGCAAATTCCTTGGTCGCGCCCGACTTGATGGCGCCCGCCATTTCGGAAGGAAGACCAAGGCCTGTGACATAGACGTCGCCGATCTTCTTGGCATCGGCCACGGCCTGCGACGCAGCAAGCACACCAACGGTCGTTGGAGCAACGATGACCTTCACATTTGGCTGCGACGTGAGCAGGCCTTGCGCTTCGCGATAGCTCTTGTCGGAAAGGTCATCGCCGTAGACGGTGGTAACCAGATTGAGGCCAGGGAAATTCGGCAGCTGCTTCTTCATTTCCTCGATCCAAGTGTTCTGGTTGGTCGAGGTCGTGGTTGCCGAGAGGATGGCGAAATCGCCCTTGCCATCCTTCAAATGATCGGCTGCGAGTTGCAGGCACATCTTGCCGATCAATTCGTTCGACGACGGATTGAGGTGCATGATGCGTCCGTCCTTTGCGACCGCAGAATCCCAGGAAATGACCTTGATGCCTCGTGCCGCGGCTTTCTTCAGCGCCGGAACAACGGCGTCGGGGTCATTGGCCGAAATGGCGATGGCGTTAACATTCTGCGCGATCAGGGCATTGATAACTTCGATCTGACCTTCAGCCGTCGTCGACGTCGGGCCGGTATATATGACCTCGACGCCGCCAAGTTCCTTCGCTGCTTCTTGAGCACCCTTGTTGGCGGCTTCGAAGAAGCCATTGCCAAGCGATTTAACCACAAGACCGATCTTGATTGTGTCAGCGGCCTGAGCCTGCGATGCGAGCATGGCAAAGGCGAGTGCCGATCCCAATGCGAGTTTCTTCAAAAGTTTCATTGTCTGTCCTCCCAGAGATTGAAGCTTGGATGCGTCCACACCGCTCGGCCCTTATGCGACCGAAACGGAATTCCTTGTTTGATTGACCTTCGCGACGATGAGCTGAACGCCGGCATCCTCTACCATTTTGCGGTCCGCGTCTGAGATGCCGTCATCAGTGATAATCGTTGCAACACGTTGCAGCGGGCAGAGGATCAGGCTTGACCGGCGCGCAAACTTGGTCGAATCGACGAGCAGCACCAATTCATCGGCCTGATTGATCAGTTTCTGCTCGCCCTGAATGATCAGCGCGTCCGACTCCATAACCCCGAATGGGCCAACCCCCTGCGAGCCCATGAACATACGTTTGCCGTAGAAATTGCGGGTCACGTCATTGTCGAAGGGCGAGAGGATAATACTTTGCTCGCGATAGATCGCACCGCCAGGCACAGTGACGGAACTCTTGGAGTTCTTGACCAAGTGCTCGGCAATGGCGAAGGAATTGGTCATCACTTGCAAACGGCGCGATGAAAGAAAATGGACCATCTGGAAGGTCGTCGTGCCGCCATTGATTATGATGGCGTCTCCTTCCTCACACAGGGCGACGGCCTCTCTGGCGATGGCACGCTTCTTATCGGCATTTTCGGATTCGGAAACATGAAAATGACGCCCGGCAAGCGGCGTCAATTGCGGCGGATGCACCGCTTCTGCACCACCACGCACCCGGCGCAGTTTACCCTTGACGTGGAGCGAGGCGATATCACGGCGAATGGTTGCCTCCGACGCTTCCGTTAGTTCGGCAATGTCCTGAATGGTGATGACCGGCTTTTCCTGAACAGCGCTCAGAATGATACGGTGGCGCTCGCGCTCATGCATTTCTTCTTCTCCTCTTGTGACAATCTATTGCGCAAATCCATGATCAGTGTCAATCAACTTCAGTCAAATAATTTCATACTGCACTGCACAATAGCAATTTTATGATTGATTTTGATCGTTTCTGATTGACATTAAAACACGTTCTGCTCCATAGCTAAGGCAAATAGCGCGGCTGGCGACGTGTTCCTGGCCGACAAATTGACCCATCGGGAGGCGAATATGGCAGACAAGGTCCAACTTCTGGATAATCGTTGGGATGATCAAAAGGCAGCGGGCATGGATGAGCCGGGCAAGCTGCTATATCGCTCCAATCTGCTGGGCGCCGACAAGCGCATTACCAATTACGGCGGTGGCAATACATCCGCGAAGGTGACACAAGCAGATGCACTGACGGGTAAACCCGTCGAAGTGCTGTGGGTCAAGGGATCGGGTGGCGACGTGGGCACGATCAAGCTCGATGGCTTTGCCACACTCTATATGGAAAAGCTGGAATCCCTGAAATCCATTTACAAGGGCATAGAGGACGAAGACCGCATGGTCGGCTTCCTGCCGCATTGCACCTTTAATCTCAACAGCCGCGCCGCCTCCATTGACACACCATTGCACGGTTTCGTCCCGTTCAAACATGTCGATCATATGCATCCCGACGCGATCATCGCGATTGCCGCATCGAAGAATTCTCGCGAGCTGACGAAGGAAATCTTTGGTGACGCTATTGGCTGGTTGCCTTGGCGACGTCCCGGGTTCCAGCTTGGGCTCGATCTGGGTGCTTACGTGACTGCCCACCCAAACTCCAAAGGTGTGGTCCTCGAAAGCCACGGTCTTTTCACCTGGGCCAATGATGCCAAGGAATGCTACGAACTGACACTTGAAATCATCAACAAGGCGATTGTCTGGTTTGATGAGAGAACAGCTGGCAAATCAGCTTTCGGCGGTGAAGCTACACCCAGCCTCGATGCAACTGCCCGCCGTGCCCTCGCCGCAAAGCTAATGCCGGAAATCCGCGGCAAGATCGGCGTTTCCGAGCGCAAACTTGGCCATTTCGACGATCAGCCTGCGGTGCTTGAATTCGTCAATTCGAAAGAGTTGCGCCCGCTGGCCGCACTTGGCACCAGCTGCCCCGATCACTTCCTGCGCACGAAAATCCGGCCGCTGGTGCTGGACTTCGACCCGGCCAGTCCGGATTCCGATGCGGTCGTCGCATCGCTCGACAGCGCACTCGAGGCTTACCGCGCGGACTATGCCCGCTACTACAACGACTGCAAGCATGCAAATTCGCCTGCCATGCGCGATCCCAATCCGGTGATTTTCCTTATCCCTGGCGTTGGCATGCTATCCTTTGCCAAGGACAAGGCAACCGCACGTATTGCCGGTGAATTCTACGTCAACGCCATCAATGTCATGCGCGGCGCCTCGTCGGTTTCCGAATATCAGGGTCTGCCCGAACAGGAGGCTTTCGATATCGAATACTGGCTGCTTGAAGAAGCCAAACTGCAGCGCATGCCAAAGCCGAAATCTTTGGCGGGCCGCGTTGCATTCGTAACCGGCGGCGCCGGTGGTATCGGTCGCGCGACCGCCGAAAGATTGTTGGGCGAGGGCGCCTGCGTGGTGCTCGCTGACATCGACGCTGAAGCGCTCAAGGCAGCGCATGACGACTTCGCCACGCGCTACACAGCGGATGCAGTGCGCAGCGCACAGTTGAATGTAACCAACGAGGCGGATGTGATTGCCAGTTACGCCGAGGCTACGGTCGAGTTTGGCGGCGTTGATATTCTCGTTTCCAATGCGGGTATCGCTTCTTCGGCTCCGATCGAAACGACGGAACTTTCTATGTGGACCCGCAATATCGACATTTTGGCAACCGGTTATTTTCTCGTTTCGCGTGAGGCCTTCCGCCTGTTCCGGCGCCAGAAGATTGGCGGCAACGTGGTGTTCGTCGCCTCCAAGAACGGCCTTGCTGCATCGCCCAACGCCAGTGCCTATTGCGCTGCTAAAGCTGCTGAAATTCATCTTGCGCGCTGCCTCGCACTGGAAGGTGCCGAGGCGGGCATCCGGGTGAACACGGTCAATCCCGATGCCGTTCTGCGCGGTTCGAAGATTTGGAATGGCGAATGGCGCGAACAGCGTGCCGCCTCCTCCAATTTGCAGGTTGACGAGCTTGAGGAGTATTACCGCAAGCGTTCGCTTCTGAAACTCAATGTCTTGCCGGAGGACATTGCGGAAGCGGTATACTTCCTTGCCTCGGACGCATCTGCCAAATCGACAGGCAATATCATCAATGTCGATGCGGGCAACGCGCAGAGCTTTACGCGCTAGTATTACAGTCTCGGGAGGACATCATGGCTGAACTGCACATTTCCGGCGAGCTGATCGCGTCCGAAAACGACAGGCTGCTCGCCGCGCACAAGAGCGACTATGAGGCACTGGGCGCTCACCTTGCACGGCGTAACATTGATATCGACGCTGTTACGAAGCGGGTCGCGGATTTCTTCGTTGCCGTGCCTTCATGGGGCGTTGGCACCGGCGGGACACGCTTTGCGCGCTTTCCTGGTATAGGCGAACCGCATGGCATTTTCGACAAGCTCGACGATTGTGCGGTTATCCATCAACTAACGCGGGCGACACCCACCGTCTCGCTGCACATCCCGTGGGACAAGGCCGATCCGACGCGTCTGAAAGCCCATGCAGATGCACTCGGCCTCGGTTTCGACGCGATGAATTCCAACACATTCTCCGATACACCAGACCAGATACATTCCTATAAATACGGATCGCTCAGCCATGTGAATGCCGCCACGCGGGCGCAGGCGATCGAGCACAATATCGAATGCATCGAGATTGGCCGGGCGATCGGCTCAAAAGCCCTGACCGTTTGGATAGGGGACGGATCAAATTTTCCAGGGCAGAGTAACTTTGCCAAATCTTTTGAGCGCTATCTCGGATCCATGGCGGAGATCTACCAGGCGTTGCCCGATGACTGGCGGATATTCTCCGAGCACAAGATGTATGAGCCGGCTTTTTATTCGACTGTCGTTCAGGATTGGGGCACAAACTATCTGATTGCCCAGACCCTTGGCCCGAAGGCCTTTTGCCTCGTCGACCTCGGTCATCACGCCCCGAACACCAATATTGAGATGATCGTTTCAAGGCTGATCCAGTTCAAAAAACTGGGCGGCTTTCATTTCAACGATTCGAAATATGGTGACGATGATCTCGACGCCGGCTCGATCGATCCCTACCGACTGTTCCTTGTCTTCAATGAATTGGTAGACGCGGAAGATCGCGGCATAGAAAACTTCTATCCCGCCCACATGATCGACCAGTCGCATAATGTTACCGATCCGATCGAAAGCCTGATCTCCAGCGCCAATGAAATCCGCCGCGCCTTTACCCAGGCCCTGCTCGTCGACCGCGGTGCGCTCTCCGTCTATCAGGATGAGAATGATGCATTGATGGCCTCAGACGCACTGAAGCGCGCCTACCGCACCGATGTCGAACCGATTTTGGCCGAAGCCCGCCGGCGTGCCGCCGGAGCGATCGACCCGATTGCCACGTATCGCAAGAGCGGGTACCGCCAGCAGGTCGGAAAACGGCGCCCTGCAAGCGCCGCAGGAGGCGGCGGTATTATCTGAGCAGCACTTATCCATTTCGTAACATCGCCGGGCAGCGCTTTACCGCGCTGCCCCTTTGTTTTTTGGATTGACAGCACACCCTTCATTTGTTCTTATTCTACTATAAAGCATTATAGTCCATTATAATGGAATAACAAAGGGAACTGTCATGAGATCACTGAAGCTCGCTTTCCTCCTTAGTTCAGCACTGATTGCACTAAACCCCTCAGCCTTTGCTCAATCAAAGGGCGGCGTGATCAATGTCGCCACCATTGGCGAGCCTCCGACACTTGATGCCATGGCTTCGACGGCTGATCTGGTTGGCATCGTCTCGCAGCACATTTTCGAAACGCTTTATACTTTCGACAAGAGCTGGAATGTCACGCCACTTCTCGCTGCCAGCCTTCCCGAGATTTCGCCCGATGGTAAAGTCTACACGATAAAACTGCGCACCGGCGTCAAGTTCCATGACGGCACCGAAATGGATTCGACCGATGTCGTTGCTTCGCTGAAGCGTTGGACCCAGATCGCATCGCGCGGCAAGCAGACCGCTCCAATGATCGCATCAATCGACGCAGTCGATCCTGCGACGGTCAAAATCACGCTCA
>NZ_JBBNAN010000119.1:0-4370 GCF_037994405.1 Phyllobacterium sp.
CAGACATGGTTTCTTGCGTTATCGGCCCCGAACTCCACAGGTTATTGGCCTTCAGTCTCTTGAGAACAACAATATAGGGAACGTTTTCACCGTTGCTGTTAAGGACTATATGCTGAACTACGCCGTCATTTTGCTGATTGAGCGGCAGCGTCGCAATTGTCGGTTGCGAGCTTTTCGTCAGGGATCGTTCCGTACCAGTCACACCTTGCGCCGCAGCATCACTTGATGAACTTAGTCCTATGGTTGCCTCGCCCGCCGGATTGATGGCCAAAACGTTTCCATTCGACATTGTTAAGAAGCCAAAACCGGTATTGGCAATCTTCACATTTTCCACGATCTCCGTTAGCTGATCGAGGGTAATATCCGCTCCTGCCGCTCCCGCTACATTGGCATGGTCTTTGGTCCACAATGGACTAAAAAAGCTGACAATGAGTTTGCCGGTAATGGCATCGGTATAAGGTGCGGTCTGCGTTATTTCATTGGCTGGTTTCGAGCTTGGTTCCTTGGCCCAATGTTCCCAAGACCCGTAGATGCCAGGGAAAAAGAACTCCCAGAACTCTGCGCTGTTGTGGCCCGGATACAGCTTGTCAAACGTTTGGGCCTGGTCAGTATAGGGAGCAGTTCTAAATATCGGCCGCTCCTTGGGGCCGATGTAATACATCTGAAGTTTGGATGGGCCTCCCGCCAGTAAGCTCGGCGCAACGAGATCGAGAACAGCGCTGTCATCGATGTCCTGCTGCACGGCCGCAAGAGGCTTGTGATCAGGCCCCAACAGGTACCCCCACACGCTGATGACGGATGGCACCCCAGGCAGGTTCTGCGCCCACCCGCCGGAACTGTTGTAGACAGTATTGACCGATTGGGGCGATTGCTGCGCTAAAGTCGCACCAACACCTCGTTGTCTTTCAGGATTATCAATCTGTGCCTGCAATACACCGGCTAGGGTGCGTACGTCCCCATGCACACGGTCAAGAAGGAGATCCACCTCGGAAGCTGTCGATGCTGCATAAGAGCGAATATAGTCCTGGGTCGCATTTGTTAGCCCCTGGCCTACTTCCGATGTTGCGTCCCGCGACAGCTTTTGAACGTTCCACAGTGCCAGTCCGCCGCTCAAGATAAGATCAAATAGAACCGCGCCGCCAACCACGAGTACAAATTTTGCCCTGAAGGAGCGCAGGCCGAAGCGAGGTGCTTGCTCTTCGACGGCCCTCATCGCGGTCTGCGTCCCGAAGCGACCCATATTGGCCAACCCGCATAACCTTTAGCGTGTAGAGCGCTATAGATGTGGTCCTGAAACCCTTGCCTGAAACGTTTGATGAATTCGGGACTATCGCCGCGCTTTACAGCCATCTCGCCAGCATAGACATTTTCCCATGCCGCAATGACGTCCGCGAAATCTTGTGGGTCACCATCGCGGTTGGTAACCATGAAGGATTCAATTTTGATGTCCTCAAAGCCGGCCTCCAACAGGTACCGCCGGCTCTTGGGACCCAGCTCCACATCCATGTCAAAATGCTTGAACAGCTTGGCAACCTCGTTGTAGGTCCATTGAATGCTTGCGGCTCGGGGCTCGCCAAGGCAGTGAGAATTCTTCTCATTTGTGATGTAGACACGCCCTCCGGGCTTACATATGCGATAAAGTTCATTAAGGATAAGTTCAGGCCGGTTGAATATCTGCAACGAGTGCCGGCAAGTCACCAGATCGAACTGCTCCCCATCCAGCAGCATCTCGGACGCATCGCCATAGACGTATTCAATGCCCTTAATATCAAAATCTGCCGCCACGCGCCTTGCATACGCCAGACTTGATTGTGAGTGGTCAAGGGCAACAATTCGCGATGGCTCGAATGCTTTCTTTGCGAGTACGGCGAAGTCGCCTATTCCACAGCAAATATCAGCCATGACAATCCCCGGCCGCATGCCATGCCGCGGCAGAATTTCGCGTTCATGTCGCCACGTCATCTTCGTTTGCGTGCGCAGGATGGGAATGAAGCCGCCTTCCTCGAGAAAGCTCTGGCCCGGATAGAATTCGCTATCGTATTCCTTCACCGTGATATTGGATTCAATCTGACTAAGACGAGCGAATTTCCGCGATGCCCATCCGACCACACTCGACGTGATGATTACAAACTTTAAATCGGCTCGTGTACGGCAGGTGTCGATGATCAGGCGCGAAAGAGCCTGAAAGGCTGTGTTGTTCATCTGTTTCAAACGTCTGATATTCACATACAGCACGCCGCGTTCGCCACTGATAGCGTCCTTGAACAGCTGTAAACTGGAGGCCAGTTCGTCGATTGAATGCGGCCGGACAATGCCGGAAATGGAGAACTCCTGATTATTGATGTCGTACCGCGCTTTGAACCGCGGAAAAAGGTCGTGGGAGCTCAAATGACCAGCTCCTCAAGTGGCAAATCGACGATCAGCCTGATCCTGTGAGCGCCCGCATCCTCGATGCTGATCAAAGCCTCGTAATTTAGCACAAGTTCCGCCAATACAACTTCGCGACTTGGCGCCAGGTCCGTCGATACGGAGAATAAATACCGTTCGAGTGCATCGTCTCCTGATATCTGGGCCAAAGCCCCATTGAAGAAAGTTCGCTCTTCCTCCGTGCAAGGAAACGTCAACGCAATTCTGTCCCAGTTGCCGGAGCGCAAGACCTTACACTGCAGTTCGCCGTCGGTATGGCGGGCACGAAAGGCTACCTCTAGTAGTTCGTTCAAAGCGGAGGAGAAAAGATTCGAATGCCGAGCGGAGTCCGCACGATTGTGACTAATCATTCGCGCCAGATATGTTGACAATTGATCGCAATGCACCCAGTTCGACGCAAAGGTCTCAATGTGCATGTCAAACTCTATCAACGCTTCAAATGCGGCCGCAGCTGCATTGGCTTGTGCAATAGTCATTGTTTCCCCATCGTCTGCGTAAAGCCAAAATTTATTGATGATTGGCGATAAGATCGCTCTTAATTCATTGAGTTCCACTGGCAGTCCCGCCATGCAATGTAATGCCGTGGCGGGGGCGGATCAGATGCGCCGCTGATTTGTCTCCTCAATGGACAATGCTCTTACCACCCAGCGTTCAATCAGTTCACGCGTAACATCTTGATTGCCGGGCCGTCCCAGAAAATAGCCTTGGAGATAGTCGCAGCCCAAGTGTTGCAACAATCGCGCCTGTCCTGACGTCTCCACACCTTCAGCAGTGACGCTCATCCCCAGACCATGCGCAAGTTTGATAATGGACTTGACGATTGCCTGACTCTTTTTATCCGTCTCCACGTCATTTATGAAATACCGATCGATTTTTATTGTGTCGAAAGGAAAATTCTTCAAATAACTTAGCGAAGAATAGGATGTTCCGAAGTCGTCAAGTGAAATGCGAATGCCTAAAACATTCAAGGTATTCAACGTATCGATATTGTCGATCGTTTTTTCAAGGAGCACGGTTTCAGTGATCTCCAGCTCCAGTCTTTCGGCCTGGATACCTGTAGCATCAATCACTTGCGCCACCGTGTCTGTAAGCTTGCCGCTGAGGAATTGGGCAGGAGACATGTTCACGGTAATAGCAAGTGTTGCAGGCCAAGTTTTCGCCTGACTGCAGGCCTCAACCAAGACCCAGCGGCCAATATCGTCCATCAGGCCATCAGCTTCAGCAATTGGAATGAATACCGCTGGCGGGATGAGACCGATTTCCGGATGGCGCCACCGCAAGAGAGCTTCAAAGCCGACCAGCACTGACGTCGACTTGAACAATGGCTGGTATTCAAGAAAAAGTTCACCACGCTCGAGCGCAGACCTGAGACTGCGTCTCAAATTTTCACGCTGTTCGAGCAGCAACAGCATCGAGCGATTGAAGATCTTCGCGCAGCCCCGACCATCGCTCTTGGCTGCGTATAGAGCAATATCGGCCGCCTTCATAAGCTGCTCGCTTTCCGTTCCGTGTTCCGGCCCAAAGGCCACGCCAATGCTTGCACCGATAAACACTGGAATGTCGTTGATAAAGAACGGCTCCCTGAGCGCCCGAATAATGGCGCCAGCAAGACGTTCTGCCTCAGCAGGCTGAGGTTTACCAGACTGAATGACAGCGAATTCGTCGCCAGCATACCGGTAAGCAGTTTCTCCGTCCTGCAATTGGCCCTGGATTCGGCTGGCGGCCAACTGCAGGAGCGTATCTCCTGCCCCATGACCAAGCGTGTCGTTAACATTTTTGAATTCGTCGAGATCAATCTGCAGAAGTGCCTCTTTTTCCCTCGATTTTGCCGCGCTCGCGACAACTTCCTTTAGACGCTCGCTAAATCTGCGTCTGTTTTGGAGGCCTGTAAGAACGTCGTGCCCTGCTTGATGCAAAAGTTCGATGCGCTCTTGCTCGTCAGC
>NZ_JBBNAN010000120.1:0-111190 GCF_037994405.1 Phyllobacterium sp.
ACAATGTTTCGCGGCAGATCCACCGTGACCATGCGTTCATCGGCGACGATGTCGACATACCGCCACATCAACCAGACGGCATAGATGAAGAAGCCGATGCGCACGATGTCGACGAAGGTCGACAAGATGCGGGCAATGCCAGCCGGCAGGTAGTGGTACAGCACATCGACCTGGATATGGCGCGATACGCGCACGCACATGACCGAGCCGAGAAACACCACGGCGATCAGGCAGTTGGTGGCGATTTCCTCAGTCCAGGCGTAGCTGTCATTCATGACGTAGCGGGTGAAAAACTGCAGGAAGACGCAACCAGTCATCAGCCAGAACACGGCGAGGGTCAGCCAATCCTCAATCGAATAGTCTGACAGGTCGGCAACGGGCGCCGCATCCTCGAAAGAATGGGCTATTTCCTCGGCGGTGACCTGGGTATGTACTTCATCTGTCATGAGGTTTCTCCGGTCGTCAGTTCGGGGGAATGGCCGGGCAAGGGTACCCGGCCCGTTTCGGTCATTCCTTGATGGCGCGGATGGCTTCCCAATCGGACTTCTCGTAGCCGAAATCCTCGAACTTGACCTTTTCCGTGACATTCTTCTCGAAGTCGGACTTGTCGACCTCGGCAACGTTCAGGCCACGCTCCTTGAAGCTGGTAACGAGGGCCTTTTCCTTGTCTTCGATGATCTTCGTCGTCTTTTCGGCAGCTTCCTGCATCACGTCGCCGAAGATCTTCTTGTCCTCATCCGAAAGGCTGGACCATAGCTGCTTGGAGATCACGGTGTTGAGATGATCGACGATATGTCCGGTCAGGATGATGTTCTTCTGCACTTCGAAGAACTTCTTGGCCTCGATGGTCGTCAGCGGATTTTCCTGCGCCTCAACCGTGCCATTTTGCAGCGCAAGGTAGACCTCGGCAAAGGCGATCGGCGTCGTATTGGCACCGCAGGCGCGCGGCATTGCGAGATAGGCAGGAACGTCCGGCACGCGGATTTTCAGACCCTGCATGTCCGAGCACTTGGCGATAGGCTTGTTCGACGTGGTCTGACGCGTGCCGTAATAGCTGACGGCGGCAATGTGATTGCCGGTCTTTTGTTCGTATCCGGCCGCAAGCCGCTTGAAGATGTCGCTCTTGGTATAGGCAATCAGGTGATCCGGGCCACGGAAGATGTAGGGGAAATAGGTGACGCCGATCGGCTTGAAGTCACGTGCCGCAAAGCTCGAACCGGAAATGATGATGTCGACGGTGCCGAGTTTCAGCCCCTGGTTGATGTCGGCCTCCTTGCCGAGCTGCGATGCAGGGAACACGTCGATCTTGTAGCGGCCATTGGTCCGCTTGCCGATCTCTTCAGCCGCCCAGACGGATTGCGTATGGAATGGTTCTGATGTTTCATACACATGCGCCCATTTCAGCGACGTCTGCGCCTGAGCGGCTGCCGCCGACAATGCGAGCGCGGCAACCGCGCCCAGGATTGTTGCCAGTTTGATCTTCATGTCTTTCTCCTCCCAGATGTGAATTCAGATCTTCATGTTTCCGTTTCGGCCGCCTTTCGCAGAACGGCCCTTCTCGCTCTCCAGGTCTTCGTCGAAGCTTCTGGAAAATCTCAACTGCGACTGCTGTAGATGAAACCGCATCGCTTCCTTGGCGCGCACCGGATCGCCGGAGGCAATGGCATCGCGAATGGCACGGTGCTCCTCGAATGCCTCGCGCCACGAGGCAGGACTTTCGAAATAGCTTGCCAGCTTTTCGAAATATGGTGTCATGCGCTGATCGAAGAGCTCGCCGACAAAGCGGTTGAGGGCCGAATTTTCGATGATACCGGCAATCGTGGTGTGGAATGTCCGGTCGAGTGCGATGGATGTGCGCGGACTGTTGAATGTTTGCGCCATCTTGGTCAGCACCGCGTCCAAGGACTCAATATGATCGGGCGTTACGACTTTCGCGGCTTCTTCGGCAATGGCGCATTCGATAAGCGAACGTGCGCGGAGGAGTTCGAACGGTCCCTCCAGATCTTCAGCCGGCGCCAGGGCCGGTTTTTCGCGCTGCTGACCGGTGACGTAAATTCCCGAACCCATGCGGATATGCACAAGACCCTCCACCTCGAGCGCGATCAATGCTTCACGGATCGTCGGGCGGGACACCCCAAGTTCTTCGGCAAGCTCACGCTCACCCGGCAGCCGTTCGCCAACGGCAAACTTGCCGCCCTCGATCAGCGTGCGAATCTGGTCTGCGACCTGCCGATAAAGCCGGCGCGGCTGAATGGTTGCGAACATGGATCCTCCCTGCACGGCTCTCCCTTCCGCGCTAGACTGGTAAACTGGCCTTACCAATATCTAACTGATACATTGATATATATGCTGGAGTCAACCCAAGCTGGAGCCACTGCCCACAGCCAGTATTTCAGGATTGTAACAATCCGTATTGGAAAGTGATTGCCGCAAGCCCCCGCGAACAAGCTAAGAGAAACCAATCGTTAAATATCCGCCTCTTCGAACCGGTGACAAATGCTGCTTGAATTCCGATTGCTGCGCACTTTCGGCTTGCTGGGCCTCGGCCTGGCCCTCGGCGCCTGCACGACAACCGACCCCAAATTGCCAAGCGCATCCGCTTCCATTCCGGTTCCCGAAGCTGCGCCACGCGTTGCAAACGCAACGCAAGTCAATCCCGCGGTAAAATCCCCGGACAAATCGGTCGATGGGCTGATCTCGAAATACTCGGTAGCCTATGCGGTGCCGGAATGGCTGGTCCGCCGTGTCGTCAATCGTGAAAGCAGGTTCAATCCGGAAGCGCGCAACGGCCCGTACTGGGGATTGATGCAATTGCTGCCAGCGACCGCGCGCGGTCTCGGACACGACGGCAGCGCCAAGGATCTGCTCGACGCCGAAACCAACCTCAAATATGGCGTGAAATATCTGGCAGGCGCCTACAAGGTCGCCGACAACAATCCGGATCAGGCGGTACGTCTCTATTCACGCGGCTATTACTATCAGGCCAAGCGCAAGGGTCTTTTGAACGTTCTTGGGCCCGGCCCAACGGCGGTCGAACCCGCTGCTCCCGCAGCCACTGCCGTTTATGCCGCAGCGACAGTAACGGCTGAATCCACTGCGGCAGCGCCGGCGCTCGCGGCACAAACACAGCTTGCTTTTGCCGAAGAACACGTCGTGCTACCGGCGGTGGTCCCACTGCCGTTCGAAAGGCAGGATATCATAGCGACTGCGGCACCGGCCACCACCGGTAGAAATGGTGTACAGGCCCGCGTCCCCGCCCCACTTTGAGACCTTCGGCAGCGGCTATGGCGGCTGTCAGATACGCCTTCGCGCCCGCCACGGCGTCGCATAAATCCGCCCCTTTCGCTAGCTCCGCGGCAATCGCCGCTGCCAGCGTGCAGCCTGTGCCGTGATCATGGCTTGTCATGATGCGTGTGCTCGCAAAGCGCTCTATCGTGGCGCCGCCAAACAACAAGTCGGTACACAAGTCGCCCTTTGAATGACCGCCCTTGATCAACACCGCCGAAGGGCCAAGCGCCAGCAACTGTTCCGCCTGCCGCGCGATCTGCGCCTCGTCTTCAGCAACCGGCTGCCCCGTCAGCAATGCCGCTTCAGGCAGATTGGGCGTCAGCACCAGTGCAATCGGCAATAGAAGCTGCCGCAAAGCGTCGACCGCCTCCGGTTGCAGCAAGCGATTGCCGGACGTTGCCACCATCACCGGATCAACAACGGCCCTGCGATCCCAATGCCGTAATGCTGCAGCAATCGTCTCGATCGTCTCGAGCGTCGAAACCATGCCGATCTTGATTGCCTTCACATCGATATCGGACAACACGGCATCAATCTGGGCGCGGACAATACCCGGCGAAAGGTTCTCGATGGCCGTCACGCCGCGCGTATTTTGTGCGGTAATGGCGGTGAGCACACTGGCGCCGTAGACACCGAGCGCCGAGAAGGTCTTCAGATCCGCCTGAATGCCCGCCCCGCCGCCGCTGTCCGAACCGGCGATGGTCAGTGCGATGGCGGTCATGCCCGTACCTTCAACGACAAATCGACGACGGCGCGCAAAGCTGCGGCAGAGCTTTGTGGATCAGCCTGCCGGAAGATCGCCGAAATCACCGCCACGCCATCCGCGCCTGCCGCAATCGCCGGTGGCGTCCGATCAAGATCGATACCGGCAATTGCGCCAATCGGCAGATCCGGCTTGTCCTTGCGGATGATTGGCGCGAGCCGGCTGAACCCGTCGAAGCCGATCGGGCCGTCAGGATTATGCTTGGCGGGCGTCTCGAACAGACCACCGATGCAGGCATAGTCAATATCAGCTTCAATCGCCGTCCGGGCGTCGGCTTCATTCTTGACCGTCAGGCCGATGATCGCCTCTGGTCCGAGCAGTTGGCGGGCGTCGCTGACCGGCATGTCCTCGCGGCCGATATGCACCCCTTCGACACCGGCAGCCAGCGCCACGTCGATACGGTCATTGACGACGAGCGGCACGCCCGTGCCCTTCAGCGCCACATGGATCGTCCGGGCCCGTTCGACCATCAGGCGGGTCGGCGAATTCTTGTCGCGGTACTGGATGATTGTCGCGCCGCCGCGGGCGGCTGCAAGGGCAAGCGCGCCCAGATCCTTGTCGCCGCCAATCGCGTCGACATCGACGATGGCATTCAGCCGGAAATCTACTTTTGGTCGCACAGTCTGGACTCCATCACAGCATGGTTGGAGATCCGGATATGTGCGAAGGCAAGGCAGAGTGCGTGAAGAATGCTCAATTCCCGTTCCTACGCCGGCATAACCCGGATCAGGTTCAAGGGTCCAGCTCGACGCTATCTCAGCACTGTACAGTGCCCCCCTCGGAATAAAGTCATGATGGAATGGCGCAACATCAAAGTCAATTGCGCCGCCGGATGATTAATTGGTCAGCCGAACGTTCTCGCCATCGATCGATTTGCAGGCGGCGGATACGTGATAAAAGAAATCCTGCTGGGCCCAGCCACCGCCATCTTCCCACGCATGTGAATGCGGAGTGCTGTCACAATTAAGCAAGTTGTCGAGCGGAGGAGTCGAACCCAGCGCCAGCTGCGTGCCATCGACGAACAGGTGATCGACAGTCGTCGGATCGTCGGTGCGCAGAGTGGAGTTATAGTTGGCATACTGCGACTTCGTGCTAGCCACGCAATTGACGATGTTCGTCGAGGAATTGTTCCGATAGCCGATATCACAGCCGTCGTTCTTGATTTCCATTTCGAGGTAAAGCTTGGTGTAATCACCTAGATTATAGGTTGTGGGCGTGTTCAAATCAGGAACCGTCTTACCTGTGCCTCGGCCTCCACCGCCACTGTGATCCACCGCGGTGTAAGTGATTGTCCCGACTACCACTTCCACGCCGTTTCTGACAACGATAATCGAGACACGTTTGAACCAATACCCGTAGACACTGTCGACCGTGATCGATGCCGTAGTTGGCTTAAGCGGCGCCAGCGCTGTCGAGGTAACGCCGACCGACACGTTGTTCTGATTCAACAGATGCATGAACATCGTGCTGGTCTGGCCACTGAGATTAGCAGTAACGTTGTGATTCTTCGCGTCGAACTTGAACGTAACCGCAATCGTATCCGCTTCAGCGCCGAGATTGGCTTTGAGATAGGCTCGCGCACGCGCCTCAGCCGCCGAAGCATTTGCTCCCGTGAAGATCGAAGCGCCAGCCAGTGCGGCAGCGTCCGCGGCGTCCTGCAATTTCGACCGCTCATTGCTCGCAATGCTGTAATCAACGGCGAGCCCGGTCATACCCATGATCGGCACAAGCAGCAATGCAAACGTCAGGGCAGTAGCCCCGCGGCGGTCTTTCAGGAATTCTCGCAAACGCTTCATGTCCCACTCCGGTCGCTTACTGCGCCGTGCGTCCAGTTGGACACACGGCGCAGTAACACGTCGAATTGGCGCATCATCCTTTCCAAAAACCTTAGAGATTTTTGGGGTGATGCGCTCGTGAGACCATTGAATCCATGACGTAAATGCCGGCTTAGGAAATTCGTTCAGATTTTCACTATCCGACGCTCGACGGGCGATTTTCGCAAATGCCCTTCCGGAATGGTAAAATTGCAATAAAGGACAGACGCCTCACAGCGTGGCATCCGGCCGGACAAACCCCTGGCTCGCGACCAGCAGATTGCGCGTGTAGTCCTGCGTGACCTTGCGTCTTGCAAGTTCCGATGCGCTCAGGCGCTCCACTTCGGCGCCATTCTGCATCACCATCAACCGGTCGCACATGTGGGTGACGACGGCGAGATCGTGGCTGACCATGAGGAAGGTCAATTTGCGGTCACGGCGGATCTGCTCGAGCAGGTTCAGAACCTCCGCCTGAACCGAGGCATCCAGCGCCGAGGTTGGCTCGTCGAGCAGCAGGATCGAAGGCTCAAGGATCAGCGCCCGGGCGATGGCAACGCGCTGACGCTGGCCACCGGAAAGCTGGTGCGAATAGCGGAAGCGGAAGCTCGACCCGAGCCCCACCTCGTCCAGCGCGCGCAAGATGCGCTTCTCGATATCGCCGAAGCCATGGATCACCAGTGGCTCCAGCAGCAGCCGGTCGACCGTCTGGCGCGGATGTAGAGAGCCATACGGGTCCTGGAAGACCATCTGCACCTCGCGGTAAAATGCTTTGGTGCGTGTCGAACCGAGCGTCTTGCCGTTGACCGTGATCGTTCCGCCGCTGACCGGCGCAAGACCGGCCACGGCGCGCAACAGTGTCGATTTCCCCGAACCCGATTCACCGACGAGGCCGAAGGATTCGCCCGGCGCCACCTCGAGGCTGACACCGCGCAAGGCGCGAAACCGGTTGAACACCACTTCGAGATTCTCGGTTGTAAGGGCCTGTGTCATGCTGCCCACTCCGGTTTGCGATCAAGTACCGGCAATGGATGCCGATCCGCGCCGATCTGCGGCATGCAATTGAGGAGACCTTGCGTATAGGGATGCTTGGCGTTGCCAAGGTCCTTGGCGGCGATCTCCTCGACGATACGGCCTGCATACATGACGATGACCCGGTCGCAGAACGACGAGACCAGCCGCAGATCGTGCGATATGAAGATCAGGCCCATGCCGCGCTCACGCACCAGATTGTCAAGAATGCGCAGGACATCGAGCTGGACGGTCACATCCAGCGCTGAGGTTGGTTCGTCGGCGATCAGGAGTTCAGGCCCGGTAATCAGCATCATCGCAATCATCGCGCGCTGACCCATGCCGCCGGAAACTTCATGCGGATGCAGATCGTAGACCCGTTCCGGATCGCGGATCTGCACTGCCGCCAGCATATCGAGCGCGCGCTTGCGTGCCTCGGCTTTGCTGACCTTCTCGTGGGTCCGCAGCGTCTCAACAATCTGCCGGCCGATGCTCATGACCGGGTTGAGCGAATATTTCGGGTCCTGCAGGATCATGGCGATGCGATTGCCGCGCAATGCCCGCCGCTGCTTGACGGAAGCCCCAAGCAAATCGATCCCATCGAAATTCAGCGTCCTGGCCGTGATCTTCGCATGCGGCGGCGTTAATCCCATGATGGCGCGGCCGGTCTGCGACTTGCCGGACCCGGACTCGCCAACAATACCAAGGCGCTCGCGGCCAAGGGAAAATGACACACCGCGCACTGCATCCACAGTCCCGGTCCGCGTCGGGAATTGAACCCGCAGGTCCTCGACGGTCAGCATCGTGCTCATTGATTGTTGCCTCGCGGATCGAGTGCATCACGCAGGCCGTCGCCAAGAAGATTGAAGCCGAGGCTGACGATCAGGATGGCAAAGCCCGGCATGGCGGCAACCCACCATTGATCCATGATGAAGCGGCGGCCAGAGGCGATCATCGCGCCCCACTCCGGCAAGGGCGGCTGCGCGCCAAGACCAAGAAAGCCGAGCCCGGCGGCTGTCAGGATGATGCCTGCCATATCGAGCGTCACGCGCACGATCAGCGAGGAAAGGCACAGCGGCATGATGTGACGCAGGACGATGCGCGCCGGGGAAGCACCCATCAGCCGCACGGCTGCGATATAATCGGAATTGCGCACGGTCAGCGTCTCCGCGCGGGCAATGCGCGCGTAGGGAGGCCAGGAGGTTATGGCGATGGCGATGACTGCGTTGCCGATTCCGGGCCCAAGCGCAGCGACGAAGGCAAGTGCGAGAATTAGCTTGGGGAAGGCAAGGAAAATATCGGTGATGCGCATCAGGATCGAGTCGACCCAGCCGCCGGCATAACCGGCGATCGTCCCGACGAGCAGGCCGATCGGTGCCGCAATGACGGCAACGAGAATGACCACGTAGAGGGTCAGGCGCGAGCCATAGATCAGCCGCGAAAGAATATCGCGTCCCTGATCGTCTGTGCCGAGCAGATACTCACCGCCCGGCGGCAGCAGGCGTGCGTTGCGCAGATCGCCGGTTACCGGCGAGTGCGGCGCCAGCACACCGGCAAAAATCGCTACGAGCAGAAGTGCGATGATAATGGCGAGACCGGCGACAGCGAGCCTGTTGCTGGCGAAGCGGCTCCAGACCAGATAGGCCCGGCCAAGCCTTGCCTGCATACGCGATTGCGGCCTATCGCTCATCAGCCATTCGCGGCGTGAAATGGGGCGTGTGGGAATAGCCTGGGTCATCGCGCGCGTGTCCGTGGGTCAAGCGCCCGATACAGAATATCGGACAACAGGTTGATGGCAACGAAGACCGTGCCGATGACGATCGTACCACCAAGGACCGCATTCATATCCGCATTCTGCAGGGAATTGGTGATGTACAGGCCAAGGCCGGGCCACGAGAACACTGTCTCCGTGAGAACAGAGCCCTCCAGCAGTCCCGCATAGGAAAGCGCGATCACCGTCACAAGCGGCACTGCCGCATTGCGCAGGGCATGGCCCCAGATGATGCGCGTTTCCGACAGGCCCTTGGCGCGGGCGGCAACAATATATTCCTGCTCGAGCTCGTTGAGCATGAATGAGCGCGTCATGCGGCTGATATAGGCGAGTGAGAAATAGCCGAGCAGCGAGGCAGGCAGGATAATAAAGCTGAAAATATTCCTCAACGCATCCCAATTGTGCTGCAACACCGCATCGAGGAGGTAAAAGCCGGTGATCGGCGTGAACGTATATTCGTAAACCACATCGATGCGGCCGGGCCCCGATGTCCAGCCAAGCTTGGCATAGAACACCAGCAGGGCCAGAAGGCCGAGCCAGAATATCGGCACCGAATAGCCGATAAGGCCGATGATACGGACAATCTGGTCCATGATACTGCCGCGCTTCACCGCCGCCAGCACTCCAAGTGGAATACCGAAGATGGCGCCGATCAGGGTGCCGAGCGTCGCAAGTTCCATGGTGGCAGGGAAAACCCGTCTGATATCGGTCATGACCGGATTGGTCGTCAGCACCGAATTGCCGAAATTGCCCTCAAGCACGCCTTTCACATAAATCACAAACTGCTGGTAGAGCGGCAGGTTGAGACCAAGTTCCTCGCGCACCCGCTCAACCACATGGGCAGGCGCCCGGTCGCCAACAATGGCCAGCGCGGGGTCAATCGGAATTACCCGCCCGATGAAGAAGGTGACTGCGATGAGCCCGAGAAATGTGATGGCGCCGACCAGCAGGAACCTGCCGATCGACAAGAGAAGGCTGGAAGCCCAGGCGCCTGAACGCCTGGACTCCAATTGTGTTTCGGTGCTGCTCATTTTAACGGCCTTGGGCGCTGCCCCCGATCATTTCGATACGTTGAACACGTAGTTCGTATCGAATGATGGTCCGAGCTTGAAACCCTTAAGGTTCGAGCGCAATCCCGCGACTTCCGTCTGCTGGAAAATCAGGACAAACGGGCTGGTCTCGAGCACTTTTTTCTGCAAGTCCTGATACATCGCGGCGCGCTTGGCGCCATCGCGTTCGAGCAGGGCTGCCTTGGTCTGCTTGGTCAGCTCCGGCACATCCCAGGCGTTGCGCCAGGCCAGCGTCTTGTTGGTGCCTTCGTCCGAATTGTTCGGATTGTTGGTGAACGTATCGGCATTGGAGTTCGGATCCCAATAGTCGACACCCCACTGGCCGATATAGGAATCATGCGTACGGGCGCGGTATTTGGTTAGCGTCTGCTTACCATCGCCAGGAATAATCTCCATTTTCACGCCGGCCAGTGCCATTGTCTGCTGCACGGACTCGGCAATTCCGGTGACGGGCTGGTTGTTGCGCACATCCATGGTGAAAGAGAAACCGTCCTTCAGACCGGCCTTCTCAAGCAGGGCCTTGGCCTTTTCGACGTCAAGTTTGTAGGGGTTCTCATCGAGTTCGCCGAGAATGCCCTTCGGCAGGAAGGTTTGGTGGATTTCGCCGATGCCCTTGATCAGCTTCTCGCCGATCGCATCATAATCAACGAGGTATTTCAGCGCTTCGCGCACCTCGGGCTTAGCCAGGTTCGGGTTCTTCTGGTTGAGGCTGAAATAATAGATCGTGCCCTTCGGCGCGCTGGTCGTGGCGATGTCCTTGTTCTTGACCACCTGCTCCAGATCGTTCGGCTCAAGGTTGCGGGCAACGTCAATATCACCCTTTTCGAGCAGGAGGCGCTGCGCGGCGCTTTCCTTGACGTGCCGGTAGATCACGCGGTTCAATGGCGCCTTGGTGCCGTAATAATTGTCATTGCGCTCCAGGACGATGATTTCGTTGGCGCGCCAGTCGCGGATCTTCATCGGGCCGGAACCGGCATAGGCGGTCTTCAGCCATGCCCAGCCGAAATCGTCATTGACGACGTGCTCTGAGGCCAGCTTCTTGTCGACAACCGAGGCGACCGTTGCGGTGAGGCAGTTCAATACGAAGCTCGGCGCATAGGGCTGATCAACGGTAAAAACGAACGTCGATGGATCCGTGGCCTTGGCCTTTTCGGTCACGTTGTCGGGCTTCAGGCCGAACTGGGTCAGGATGAATGCCGGGCTCTTGTCTAGTTTGACGGCGCGCTCGAACGACCAGGCGACATCGTCCGCGGTGATCGGGTTGCCGGAGGCGAATTTCAGGCCGGGCTTGAGCTTGAACGTATAGGTCAGACCATCATCGGAAACGGTCCAGCTTTCGGCGACATCAGCCACGACCTTCGAAGGGTCGTTGATATCGAGCCGCACAAGCTTGTCGTACGTATTGCCGTTGATTTCACCGGTTGTAAGCTCGAAGGCTTCAGCCGGATCGAGCGTGATCACATCGTCGATGGCGAACGCTTCGACCAGCGTATCGGCCGGCGTCTCCGCCCATGAGGGCGCGCCGGAAAGCAGGATCGCGCAAAGCGCCGCGCCGCCGAGCAAGAGGCGGAATTTTGGATTGATCTGGTTCACCAACATGGTTCTGTTCCCTGTTTTTAGAGCAATTTTAGTTTCTTAGTTTTCTTCGTGCCAAGCCGAATGCAGGACGCGCAGCCAGTTTTCGCGGCAGATCTTCGCAAGGTCGTCCCCCGTATATCCAGCGTCCCGCAGGGCGACGACGAGATTCTGATTGCCGCTTGCATCGGCAATTTCGCCGGGGATTTTAGCACCATCGAAATCAGAGCCAAGTGCCACGCAGTCTATGCCCATCCGGCTCACCATATAGTCGATGTGGCGCACCATATCAGACAGCGACGTATCGGCGTTTTCTCGCGCGTCGGGGCGCAGCATGGCGACCGCATAATTGAGCCCGACCAGTCCCTTGCTCTCGCGTATGGCGTCGAGCTGCCTGTCGGCCAGATTGCGTGCGACGGGGGTCAGGGCATGGACATTGGAATGGCTGGCGACAAGTGGTTGATCGCTAAGACGGGCGACGTCCCAGAAGCCCTTTTCGGTGATGTGGGCAAGATCAATGAGAATGCCAAGGCGATTGCAGGCTTTGACCAGCTCTTCGCCTTCCCGCGTGAGCCCCGGACCTGTATCCGGATCCATCGGATAGGCAAAAGGCACGCCATGGGCGAAAATATTGTTGCGACTCCAGACCGGTCCAAGTGAGCGCAGTCCCGCCGCATAGAACACATCGAGCGCGGCGAGATCCGGACCGATCGCCTCGCAGCCTTCCATATGCAATACGGCGGCAAACACGTCCTCGCGCATACAATCTGCGATTTCGGCCGTGCTGCGGCAGAGTTTCCAGCCGCCGGCCCGCTCCAACTTGAGCGCGATCGACGCCATTTCCAATGCGATATCCAATGACGGCGCGCGTTCAAGCGGCGCGGCAAGCGGTGTTGAATAATGGCCATTGGCATCGGGAGCCTTGAAGGCGAGATCGCCGGATGGAACATAGATGGCGCACAGCCCGCCGATCAGACCGCCCTTCAGCGCCCTCCCCTTGTCGATGTGCCCGGACGTCGTGCCTTCGATGAATTCCTGAACCGGATCGGCTCCGTCTCTTGAATGTTTCCACAACCGGTAAAGCACATCGTTGTGACCATCAAAGACAGGCTGCATTTCAATTCCCGATCAGGTTGACCCAAAAAGGTACGCCATCTTTGCCGGGTAACCGTTGGCCGATCCCCGGGACGTCGTCCGCCCTTTTTCGACAAAAGATCATGTCGCCGACGAACAGGCAAGGGAGTTGTTGTACAAAAGTATAAAAAGCCCTGGGTTGTGTGACTGAGCGCTGTCGCTCCGGTACAACCTGTGGATCGTGGAGCGGGTTAATAACGTGCGGTATCGTCGGACAACGTGACAAAGATCAACTAAGTGACAACTTTCGAATGATTTCCTGCTCAGACCGCTCTCGCAAATCAGCCACAAATCTTCCTGCATTTGCATTTTGAAGCGCCAGCCAAGGTCGACGGGGAACCACGTTTCCTTGCAATTGGCATACTTGGACACAAGCACTGGTCGGCAGTGCGTGTTCGTCGAGCCGATAAGATTCGAATTGTCTCGGTTCGCCGTGCCCGAAGGCAGGAGATAGAATTCTGTGAAAGCGAGTGATTTCGACCAAAAATTCGACGATGGCGAGGACGTCAGCGAGCAAGTGGACTGGTCAAAAGCCCGCCGTCCAAACGCCGAAACCAAACGGGTGAATGTCGATTTTACCGGTGTGGGTCGTTAAAGGGCTGGATGAAGGCTCAACGCCTTGGCGTGACGCGCCAAGGACTTATCAAGCTATGGATTGCTGAACGGCTTGGCTAAAACGATCGATATTGGCGGCATCGCAGTGGTGCAATACATGCATTCACCACTGCCTGATGTCTATACGTCCAGATTGGCCACACTCAGCGCATTATCCTGAATGAACTCGCGACGCGGTTCCACGTCGTCACCCATCAGCCTTGAGAACAGGCTGTCTGCATCGGTGGCGTCGTTGACCTTGACCTGCAGCAGCGAGCGCGCGTTCGGATCGAGCGTCGTCTCCCACAGCTGGTCGGCGTTCATCTCACCGAGACCCTTGTAGCGCTGCAGTGACAAGCCCTTGCGCCCGGCGGCGAAAACAGCCTCGAGCAGGGCAATCGGCCCAGCGACAGTATCGGTCTTTTCCTTGCGGCGCAGCACTGGCGGCTTGGCATAGATGTCGTGCAGGCGTGCCGAGTAGCGGTCGAGCTGGCGAGCATCGGCAGAACCAAGCAGCGCCATGTCGAGCGTGACCGTTTCCTTCACGCCGCGCAACGAGCGCTCGAAGACATAACCATCAACGCCATCATCCGGCGTTGCCAGACGGCCGGTCCAGCCTTTCTCGGTTTCCTCGGCAATCAGGTCGAGCCGCTCGGCGACTTCCGTCACCAGTGATTGTGCCCTCGCCGTATCGGAAATGGCTTCCGGATTGAGCGCACCGGCAATGGTCGCCTGCTCAACAACCGCGCGGTCATAACGGGTGTTCAATCCCTGCAGCAGATGCCGCACGGCGAGCGCATCATTGACAACGGAACGCAGATCGATACCAGCACGCACTTCGCCGGTGCTCAATTCGAGCGATGCTTCCTCAAGCCCTGAATCAATCAGGAATTCCTCGAAGGCCGTCTCGTTCTTGATATATTGCGAGGACTTGCCGCGCGACACCTTGTAGAGTGGCGGTTGCGCGATATAGATGTGACCGCGCTCGATCAGCTCCGGCATCTGCCGAAAGAAGAACGTCAAGAGCAGTGTCCGAATATGGGCGCCATCGACGTCAGCGTCGGTCATGATGATGATCTTGTGATAGCGCAGCTTGTCCGGGTTGAACTCATCCTTGCCGATGCTGGTGCCCAGCGCCAGGATCAGCGTGCCGATCTGGTCGGAGGAGAGCATGCGATCCAGCTTGACCCGCTCGACATTGAGGATCTTGCCGCGCAACGGCAGGATCGCCTGGTTCTGGCGCGAACGCCCGCCCTTGGCGGAACCACCGGCGCTGTCACCCTCGACGATGAAGATTTCGGATTTGGCCGGATCCTTCTCCTGACAATCGGCGAGCTTGCCCGGCAGCGAACTGATGCTGAGCGAGTTCTTGCGGGTGATGTCACGCGCCTTGCGTGCGGCTTCGCGAGCGGACGCCGCCTGGATCACCTTCTCGACGAGCACCTTGCCCTCGGCAGGATGTTCCTCAAGCCAGGTCGAAAGCGCTTCGTTGACGAGGCTTTCAACAACCGGCCGCACTTCGGAGGAAACGAGCTTGTCCTTGGTCTGCGACGAGAATTTCGGGTCCGGCACCTTCACCGAGAGCACCGCGGTCAGCCCCTCACGGCAATCATCGCCGGTCAGTGTAACCTTGGATTTCTTCGTCTGGCCGGAAGCGTCGGCATAGCCGGTCATCTGGCGCGTCAGCGCACCGCGGAAACCGGCAAGGTGCGTGCCACCATCGCGCTGCGGGATGTTATTGGTGAAGCAGAGGGCATTCTCGTGGTAGCTGTCGTTCCACCACATGGCGACTTCCACCGTGGTGTCATCCTTTTCACCGCGAATATAGATCGGCTCGTTGATAAGCTCTTTCTTGGTGCGGTCGAGATAGCGCACATAGGCGGTCAGGCCGCCCTCATAGAACAGTTCGAGTTCGACCGGATCGGCATGCCTGCGGTCGGCAAGCAGGATACGCACGCCGGAATTGAGGAAAGCCAGCTCGCGCAGGCGATGTTCGAGCGTCTTGAAGTCGAACTCGACCATCGAGAAGGTTTCAGTTGACGGCAGGAACGAGACTTCGGTTCCGGTCGCGTCCGCATCGCCGGTGACCTTGAGCGGCGCATCGGCAACGCCATGCGTGAAGCTCATCTCGTGGATCTTGCCCTGGCGGCGGATCTTCAGCTTCAGCCAGACCGACAGCGCATTGACAACCGATACACCCACACCGTGCAGACCGCCCGAAACCTTGTAGGAGTTCTGGTCGAACTTGCCGCCGGCATGCAGCTGCGTCATGATGACTTCCGCCGCGGAAACGCCCTCGGAGTGCATATCCGTCGGAATACCGCGGCCATTGTCGGTTACCGTGCAGGACCCGTCCGGATTCAGCGTCACGGTGACGCGCGTCGCGTGCCCGGCAAGCGCTTCGTCGATGGCATTGTCGACGACTTCGTAGACCATGTGGTGCAGACCGGACCCATCGTCCGTATCACCGATATACATGCCCGGGCGTTTGCGAACTGCATCCAACCCCTTGAGAACCTTGATGGATTCCGCGCCGTATTCCGGCGAGGTTTCGACTGTCATCTCGGGTGTTTCACTCATGTAATTTCAATCTTTTTCTGGCGCCTGAATTGGCGCGCCTGTCCTTATAACAGAACCGGGCGAATCATGCCCGGTTACAGTGCTAGATATAGTGTTTAATGTCGGTTTTTCCAATTCGTGACACTCACTCTATCCACGGATCATGGCCAATTGGTGGACTTTTCGACGATTTATACCCACATGCGCGTTAGAGACTGTTCGAGAAATCAACGGGATGGACACGACCAGGCTTGCTTTTCCCGCCTGGCCCGATCCCGCGCACCGGGCCGGTCGCAATATCCGTTACTCGATGATCTCATCTCCTTCGATGCTGGCCTCGCAATCGGTGACTGCGCGTTGAGAAAACCCTTGACCTCACTGAATTCAAGAGTGCCGTCATGATTGCCATCAATCTTTGCCAAATGATCGACGAAGAAGCCCAATCCTGGCTTATCGGCCAAGGCAACGGTTACAAGGTGCGTGGGGGGCTCGCCCGCCCGAAATGCCGCCAACCGGGGCGCAGGCTGAAACAGGCCCCATTCGGGTCTTGGCGTCAAGGTAAAATCGGCGCAAGATTTTAGGCAATGGATACTACTCGACCCGCGTTCATCCCACCTGCTCCGATCCCGCGCACCGGGCCGGTCGGAACGTTGCGGCTGATCCGCACCATTTATCGCAATCCGCTCGAATTGTGGGGTGAGCCTTCCTATAACGAACCGTGGGTCTCCATCGACTGGTCTTTTGCTCACACAATCATTGCAAATGATCCCGGCCTCATCCGCCATGTGCTCGTCGACAATGCCAGGAACTACAAGATGGCCGCGGTCCGCCAGCGCATCCTGCGCCCCATCCTGCGCGATGGCTTGCTGACGGCCGAAGGCGAGGTCTGGAGGCGCTCACGCAAGGCGATGGCGCCAGTCTTCACGCCGCGCCATATCCACGGTTTCGCCGAGGCGATGAAGCGCACCACGGACAGTTTTGCCGATCGCTACGAAAACCTCACCGGCACCACGGACGTGTCGCGGGACATGACGATGCTGACCTACGACATTCTCGCCGAAACGCTGTTTTCAGGCGAGATCGCCGGTGACCCTGACCAGTTTTCGCATGAAGTCGACCGGTTGTTCGAGACGATGGGCCGCGTCGATCCGCTCGATCTTCTCGGCGCGCCGAACTGGCTGCCGCGCTTCACCCAGATTCGGGGACGGCGCGCCCTCGCCTTCTTCCGCCAGATTGTCGCCAACACCATGGAGATGCGAAAGGTCCGCATGGAGAAGGAAGGCGACAAGGTCCCGAACGATTTCCTTACCCTTCTCCTCAGAGCCGAAGGTCCGGATGGCCTGTCGCGTGCCGAGATCGAGGATAATATCATCACGTTCATCGGCGCCGGCCATGAGACGACGGCGCGGGCGCTCGGCTGGACGCTTTATCTGCTGGCGCGGGCTCCTTGGGAGCGCGATCTGATCGCGCAGGAAATCGATGCCTTCATGGATCAGGCCAAAGTTCCGCCACCGCATGCATGGCTGGATGCCCTGCCCTTCACCCGCGCCGCTTTTGAAGAAGCCATGCGGCTTTATCCGCCGGCACCGTCGATCAACCGCGAGCCCATCGAGGACGATCAATACCAGGATCTGGCACTGCCGAAGGGCGCGGCGGTCCTTGTCATGCCCTGGACAGTGCATCGCCACCGGCTCTACTGGGACAATCCGGAAGCCTTCATGCCGTCGCGCTTCCATCCTCAAAATCGCGACAAGATCGACCGCTTCCAGTATCTGCCGTTCGGTGCCGGGCCGCGCGTCTGCATTGGCGCCAGCTTTGCCCTGCAGGAAGCCATCATTGCTTTGGCAACCTTGCTCCATCGCTATCGTTTCGAGATGGCGGGAACCATAAAACCCTGGCCGGTGCAAAAACTCACGACCCAGCCCGATGGCGGCCTGCCAATGACAGTGACGCCGAGGCGATAGAAATCTCGTCGTGACGTCAATGCCGGTTATCTCCCCCTTGCGGAGGAGAAAGCGATTTGTAGCACTTAAGTACGTGCTAAAGTGCTACAAATCGCAAGCAAGGGGATAATTCGCAAGGCCGCACAGGCAAATCCCCTCTGTTGGATTTTCCAAAGGCCAGCTTCGCTAACACCAAGAAAATCCTTTCTCTCCCACAAGCGGAGAGATATCGGTCACCTTGATTTCACCAGAAATTTACTCTATATTTTGTGTCAGTAGAAAAGGACAGGACAGATCCATGCGAACCACCGCGCAACACATTGTAGAAACCCCGGGGAAGACCGCCGTGGTTTCGAAAGCGCTTTTGCGTTCGGCGGAATTGCTGGGTCTGACCGCCAAGGAGCTCTCCACCATTGTCGGGCTCTCCGAACCCAGCATATCACGGCTCAAGCGCAGCGAAGGCGGTGGCCCGCTCACCGGCAAGAGCTATGAACTTGCTCTGCTGTTTATCCGCCTCTACCGCTCGCTGGATGCAATTGTCGGCGGTGATGATGCCGTAGCCCGGCAGTGGATACGAACTGAAAACACCATGCTCGGCGGCAAGCCGCTCAACCGGATCAAAACCATTGACGGTCTCGCCCATGTCCTCGCCTATCTGGACGCCCGCCGCGCTCCGATCTGAAGCTCAAGACCGTCACGGCGCCTGCTGGCGTCTCGTCGAGGCGCAGCACCGCGTTTCCACCATGAAGCTGGTCGACACGCTTGATGAGCAAGCGCTGCTCGAAGACGAACTCGAGGCGACCAAGCCACCGCTGCCGCCTTCCTGCACCCATCTCGACTATCTGCTGGCGACGCCGTTCCGGTATGGCCGCTACCCGGGCAATTCGCGCTTCCGGCGCGAGGGCTATTCACCGGGCGTGTTCTACGCAAGTGAACTGGTGGAAACTGCCGTCGCCGAAACTGCCTTCTACAGGCTGCTCTTCTTCCTCGAAAGCCCCGGCACGCCATGGCCGCGCAACGCGCTGGAGTTCACTGCATTCGAAGCCCGCTACGCGACGACCAATGCCATCGACCTGACCGCCGCACCTTTTGGGGGCCAGGCGAAACAGTGGATGCATCTCACCGACTATTCCGCCTGCCTCGACCTTGCCGACAGCGCGCACGAAGCGGGGATAAAACTTATTCGCTACCGCTCCGTGCGCGATCCGCAAGGTGGTGCCAATCTCGCGCTGCTCTCCTGCACCTGCTTTGCCATGCCGCATCCGGTGCGTATGACAACCTGGCGCCTGCATTTTTCCAACTACGGCGTCAACGCCATCTGCGACTTGCCGGATCTGAGGCTCGGTTTCAGCATTGCGACATTTGGCGGGGACCCGCGCATGGCCAGTCGTCAGGGCGTCGTCATATGACCAGGATGGGTTCCGCCTGATTTGGTTTATCGACAATTTCGAGTCGGCGCTCAATGCGATCCAACCTGTCGTCGATTCGATCTGCCCTGCCCGCCAAAGCTAAAATAGGGATCAGATTCTACCAGATCGCAACAAGGTCCTAAGCCGATCAAGTAATGACGCTGGGCTTGTCGCGGCCTGTATGGGCTTTGATGCCGGCAAGGTCTTCGGCAGCGCGAACGAGATCGGCGAGCGCACTTTGCGTTTCCAGATCGTGGCGCTTCGGATCGGGCTCGTAGCGCTCGACATAGACGCGGATTGTTGCGCCCGAAGTTCCGGTTCCCGACAGGCGGAAGACGACGCGCGAACCGCCCTCGAACAGCACACGAATACCCTGGTTCTTGCTGACCGATTTGTCGACCGGATCATGATAGGCAAAATCATCGGCGGTTTGGATCGTCAGGCCCTGTACCGAGCTCCCGGGCAGCTTTGACAACCTGGCCCGCAGGTCATCCATCAACGTATTGGCCGCCGCGGTATCGACCCCCTCATAATCGTGTCGCGAATAGTAATTGCGGCCATAGGTTGCCCAATGTTCCCTGGCGATTTCCTGCACGCTGATGTGGCGCACTGCCAGAATGTTGAGCCAGAGCAGGACCGCCCAGAGTCCATCCTTTTCGCGCACATGGTTGGAGCCTGTCCCGGCGCTCTCCTCACCGCAGATCGTTGCCATGTCCGCATCGAGCAGATTGCCGAAGAATTTCCAGCCGGTCGGGGTTTCATATATGCCGATCTTCAGCTTTTCCGCGACACGATCTGCTGCGCCGCTGGTCGGCATCGAGCGGGCGATACCCTTGAGGCCAGCCTTGTAGCCGGGCGCGAGATGCGCATTGGCAGCAAGCATGGCGAGTGAGTCGGATGGGGTGATGAAAATGCCTTTGCCGATGATGAGATTGCGGTCGCCATCGCCATCGGAGGCCGCGCCGAAGTCAGGGCCGTCCGGTGACATCAGGAGATCATAAAGATCCTTGGCATAGACGAGATTAGGATCGGGATGATGCCCGCCGAAATCCGGCAGCGGCACAAAATTGACGCAGGTCCCTTCCGGTGCGCCGAGACGGTGTTCGAGAATTTCCTTGCCATAAGGACCGGTGACGGCATGCATGGAATCGAAACGCAGGGTGAAACCCGATTTGATGAGCGCGCTTATCGCATCGAAATCGAACAGCTCTTCCATCAACGCGGCATAATCGGCAACGGGGTCGATGATCTCAACGACCATGTCACCGAGCTTCTGCGTGCCGATTGTGTCGATATCGGCGTCCGGCGCTTCAGCGATGACATATTGCGTAATCGTCTTTGAACGGGCGAAGATCGCTTCGGTGATCTTTTCCGGCGCCGGGCCGCCATTGCTAATGTTGTACTTGATGCCGAAATCCTCGGTCGGACCGCCGGGATTATGACTGGCGGAAAGAACCAGCCCGCCGAATGCCTTGTATTTGCGGATAACGTTGGATGCGGCGGGCGTCGACAGGATGCCGCCCTTGCCGACAAGGACGCGGCCAAAGCCGTTGGCGGCCGCCATCTTGAGCGCAATCTGGATGACTTCGCGATTGTAATAGCGTCCGTCACCGCCGATCACCAGGGTCTTACCCTTGAAGCCTTCGAGCGAATCGAACACCGACTGGATGAAGTTCTCGGCGTAGTTCTCTTGCTGGAAAACCGGGACTTTCTTGCGCAAGCCCGAGGTTCCGGGCTTCTGGTCGTCGAATGGCGTGGTTGCAACGGTTTTAAACATGTGGACCTTCCAGTTTTTAGCCAGTGTCTGCGCAGTTTCCAAAGTCTGTAGGGCGCAATCTATGGGGCGCCCAATGATCAGGTCAACACGACAAAAGTCAGGCAGGCAAATAAAAAGGCCGCTCGAAAGCGGCCTTTAAGTCTGGTGCATAAGCCAGCAATTAGCGGACGATGACCTTGGCGCCGACTTCCGCGCGGTTGTAGAGGTCGATGATGTCCTGATTCATCAGGCGAATGCAGCCCGAGGACATGGCCTTGCCGATCGACCACCATTCGGGCGTGCCGTGCAGACGGTAGCCCGTGTCGCCGCCCTTGTTGAAGAGGTACAGCGCGCGCGCGCCAAGCGGATTTGTCAGCCCGGGATCCATGCCATCGCGGAATTCGGCAAGCTCGGGCCGGCGCTGGATCATTTCCTTCGGAGGCGTCCATGTCGGCCATTCGCGCTTCAGGGCTACACGTGCGGTACCCGACCATTCGAAGCCCTGCTTGCCAACGCCGATGCCGTAGCGCATCGCCTTGCC
Source organism: Phyllobacterium sp. (assembly GCF_037994405.1). Taxonomy (GTDB): domain Bacteria; phylum Pseudomonadota; class Alphaproteobacteria; order Rhizobiales; family Rhizobiaceae; genus Phyllobacterium. The sequence continues at coordinate 21,226 of NZ_JBBNAN010000120.1, forward strand.
ATCGCCGAGAACGTAGTAGAGATATTTTGCGCCCGTATCGACGATGATCGTCCCGGGCGCCTCGCCACCCTCATAACGGACTTCCTGGCGCAGATATTGCGAGGGAACCTTGGTGCGGGGAACGGCGGGAATCACGTAGCCGGCGTCGACGACGGAGTTGTAGGAAGCAGTCGAAAAGTTCAAACCGATAGTCGAACAGCCGGAAAGAGCGGTTGCACCCATCAGTCCAACCGCCAGGACAATAGTCTTCAATTGCATGGTCACCCCGTTAAATATTGCGCGAATCTATGATGGCTTTATTGTGCTGCCTCTCTACCGGCACTATTGTTAATACCTGATTAACCGTAAAGCGCAGTTTTCCGTTAACCATGTCTTTCTTCAGCTTGGTAGTGCATTTTTCCTGAGCATCGTTGCAGATTTGCCGATATTGTTTCGCTCATGCCTCTTGTGATTCCAGGTCAGACAAGCCCGCTCGTCGACGGCCGGCAATCGGAAAACGCCATGCTGGTGCGACGCGGCGTGCAGCGGCTTTTCCTTGAACTTGGCCTCGCCGTCCTGCCCGAATTACCGTTGGCATCGGGCCGCCGCGCGGATCTTGTTGCCCTGACGCGCAGCGGCGAAATCTGGATTGTCGAAATCAAATCGTCGATCGAAGACTGGCGGGTCGATCGTAAATGGCCGATCTACCGCGCGCACTGCGACCGGCTGTTCTTCGCCACCCATCCTGGGGTACCGGCAGAGATTTTCCCCGAGGATTGCGGGTTTATCCTTTCCGACGGCTATGGCGCGGAGATCATTCGCGATGCGCCGGAGCATAAATTGGCGGGCGCCACGCGCAAGGCCATGACGCTGCGATTTGCCCGCGTCAGCGCCGCGCGCATGACGTTGGCCGAGCTATCGGGCGTTCATCTGCCTGAGACAGATATGGACTAGGGCGCCTAAAGACCGTTTGAGAAACCAGCCTGATGGGGCAGGTGGTGCGGCTTTCGAGAATCGGAGCGCAGTGCACTTTTGGGTGCATGAGCACCGCAAGCGCAGAAAATCGCATCAGATGCCCATCAGGCTGCAGTTATCAAAAGGTTTCCTAACGAGGAGCCCGCTTGGCCAGGATCCGCTGCAGGGTGCGGCGGTGCATATTGAGGCGGCGCGCTGTTTCGGAAACATTCCGGTCGCACATTTCGTACACCCGCTGGATATGCTCCCAGCGGACCCGATCGGCAGACATGGGATTTTCCGGCGGAGCCACCTTTGCACCCGAGCGCCGCGTCAACGCCGCAAATACCTCGTCCGCATCGGCCGGCTTCGACAGATAGTCGATGGCGCCAAGTTTGACGGCATTCACCGCCGTCGCAATATTGCCATAGCCAGTCAGAACGATTGCCCGCGTATCCTCGCGGCGCGCACGAATGGCTTCGATAATGTCGAGACCATTGCCGTCGCCGAGACGCATATCAACAACGGCGTAGGCTGGGGCATTCACCTTGACGCTGGCGAGACCAGCCTCAACCGAGTCGGCGATGGCGACAGTAAAGCCCCGCGTTTCCATGGCGCGCGCAAGACGCTGCAAGAAGGGCTTGTCGTCGTCGACAAGAAGAAGTGTGCGATCACCGCCTATGGCTGCAATATCGTCCTGATCCGTGTTTTCCATCAGGTTTTCCTGCTCATTTTCTACAAATATACTCCGTTAATGGTTCGCAATGAACAAAATGTCAAAGACTATCCATTTCGGACACTTTTTCATAATTCAGCCGGAAAACAGCACAAGGCAACCCGATACGCGCAAGAGCGCATCTCGTGTCTATCGGGAACGGTTCGTCAGGAGGTCTCAGCGACAAGTTTATGGCGTGGCCAGATCACCACAACTTCGGCGCCCTGCCCAGGATCATTGCGGTTGCGGAAGGTAATGGTAGCGCCTGAACGCTCCAGCAACGTCTTGGCAATGAAAAGACCAAGCCCCAGACCGCCGCCATGTTCCCTGGTCTCGCGGTCCCGCCCGGTGGTGTATGGCTCGCCGATCCGGTCAAGAATATCGGGCGCGAACCCCTTGCCGTCGTCGCTGATGACGATCTCGACCGTCTTGTCGGTCCAGCCCCAATTGACCTCGATCGTCTCGCGGGCAAAGTCGACAGCATTCTCGACGAGATTGCCGAGACCATAGATGATGCCGGGATTACGGCGGATCACCGGCTCGTTGCCCTCGCCGCGCAGTTTGGTCACTTTTATGTTGATGCCGAAATTGCGGTTCGGCTCGATGACTTCCTCGATGAGCGAGGAAATCTTCAAGCGGGACATGTGTTCTTCGCTCGCCGATGACAGGCTTGTCAGGCGCTTGAGGATTTCGCGGCAGCGTTCCGTCTGCGAGCGCAAGAGGTCGATATCCTCGGCGAAGCGGTCGTCCTGTTTCAGGCTCCGCTCCATTTCCTTGGCGACCAGCGCGATGGTTGCAAGCGGCGTACCGAGTTCGTGCGCGGCCGCAGCCGCAAGCCCGTCCAGTGCCGAAAGGTGCTGTTCGCGCTGCAGGATCAGCTCTGTCGCGGCCAGAGCGTCAGCGAGCAGACGCGCCTCCTCGGCGACACGATAGGCATAGACGGCGGTAAACACCAAGGCCGAGACCACCGAACACCAGACGCCGGCAATCAAGACGAGCGGCAGTTGCATCGACTCGTCGGGGTACCAGGGCAATGGCAGATAAACATAGGCCAGCACCGTCGCGCATATCGTGACAAGCAGCCCGAGGGCTGCTGTCGCGTAAGCCGGCAGCGACGTGGCCGAAATGATCACCGGAACGATCATAAGGACCGCGAACGGATTCTGCAGCCCCCCCGTCATATAAAGCAGCCCTGCCACCTGCAGGATGTCAAAGCCAAGAACGGTTATCGCCGCGCGCGGCTCAAGCCGGTGGTTGATCGGATAGCGGAACGACATCAGCAAATTCAGCCATGCCGAACAGGCGATCAGCGCGAAGCAGATGCTGACGGGGAAGGGAAATTTGAGATAGAGCGCGACAAACAGCACCGCGATGCTCTGGCCCGCCACGGCAAGCCAGCGCAGGCGGATAAGCGTCGTCAACCGCAGGCGGCGCGACAGATAAGATGAGCGTATGCCGAAATCCTGAACCATGCGCGAGCTTTAGAACAAACATGGGATAAAGGGAATTGTGGATTTGTTGGGCCACGCCGCCGCTTACCCTCCCCCTCGTGGGGGCGGGTAAGCCATGCCGCTCAAGTACCGCGCGGCTTGGCGCGGGCGGTCGGCGTTGCGGAAGCGGGATCTTCCGGCCAGACATGCTTTGGATATCGGCCGCGCATGTCGCTGCGCACATCCGTCCAGGAGCCTTTCCAGAAGCCGGGAAGATTGCGGGTGATCTGGATCGGACGGTGCGCCGGCGACAGCAGCTCGAGGAGCAACGGGATCGTTCCGCCCGCAATGGCGGGATGCGTGGCAAGGCCGAACAGTTCCTGCACGCGCACCGCGAGCACCGGCTCCTCGGCATCATAGCGGATCGCAATATTGGAGCCGGTCGGCACCTCGAAATGTGTCGGCGCAAGTGTCTCGATCTTGCGCTGCAGGTCATAAGGCACCAGCGAACGAAGACCTTCTGTAAGGACATGCGCCGGGATCTGGCCGAGCTGCGCTGTCCCCTTGAGGAATGGTAGCAGCCAATCGTCGAGCGCGCTGGTCAGAGCCTCGTCATTCATGGCGGGCCAAGGCGCGCCAAGCCCCTGATGCAGCCAGGCAAGGCGCCGTCTCAGGGTCGTCGCCTCTTTCGACCAGGGCAGGATGTCGAGCCCATGGGTGCGCACGGCGGCGATGACACCAAGATCAGCTTCCTCGCCGCTCGGCGCGGGCAGCGTCTTTTCGGAGAGCGTGACAGCACCAATGCGCGTAGCCTCGCGCGCCTGCAAGGCATTGCGGGCTGGATCATAAGTCACCTGCCGGCCGCTGACGACACGCTCTGCGAGCGCCTCGCGGATTTCGGCCTCGGTCACTTCAGCGGCAGCAAGAATGCGTGCTCGCCCTGCACGTCCTGCGAGATCCGCGACGACCAGCCATGGCGATTTCGCGAGTGACGTTGCGGGATCAACCTCGCCGCCGCGTCCGCTGGCCAGAATATATTGACCAGTGAACTGACCATTGCCGCGCGCCTTGGCAATACGGTCGGGATAGGCCCCGATGAGCAGCCGGCCCACACTGTCGGGATCTCCCGCTTCAATGAAATCCTGCCCTGCGAGCCGCTTTGCCAGGGCGCGTGCCCGTGTCGCCCTGTCACCCCGTTCTCGTTGGAAGCGTGAAAGTCGAACGTCCAGATCGATATCATTGCCGCCAAGGCCGCGCTCGGTCAAAAGCACCGCGAGCTCCGCGGCGCGTAGCCCCTGCCCGCGTTCACGGGCGGCCAGCACCATGTGAGCAAGCCTGGCAGGCAGCGCGAGCGAGCGCATGGCGTGGCCCATCGGCGTGATACGATCCTTGTCCAGCGCGCCGAGATTTTCGAGGAGTGCCTTGGCTTCCTTGATGGCCGCAGCCGGAGGTGCATCGAGAAAGGCGAGGCTTGCCGGATCGGCAACGCCCCATGCCGCGCAATCGAGGACCAGCCCTGAAAGGTCCGCCTCCAGAATTTCCGGAGGAGCAAAGGCCTCCAAAGCCGCCGTTTGCTCGGCCCGCCAGAGCCTTATCGCTATGCCGGGTTCGGTGCGTCCGGCGCGGCCCGCACGCTGGTCGACGGAAGCGCGCGCTGCCCGCACGGTTTCCAGCCGCGTCAGCCCCGTAGCGGGCTCGAACTTCGGCAGCCGCGCGAGGCCGCTGTCGATGACGACCCGCACGCCGTCGATGGTGATCGAAGTCTCGGCAATAGACGTGGCAAGTACCACCTTGCGCTTGCCGGCGGGTGCCGGCCTTATCGCCGCATCCTGATCGCGGCTCTCGAGCGCGCCGTAAAGCGGCACAATGAGTGTATTGGCGCCCGCGCGGCCCTCGAGCGCGTCAGCCGTGCGCTCGATTTCGCGCTGGCCGGGGAGGAAGGCGAGGATGCTGCCAGTTTCGCTCCCAAGCGTTTCGCGGATGGCTTTTGCCATGGCGTCCTCGATCTTCTCGTCGGGCTTGCGGTCCCGATAGCGGATATGAACAGGAAAGGAACGACCCTTGCTCTCGAGCACCGGTGCATCGTTCAGCAACGTTGCCACGCGCGCACCATCGAGCGTCGCCGACATGACAAGGAGCTTCAAATCGGGACGCAGTGCCACCTGAACATCGAGCGCCAGCGCGAGGCCGAAATCCGCATCGAGACTGCGTTCGTGGAACTCATCGAACAGCACCGCGGCGACATCGTTAAGGTCCGGATCGTCGAGGATCATCCGCGCGAAGACCCCCTCTGTAACGACGAGGACGCGCGTTTTCGCCGACACCTTGTTCTCAAGCCGCATGCGGTAGCCGACCGTCGCCCCCACCTCTTCGCCGATAAGGCTTGCCATGCGGCTGGCTGCGGCGCGCGCTGCAAGGCGGCGTGGCTCGAGCAGGATGATCGTACGGTCTTCGCGCCAGGGCGCATCGAGCAGATGCAACGGAACGAGCGTCGTCTTGCCGGCGCCGGGCGGCGCTACCAGCACGGCGGCATTGGCCTTCGCCAACGCATTTTGCAGCGCCGGCAGGATGTCGGTCACGGGAAGGGCGGGCAGGTCTTTCAAGCGTTTCGGTCCACTGTCTGTGTTGCGGCGGTTTGACAAGGTTTGTCTTGCCAAGTCCAGACTTTTTCACAGCCACCGGCTTCATTCGACGCTGCGGTTGCCCTGCGGAAAGACGCCAAGCTGCTCAAGCAGGTAGCGCAAATGCTCAAAGGCGCCGGGCGGCTCACGGTGGCTGGCGAGATATTCGTGGCCACCGGGATAAAGGACGATGGCGATCCAAAAGAGCCTGAAAAACGCAGCCAGCGCATGGCGCGAATAGCCGTTTGCTCCGGTGGCGGTTGCCTGACCGGCGGCATTTCGTTCGGAAATGTCGCCGGTTAGATTGACGACCTCCCGTGCGATCCTGATAGTGCACGCACACAAATCAGTATACTGCATGATCGAGACGCATAGGGAGACACTCATGAAATCGCGCGCCGCCGTTGCCTTTGAAGCCAAGAAGCCACTGACCATCGAAACAATCGAGATCGGCGGCCCCAAGCCCGGCGAAGTGCTGGTCGAGATCATGGCGACCGGCGTCTGTCATACGGACGCCTACACGCTGTCCGGCCTTGATTCGGAAGGCAAGTTTCCGGCCATTCTCGGCCATGAGGGTGCCGGCATCGTCCGCGAGCTTGGCGCCGGCGTCACATCGCTGAAGGTTGGCGATCACGTCATCCCGCTCTACACACCGGAATGCCGCCAGTGCAAAACCTGCCTGTCGCAACGATCCAACCTCTGCACCTCGATCAGAGCCACGCAAGGCCAGGGCGTCATGCCCGACGGCACCAGCCGCTTCTCCTGCGATGGCGGCGAAGTGTTCCACTACATGGGCTGCTCGACCTTCTCGAACTTCACGGTTCTGCCGGAGATCGCTTTGGCCAAGGTGCGCGAGGACGCGCCCTTCGACAAGATCTGCTATATCGGCTGCGGCGTCACCACAGGTATCGGCGCCGTCATCTATACCGGCAAGGTCTGGCCCGGCGCCAATGTCGTGGTCTTCGGTCTCGGTGGTATTGGTCTCAACGTGATCCAGGGCGCCCGCATGGTCGGCGCCGACAAGATCATCGGCGTCGATCTCAATCCCGGCAAGGTGGCGATGGCGAAGAAGTTCGGCATGACCGATTTCATCAACCCCATCGAAGTCGGCAATGACAAGGTGGTGCAGGCGATCCAGGACCTGACCGACGGCGGCGCGGATTTCTCCTTCGACGCAACCGGCAACACCAATGTCATGCGCCAGGCGCTCGAATGCTGCCATCGCGGCTGGGGCACCAGCATCGTCATCGGCGTCGCCGAAGCTGGGAAGGAAATCTCGACGCGTCCGTTCCAGCTCGTCACCGGGCGCAACTGGCGCGGTACGGCGTTTGGCGGCGCGCGCGGCCGCACCGATGTTCCGAAAATCGTCGACTGGTACATGGAGGGCAAGATTGATATCGATTCGCTCATCACCCACAAGATGCCGCTCGAAGAGATCAACACCGCCTTCGACCTCATGCATGAAGGCAAGTCGATCCGTTCGGTCGTGACCTTCTGATGAATGCGGGTCCTTACAAGGTCGTGCTGAGCGGGCTCGATGAGCTATCGCCGCGCGACCTTTACGCCATGCTGAAACTGCGGGTGGACGTTTTTGTCGTCGAGCAGAAATGCCCCTACCCCGAGCTCGACGGCAAGGATGCGGATGCGCTGCATCTGCGCCTTCTTGCCGGCGAGGAGCTGGTGGCGAGTGCGCGGATCCGCAAGCCCGCGAAAAGCGATCCGGCGGCGCGGATCGGGCGGGTCGTCGTCTCGCCCGAACACCGTGGCAAGAAGCTTGGAGACCGGGTGATGGTCGAGGCAATTGCGCAGTGCGAGCGGCTCTACCCGCACAGCCCGATCAAACTCTCGGCCCAGAGCCATCTGCAGCGCTTTTATGGGTCCTTTGGCTTCGTGCCGGTCTCGACAGAATATCTCGAAGACCATATTCCGCATGTCGACATGCAGCGCCCCGCGGCGATCGCATCGGAGTAGCGAGGCATGTGGAAGCGGCACAATCCCTTCTTTCTTGCCGCCATTGTCGGGCTAATCGTCCTGGCCCTCGCCCTTGCATTCGCGCCGCATATTGCCTACGCGGCCGCGGCCAATGCGTTTTTTGTGGTCTATCTGACGCTTTCGACCATCAAGGTCCGCAAACTGACGCCGGACTATCTGCGCAGGCACGCAGCGCGATCGGATGAGCCCGTGTGGATTATTTTCGCCGTTACGTTCGGTACTGTGGTGGTGGCGCTTGGCTCGCTGTTCGTGCTGATCAATTCCAGCCACAACCCCCATCCGCTCGATCTGTCGCTGGCGCTTGCCGCTGTGCCGCTGGGTTGGCTGACCATCCACATGATGACCGCCATCCACTACGCACATCTCTACTGGCAGCCCGACGAGACATCGGACGGCACCGTGCAACAACCGCGCAGGCACGCCGGCGGGCTGGATTTTCCCGGCGACAAGGAGCCCGGCGGCATCGAGTTCCTCTACTTCTCCTATGTCATCGGCATGACGGCACAGACATCGGATACCGCTATCACCAGTACGGAAATGCGCAGGATCAATCTCCTGCATGCCATCGTCTCATTTTTCTTCAACACGGTGCTCGTTGCCGCCGCGGTCAATGTCGCCGTCTCGCTCGGTCAATAACAATCCACACGGGGAATTTATGGAAACGCTATCTATCGCCAAAAGCTTTGAGGGAATGCAAGGGGTCTACCGCCATCGCAGCGATGCCTGCCAGTGCGACATGACCTTCGCGCTATTCCTGCCCCCGCAGTCAAAGGACGGACCAGTGCCACTGCTCTGGTATCTGTCGGGCCTGACCTGCACTCACCAGAACGTCATGGACAAGGGCGAATACCGCCGTATCGCCGCCGAGCTCGGCGTGGCCATCATCTGCCCGGATACGAGCCCGCGCGGCGAGCATGTTCCCGATGAGAAGGACAATTGGCAATTCGGAAGCGGCGCAGGCTTCTATCTCGACGCGACCGAAGAACCCTGGTCAACCAATTACCGCATGGCGACTTATGTCGCTGCGGAACTTTCTGAACTCGTCGCTGCCAACTTCCCGGTGGATATGGAACGCCAGGGCATTTTTGGTCATTCCATGGGCGGTCATGGTGCCATCATGCTGGCATTGAAAAATCCAGGCCGATTCAAATCCGTTTCGGCTTTTGCCCCTATTGTCCGGCCGATGGTTGCAGGCTGGTCCCGCCCGGCATTCGAGAAATATCTCGGCAAGCATGAAGCGGCGTGGCGCGCCTATGACAGCGTCGCGCTGATCGAGGATGGCCACCGCGTACCGGAACTGCTTGTCGACCAGGGCAAGGCCGATGGTTTCCTTGAGGATGGCCTCAGGCCATGGCTGCTTGAGGAAGCCTGCGCCAAAGCGAGCATCCCGCTCACGCTCAACATGCGCGATGGCTACGACCACTCCTATTTCTTCATCTCCACCTTCATGGCGGATCATATTACCTGGCACGCGCAGCGGCTGGGTTAGCCGAGCGGGAGCGAGGCAAGCGCGGATGCCTTCACGGCAAGCGCAAAGGGGCCGCGCGACTACTCGAACACAATCGCCGGCGCGGCGCGGCCGCCCTTTGCTGCTGCGAGCTGGTCCCAGACCTTGGCCGCAATGTCGCGATAGGCTTTCGCCTGCGGGCCACCGGGGTTGCTGACGACCACCGGTTTGCCGGAGTCAGACGTTTCGCGGATTTCCATGACCAGCGGCACCTCGCCAAGGAATGGCACATCGAGACGCTCGGCTTCCTTGCGCGCCCCGCCATGGCCGAAAATGTCGTAACGGGCACCGGTATCCGGCGCGATGAAATAACTCATGTTCTCGACGATGCCGAGCAGCGGCACATCAACTTTCTTGAACATGTTGAGGCCCTTGCGCGCATCGATCAGCGCCAGGTCCTGCGGCGTCGAGACGATGACGGCACCGGCCAGCGGGACCTGCTGCGCCATGGTCAATTGCGCGTCGCCCGTGCCGGGCGGCATGTCGACGACGAGGACATCAAGATCACCCCACTGCACTTCGCGCAGCATCTGCGTCAGTGCAGACATGACCATCGGCCCGCGCCAGATCATCGGCGTTTCCTCGTCGACCAGGAAGCCGATCGACATGACTTTCAGGCCGTACCCTTCCATCGGCTTGAGCACCCGGCCTGATACCACTTCCGGCTTGCCGTGAAGATTGAGCAGGCGCGGCATGGAGGGCCCGTAAATATCCGCATCGAGAATACCGACGCGGTGGCCATTGGCCTGCAGGCCCAGCGCAAGGTTGACCGCAGTGGTCGACTTGCCGACACCGCCCTTGCCGGAGGCAACCGCGATGATCGCGCCGACACCGGGCACGCCGGATTTGACCGGGGCATGGCTATGTGCACCTTGTGCGGGTGCACCCTGCGCTGGCACGCGCGGCGGTGGAACAGCCCCGGCCGGAGCCGGACGCTGTGCAGGGCGCGGCGGAGCGGCTCTTGGTGCGTCGTCGCTGGTGGGCCCGCCCCTCTTCTCGGCGGTCAGCGCAACGATGGCACCGGCGACACCCGGCATCGTCTTGACCACGCGCTCGGCAGCGGCGCGCAACGGCTCCAGTTCCTGCGCTCGCGCGGCTGGCACGGTGATCGAGAAAAACACCTTGTCATCGGCAATGAAAATATCCGAGACGAGGCCAAGCTCGACGATGTTGCTGTTGAAATCGGGACCGGTCACCGTCTTCAGCTGTTCGAGAACCTGGTCTTTCGTCACGCCTGCCATTGCAATTCCATCCCTGTCATTCCTTGCATTCAAATAGTGCAGTTGGAGTGAAACGCCAATGGTCATTTATCCAAGAGACCGATCATAAATCGCAACCATCGCCGGATCGGAACATCCCTCATGGTGAGCTTGCCGAGCCAGGCACTCGGTTTGAAGCACGTTTCGGCCAGATCAGGAAAGTTTTGGATAAGAACCGTCAAACTTCGCACAAAAACCGCCAAAAATGGCACAAGAATCGCCGATTGCGGCACGCTTTTAGCAACCCTGCCGCGCATTTTGGTTGTCTAAAGTTGCGTGACCATACGATGTGATCCTGGATGGATCATCCGAACGAAGGTAATGGGTTTTTGCGGCAGATAAGTCAGGCGTTCGATGATGAACACCGAATCCTTTGCGTTGACGCCAAGGATTTCGGCCTCTTCAGTGCCGGCCAGATCAGCGTGAAAGACGATTTCGGCCTGCGAAAACGGCGAATGGGTCACCAGCCATTCATTCGGGCTGACGGTCTCGAATGTCTCATGGCGGATCGAGGGAACGGCGTCGAGATTGACCCAGCGGTCCTCATATTGATAGGGCCTGCTATCGGAAAGATGCAGGCAGCGAACATGCAGCATCTCTTTGCCCTTGGCGAGGCCGAGCCGTTTGGTGACGGCCTGCGGCGCCTTCTCAACCGCATTGGAAAGCAAGCGGAATTGGTAGATTCCGCCTTTGTTTTCAATCTCTTGGCGCACGATCGGAATAACGAAGCGCGCCTCGCGCATCGGATGGAGGGCGACACGGGTTCCAGCCTTGCGCTTGCGTACGAGGACGCCGCCCCGCGCCAATTCCTGCAGGGCCCGGTTAACGGTGGCCCGGGCGCAGCTAAACTCGACGGCCAGCACTTCCTCGCCCGGAATGAGCGCGCCAGGCGCCCAGACCCGCTCGGCGATGCGCCGTGCCATCTCGGCCTTGATGGCATGGAATGATTTGCGCGCGTTTGCCGTCACACTCTCTCCAATATTGACGCGAGCCGCGCCTTGTATGTTTTGAATATCGCCGTCCGGTCGCGATGCCGGCCCTCATGCACCACGTGACGCCCTGCCGACCAGACATCGCTGACCGCCTGTCTGTCGCCTGCAAAAATCCAGCCGTCAAGCAGCCTGTCGCCGGCCAAACCTAAAAGCGCAGCGTTTTCAATGTCCAGGGCAATCATGTCCGCCCATTTGCCGGGGGCAAGGCTTCCCGAATTGCGGCCGAGAGCCTGCGCCCCGCCTGCAAGGGCCGTGTCATAAAGCGTTCGGCCGCACGACTTGCCCTCGGCCGTCAGGGTGACGCGCGACACATCCCGCAATCGCTGGCTGTACTCAAGCTGACGCAATTCTTCCGATGGCGAAATGCGGATGTTGGAATCAGATCCCGTGCCAAAGAGGCCGCCTGAAGCCAAGTAATTGACCCCATTGAATATTCCGTCGCCGAGATTGGCTTCGGTGATCGGGCAAAGGCCAACCACCGCGCTACTTGCTGCAACGCGCTGCGTTTCCTCAGGCGTCATATGGGTGGAGTGGATCAGGCACCAGCGCTCATTGACCGGCAGATGATCAAGCAGCCAGCTCATCGAGCGTTGCCCATAGGCAGCCTGGACCTCTTCGATCTCCGGTATCTGCTCGGCGATGTGAATGTGGAAGGGGGTGCCGCGGAATTGCTGCTCCAGTGCCTTCAGGTCACGCTCGTTCACGGCGCGGATCGAATGCGGGGCAACGCCAAAGCCCGCGTCCGGATTAACGCTTTTTGCAGCCTTTTCAGCCGCTTGCGCCAGTTTGACATAACGGTCGAAATCATTGCCGAAGCGCAGTTGTCCCCCCGCCAGCGCCCGCCCGTCGACGCCGCCCTGCGCATAGGCAACGGGCAATAGAGTCAATCCAATGCCCGTCGCGCTGGCTGCTGCTGCAACCCGGTCCGACAATTCGCCGAGCTGCGCATAGGGCTGTCCGCCCGGCTGGTGGTGAACATAATGAAATTCAGCGACGCTGGAATATCCGGACTCCAGCATCTCGACAAAGGCGAAGGCTGCGATCGCCTCGATGTCTTCCGGATCCAGAATATCGAGAAAGCGATACATGATCTCGCGCCACGTCCAGAAGCTGTCGCGTCCCGCCGGGCTGCGTGCTTCGGAAAGACCCGCCATCGCCCGCTGGAAAGTGTGACTGTGCAGATTGGCCTGTGCCGGGAGCAGAGCATCGACAACGTAAACATCTGAACCAGCTTCGCTTTTTGGCACGATGGAGGCGATGCGCCCTTCCGCATCGATGCGCACGAGGACGTCATTTTCCCAGCCGTTCGGCGTCAGGGCTTTGCGCGCAAAAACAGATTTCATGGCCTCGCTCATTTCTTCTCCAGCAACCGATTGACATAATATGTATATACATAATAATGATGTGAGCAAGACCATAATGGGGAGCCTGCATAGGCCAATGAGGAAAATTCTGTCGGGATTGAGGATCGCCACACTTGAGCATACCGGCGCGCCATATGGCCTGATCGAGAACGGATCGATCGGCATTGATTGCGAGCGGATCGCCTGGGTCGGGGAAGATATTCCGGGCGGCTGGAGCCACGTCGAGCGCCAGGATTTCGGCGGCAGACTGGCAACCCCGGCCCTGATCGACTGCCACACCCATCTCGTCTTCGGCGGCAATCGTGCCCGCGAGTTTGAAATGCGGCTTGAAGGCGCGAGCTATGAGGAGATTGCGCGGGCCGGCGGCGGCATCGTCTCTTCGGTCAAGGCGACCAATGGCTTGAGCGAGGATGAACTTGTTGCGCAGAGCTTACCCCGGCTCGATACGCTTTTGGCCGAAGGCATTTCGACCATCGAAATCAAATCTGGCTACGGTCTCAACGTTGAGGCTGAGCTGAAAATGCTGCGCGTCGCGCGCCGTCTTGGAACGCTGCGGCCGGTTCGGATACTGACGAGTTATCTTGGAGCCCATGCCGTGCCGCCCGCATATCGTGGCCGCGCTGACGACTATATTTCGGAGGTGGTGCTGCCCGGGCTTGAGGCCGCACATTCTGAGGGCCTTGTCGATGCAGTGGATGGTTTTTGCGAGGGGATTGCCTTCTCTCCCGCCCAGATCACACGCGTCTTTGAAAAAGCCAAGGTACTGGGTCTGCCGGTGAAACTCCATGCCGAGCAACTGTCCAATCTTGGCGGCGCCAAGCTTGCCGCGTCGTTCGGCGCGCTGTCAGCAGACCATCTCGAATATCTCGATGAAGAGGGCGCGCGAGCGATGGCCACAGCGGGAACGGTGGCTGTGCTCCTTCCTGGTGCCTTCTATGCCCTGCGCGAAGAACGGGCACCGCCGGTCAAAATCTTGCGCGATGCCGGCGTGCGCATAGCCGTCGCTAGCGATTGCAATCCCGGCACATCGCCGCTCACCTCGCTGCTTTTGACCATGAACATGGCCTGCACGCTCTTCCGCCTGACTGTGGAAGAGGCACTCGCCGGGGCGACGCGCGAGGCGGCCCGCGCACTCGGCTTGCAGGCAGACATCGGCACCTTGGCCCCTGGCAAGCGCGCCGAAATCGCAATCTGGAACGCAGAGCAACCAGCGGAACTCTGCTATCGCATCGGCTTCAACCCGCTCCATCAGCTTGTTTTGAAAGCATAACCTATGACCGTTATCCTGCATCCCGGCTCCGTGCCTATTTCCGTTTTGGAAACAATTTATTGGCAAGGAACGCCCGCCCGGCTCGATCCTTCATTTCACGCCGGGATTACGGCGGCGGCACGTCGCATCGCTGAGATCGCCAGCGGCGATGCGCCGGTCTATGGCATCAATACTGGTTTCGGCAAGCTGGCCAGCATCAAGGTTGCGCCGGCCGATGTGACCACATTGCAGCGCAACCTGATCCTTTCGCATTGCTGCGGTGTGGGTAATCCGCTGCCGGAAAACATCGTTCGCCTGATCCTGGCGCTCAAGTTGATTTCGCTCGGACGTGGCGCCTCAGGTGTGCGCCCTGAGCTCATCAGCCTGATCGAGAACATGTTGGAAAAGGGTGTAATCCCCGTCATCCCGGAAAAGGGTTCTGTCGGCGCTTCGGGCGATCTCGCTCCCCTCGCCCATATGGCGGCGGCAATGATCGGCGAAGGCGATGTCGTGTTCGACGGTAACCAGATGCCTGCAGGTGAAGGCCTTGCCAAAGCTGGTCTGAAGCCTGTTGTGCTCGCGGCCAAGGAAGGTCTGGCACTCATCAACGGGACGCAGGTTTCGACCGCTCTCGCCCTCGCCGGTCTTTTCCGTGCCCATCGCGCGGGTCAGTCTGCACTGATCACCGGCGCATTGTCGACCGATGCCGCCATGGGCTCTTCGGCACCGTTCCACCCGGATATTCACAGTCTGCGCGGGCATCGCGGCCAGATGGACACCGGTGCCGCCCTGCGGCGACTGCTCGAGAATTCTCCCATCCGCGACAGCCACATTGAAGGCGACGAGCGCGTTCAGGACCCCTATTGCATTCGCTGCCAGCCGCAGGTGGATGGCGCGTGCCTCGACCTGTTGCGCATGGCCGCCCGCACACTGGAAATCGAAGCCAATGCAGTCACCGACAATCCGCTGGTGCTGAGCGACGGCTCTGTCGTGTCCGGCGGCAATTTCCACGCCGAGCCCGTGGCGTTTGCGGCCGATCAGATTGCCCTTGCCATCTGCGAGATCGGGTCGATCGCCCAGCGCCGTATTGCGCTCTTGGTCGATCCGGCGCTCAGCTACGGCTTGCCAGCCTTCCTCGCCAGAAAGCCGGGTCTCAATTCGGGGCTGATGATCGCTGAAGTTACATCCGCCGCACTGATGTCGGAAAACAAGCAGATGTCACACCCGGCGTCGGTCGACTCCACACCGACCTCGGCCAACCAGGAAGATCATGTGTCGATGGCCTGCCATGGCGCGCGCCGCCTCTTACAGATGACCGAAAACCTGTTTTCAATCATTGGTATCGAAGCCCTGACTGCTGCGCAGGGCATCGATCTGCGCAGCCCTCTCAAGACCAGCCCGGAACTGACCCGTGCGCACGGCGTTATTCGTACGGCAGTGCCGACACTCGATGACGACCGCTATATGGCACCCGACCTGAAAGCCGTTTCAGATCTTGTTGCCTCCGGTGCGCTCAATGCCGCGATCTCTGCCGAAATTCTGCCCGCGTTGGACACAAGCCTATGAGTGTTGTCGAAGTCAAACAGGGCTCATCCCCGATCATTCTCGGATTTCCGCATACGGGAACCGATGTCCCTGCTGACGTGTGGGGTCGGCTAAACGAGAACGGCCAACTGCTTGCCGATACGGACTGGCACATCGACCAGCTTTATGACGGGTTGTTGCCTGGGATATCAACGGTGCGAGCGACATTCCATCGCTATGTCATCGATGCGAACCGCGATCCGGAGGGTGTCAGCCTCTATCCTGGACAGAACACCACGGGGTTGGTTCCGGAAACCGATTTCGACGGCAAGCCGATCTGGCGGGAGGGCGAGAAGCCCACTGCTGCGGATATACAGTCACGGCTGGAACAATTTCATCGTCCTTATCATGCAGCCTTGGCTCAGGAAATCGACCGGGTGAAGGAGGAGCACGGGATGGCTATCCTCTATGATTGCCATTCCATCCGTTCGCATATTCCGTTTCTGTTCAAGGGCAAGCTGCCGGATTTCAATGTCGGCACCAATGAGGGCAACAGCTGTTCGCCCGAGATCGCCTCGGCAGTCGGCCGTATCGTGTTTGCGGCCCGCGGCTATGACGCCGTCATCAATGGCCGGTTCAAGGGTGGATGGACGACGCGCCATTATGGGCGGCCACAGCTTGGCATCCACGCCATCCAGATGGAGCTGACGCAATCGTCACATTTGGCGAGCGAGGTGCCGCCTTTCGCCCTCGACAAGGCCAAGGCAGAAAAATTACGCAGACATCTCAAAGACATTCTCGAAATCATCGAACAGACAGCCATCAAGTTGGGGAGCAGGTAATGAACAATCCGCGCCATAACATCCGCGAAATCCGCAGCCCCAGGGGCAATGAACTCAACACCAAATCCTGGATGACAGAAGCGCCGCTACGGATGCTGATGAACAATCTCGACCCGGATGTTGCCGAGAACCCGAATGAACTCGTGGTCTATGGCGGCATTGGCCGCGCTGCCCGCACCTGGGACGATTTCGACAAAATCGTCTCGACCTTGAAGACGCTGAACGAAGACGAGACGCTGCTCGTCCAGTCAGGCAAGCCGGTAGGCGTGTTCAAGACCCACGCCAATGCACCGCGCGTATTGATTGCCAATTCCAATCTCGTGCCGCATTGGGCGACCTGGGATCATTTCAACGAACTCGACAAGAAGGGGCTGGCCATGTATGGCCAGATGACCGCCGGTTCCTGGATTTATATCGGCACGCAGGGCATCGTTCAGGGCACCTACGAGACCTTTGTCGAGGCGGGCCGTCAGCACTATGGCGGCAATCTCAAGGGTAAATGGATCCTGACCGGCGGGCTTGGCGGCATGGGCGGCGCACAGCCGCTGGCAGCGGTCATGGCCGGGGCCTGCTGCCTCGCAGTCGAATGCAATCCGGACTCCATCGATTTCCGCCTGCGTACCCGCTATGTCGACGCCAAGGCGGAAACGCTGGACGAAGCGCTAGAGATGATCGATCGCTGGACGAAAGCGGGCGAAGCTAAGTCCGTCGGCCTCCTCGGCAATGCCGCGGACGTTTTGCCGGAACTGGTGCGCCGCGGCGTGCGGCCCGATATCGTCACCGATCAGACATCGGCCCATGACCCGATCAACGGCTATCTGCCGAAGGGCTGGACCATGGCCGAATGGCGCGAAAAGCGCGAAAGTGATCCGAAGGCCGTCGAGAAGGCTGCACGTGCGTCGATGCGCGAACATGTCGAAGCGATGATCGCATTCTGGAACCGGGGCATTCCAACACTCGACTACGGCAACAATATTCGCCAGGTCGCCAAGGATGAAGGTCTTGAAAACGCTTTCGCCTTCCCCGGTTTCGTTCCGGCCTACATTCGTCCACTGTTCTGCCGGGGCATTGGCCCGTTCCGCTGGGCGGCGCTCTCCGGTGATCCGGAAGATATCTACAAGACCGATGCCAAGGTGAAGGAACTCACCCCGGGCAACACGCATCTGCACAACTGGCTCGACATGGCGCGTGAACGCATCGCCTTCCAGGGGCTGCCGGCGCGCATCTGCTGGGTCGGACTTGGTGACAGGCATCGCCTTGGTCTCGCCTTCAATGAAATGGTGAGGAACGGTGAATTGAAAGCGCCGGTCGTCATTGGCCGCGATCATCTGGATTCAGGTTCGGTCGCCTCGCCCAACCGCGAAACCGAAGCGATGAAAGATGGGTCTGACGCTGTATCCGACTGGCCACTTCTCAATGCGCTGCTCAATACCGCTTCGGGCGCGACCTGGGTGTCGCTGCATCACGGCGGCGGCGTCGGCATGGGCTACTCGCAGCATTCCGGCATGGTGATCTGCTGCGACGGCTCGGATGATGCAGCAGAGCGCATCGGCCGCGTCTTGTGGAACGATCCGGCCACCGGTGTCATGCGCCATGCAGACGCTGGTTATGAGATCGCCATTGAATGCGCGAAGGAAAATGGCCTTAACCTGCCGGGCATTCTTGGCTGATGCGCATTTTGCGTGCCAGCGACCACCGGCAAATGCCATGGAAGAATGGTGGCGGAGTCACGACAGAAATCGCGATATCGCCGCCCGGTGCAATGGTCGGCGATTTCGACTGGCGCGTCAGCATGGCAAAGGTCCCGAACTCTGGGCCGTTTTCCAGCTTTGCCAATATTGACCGGGTCCTCGCCATCCTGGAGGGCGAGATGCGGCTGGCAATTGATGGCGCCGAGGCTCAATTGATGGATCCGAGCTCACCGGCTCTCGCTTTCCCGGCAGATGTGCCGACCAGCGCCGAGGTGATCCGTGAAGTCACCGATCTCAACGTCATGGTTCGTCGCGGCAGATTTTCAGCCAGCGTCAGACGCCTCGACAAAGCCGAGATAATAGCGAATGCCGACGAAACCCTTGTGCTCTTTCGCGAGGATGCGGAGGTTAAAAATGGTGAAAAGTTTGAGCTGGATGATGTGATCCATCTGACCCCCCCTGAAGTGATTACCCTCGGCAGCATCCCTCAAACTGCCTGGCTGATCGAGATTCAGAGCATCTGACCCTTTACTGTCTCTTTGCCGCATAGATTTCGACGACCGGCTGATGTATTTGAAGCGTCTGGCTGGAATATGAGGCGTTGATGCGCAAGGTATGGAACGATTGGCGATTGGCGGTGCGCATGCTTTGCGCATTGGCTCTCGTATTCGTTGCTTTCGCGCACCGGCCGATTGAAGCAAGGCCTAAAGACCAGATCGATCTCGCAGCCTACACTCTGCCAGATGGTACTGTTCCCGTACTTTGTCTCCCCGGCGATGACGATAAGGACCTGCACAAGACCGCCTGGCATGACACTGGTTGCAAAGCCTGCCGGCTCTCCGCATCGTTTGTCCTGCCGGTGCCACCGTTTACACCCGGTCCCAAAGTCCAGCCTGCCCAATCGCTCGCAATACAGCGCGAAGCGGTCCTGATCGCGCGCAGCCTCTACCCGCCATCGGCTCCGCCGCAAGCGCCTCCCCTCGCCTGACAGAAACAATGCGCCCTCTCTGGCGCGTCGCGACGGTCTGTATCCGCAGTCCGTCATCTTTTGCTGTCAGACGATTGGAACACCCATGACCGTCTCAAGCTTGGCTTCCGAAAAGCCCAATGACATCAGTCTTTCGCTCTACCGCGCCATTTGGCGCTGGCATTTTTTTGCTGGCCTTCTGGTCATCCCCTTCATGCTCAATCTTGCCGTCACCGGCAGTCTCTATCTGTTCAAGGACGAGATCGACAATACGGTCTTTGCCTATCGCAATGTGGTGCAGCCACGCAGCGAAGCCCTTGCGCCATCACTGCTGACCGACAACGCGAAGGCTGCAGTGCCTGGCTCAAAGATCCTGCGCTACCGGGAGCCAGACGCACCAACCCGGTCTGCGCGCGTTACGGTCAGCACGAATAGCGGGAACGTCCTGGTATTTGTCGATCCGTACAGCGGCTCGGTTCTCGACAAGGTCGGCGAGAAGGAGGAGTTCAATTGGGTCGTCAAGAAGATCCACAGTCTCGACTATTTCGGTTTCGCGTTCAATCGCATCGTCGAAGCCGTTGGCGGACTCGGGCTCATTCTCGTCGTCACCGGCTTTTATCTCTGGTGGCCGCGCAAGCAAACCGGCGGTGTCATCAGTGTACGCGGGAGGCCGGACAAACGTGTGTTCTGGCGTGACATTCATGCGGTCACTGGTGCGGTTGCGGGTGCGTTGATCTTTTTCCTGGCAATCACGGGCATGCCCTGGTCCGGCTATTGGGGCGACGGGGTCAATGCGACATTGTCGAGCGCTGGCCTGGGTTATCCTGCGCAGCTCTGGGACGACGTTCCGGTCTCAAAAGTCCCGACCAAGGATGTGCTGACCAATGCCGGTTGGACTGTCGAGAACGCCCCGGTGCCAACATCATCACCGAACGTCGCTGCACAACACGTCGGGCTCGACCAGATAGTCGACGCGGCGACGGCAGGTGGTATCGCACCAGGCTTTGAGGTGTCCCTCCCATCCGGCAGGAAGGGCGTTTATACGGCAGCAATATTTCCGGACGATATCGCACGGCAACGGACGATCCATTTCGACCAGTATACGGGCAAGCCGCTTGTCGATCTGAAATTTGCCGATTACGGCGCTGGTGCCAAGGCCATCGAATTTGGCATTGGTGTGCACCAAGGTGAGTATTTGGGTCTCGCCAACCAGATTGTCATGCTCGTCACCTGCCTTGCCATCATTCTGACTTCCGTCTCGGCGGTCGTCATGTGGTGGAAGCGCCGTCCTTCAGGCCGTCTCGGCGTTCCGCCGATGCCATCGCAAAAGAGCGTCTTTGCGACACTCACGCTCGTCATTCTCGGCTTCGGCATCCTCTTTCCACTCACCGGGTTTGCAATTCTCGCCATGCTGGTCGTCGACCAGCTGGTCATGCGCGTCCCTTCGCCTTTGAAACGTGTATTCTCTTGAACATTCTGAACTGGAGATATCCAATGAGATCCTTTTCCCGAATTGCTGCGCTCGCGCTGCTGGTCGCGTCAGTCTCTTTTGCCGCCGAGGCGCATGATCACTCCGCGATGATGAAGAGTGATGCATCCGTGATGAGCGATGATGATATGATGGAACCGGTAAAAGCCGGCGATCTCGTCTTGAGCGGAGCATTCACCCGAGCAACGCTGCCGGGCGCCAAGGTCGGCGGCGGCTACGTCAAGATTACCAACCAATCAATGGAGCCTGATCGCCTGATTGGCGGCTCCAGCTCCGTGGCCGCCCGTGTCGAAGTGCATGAAATGAAGATGGACGGGAATGTAATGCAGATGCGCCGGTTGAAAGACGGTCTTGAAGTCCCCGCAGGCGGTACAGCCGAACTCTCGCCGGGCGGTACGCATCTGATGCTGATCAATCTTACTGCGCCGCTGAAACAAGGCGACATGGTGCCTGTCACGCTTGAGTTCGCCAAAGCCGGCAAGGTCGAGCTCCAGTTTATGGTTGGACCAGCCAACGCCACCAGCATGGAACATAACTGATGAATTTTCGGCTTTTACGCTATGGGCTGTGGGCGGTGATCGCCGTCCTGTCGCTCTTTCTGGTTTTCACCTATGCCAATACCCGTTTCGGCACCAAGGCTGAGGGCGCGCAACTTGGCGCGCCGTTCAATCTGACCGATCAGAATGGCGCGCCAATCACCGAGGCGGCCTTCAGCGGTCATCCGAGCGTGCTTTTTTTCGGTTTCACACACTGTCCGGAAGTTTGCCCGACGACACTGTTCGAAATGGCAGGGTGGCTCAAAACGCTCGGCGATGATGGCAAGGATCTACGCGTGTTCTTCATTTCTGTCGATCCGGAACGGGATACACCCGAGGTGATGAAGGGCTATACTGCTGCTTTTACCGACAGGATCACCGGTATCACTGGCAACCCAGACGAGGTGGAAAAACTTCTAAAGAGCTGGAAGATCTACGCCAAGAAGGTGGCGACCGAAAATGGCGATTACACCATGGACCATACTGCGTCGGTCATGCTGCTCGATCGCGACGGGCGGCTGAAGAGCACGATCGACTACAAGGAAAGCCCGGACGTTGCCTTAAAGAAACTGCGACTTTTAATTGCCGGTTGACCCGCAGGACACCGTCTCCGCCGGATTGGCATCCGGCCGAGACAAATGCGCTTATTTTGCGTTCATTCGAGCATTTGTATACTGAAAAACTCATAATTTCCTAGAATCATTCTAACATATTGATATTTTTGCATGTTTTAAAGAATTAGTATTTGACATTGCGATTATCCAAGGCCTTTATGCACAAGCGCAAGAGCGCATACCTTTGATGTCTGGGCCTTGAACCCTTTCAATTGGAGGACCCAATGATAGGTCTTTTTCTGCCACGCCAGCGCGTGGTTTGCCTGCTGTGCAGGCAGCATATATTTTCAGCTGGGTACCATAACAGGCTGACACAGCAGCTCGCCGGAACTTGCCGCAACGGCCCCATCGCCTTGATCTGCAACAATGAACGGGAGGGAGGTGACGATGTATCCGCGCGCCGCTGAAGCCGGCAACGGCACGGGCTGCTATTTCGACCGCACTCCGGAAAAGCTGGTGCTGGAAGGTTACCGCCGCTGGGCAGCAGGTTTTGAAACGGGTTCCGTGATTTCCTGGGAGATGGCCTACGGCCTCTACAGTGAGCTTCTCGGTGCCCGCAATGGCAACCGCGCGCTCTCGGAACTGTCGTTCTTTGTCCGCACGTTGCGCCATTGCGCGCTTTGTCCGCTCAAGACCTTTCCGTTCGGTTCGCATCACGTTTGCCGGGAAGAATGCCTCACTTTGGGACTGATTGCCGGGCTTCAAAATTGCGACATGGTTGCGGCACGAACCTGCCTCAATGCCATGGCATGCCCCTCCCGCCAGGAGGAAGTGGAGAACGCTGCGATCACTTTTGCAGAAACTTTGGTCGAATTGGATCAGGTGCTTTTGCCAATCCCGAAATCTGCGATCGACGACATCATTTCTCGCCCGCTACGGGCAAAGTATCATTAGGAAGAGTGAGATCATGATTATCAATTCACGCATGGAGCGACGCCTTTCGATCGCCGCAACCGCTGTCCTGACGGCAGCGATCTTTGTCATGCCGATATCGACGCGTGCCTTCCACGACGCTGAAGGCGAACGAGCCAATTTTGCAACGGTCGCGGATGCAGCGCCCGTCAAGCAGCTGTTCCTCAAATAAAGTTCATTCAATTAATCAACGCTACGGGCCGGACGCCAATGTGGCGGTCCGGTTCGTATGACGGTGCTAGAAAGAATATTTCATAATAGGCTAATTTTTCAGAATCGCGGATTCTAGCGTTTCCGATATCGCTCGATCGCCTTCATATTGGACAACGTCGGAATCCCATGCCCCAGCCAATTAGACGACCGTTTCAGTAGACTATCCTCGACAGGTAGAATATTCTAATTTTCGCATATAAAAGGAATTCTTTCTAACGCCCCTATTGTGAGGGGCTCTGCTACGCTTCAGTTCTAATCACGGAGGCAGGCATGACACATTCCCGACTTTCCCTATCACTGGCGGCGGCGTTGCTTACAGCAACGATTGCGTTTCAGCCATTGTCTGCTGCCAATGCGGACACCACGCTTCTGAACGTGTCGTATGATCCGACGCGTGAGTTTTACAAAGATTACAATGCGGCTTTCGTAGCAAAATGGAAAGCCGACACGGGTGAGACGGTCACAATCCAGTCGTCGCACGGGGGATCGGGTAAGCAAGCTCGCGCCGTCATCGACGGACTTGACGCCGATGTCGTGACCCTGGCGCTCGAGAGCGACATTTCGGCCATCGCAGACGCAACGAAGAAAATCAATCCGAACTGGCGCACCAAATATCCACACAATTCGGCGCCCTATACATCAACGATCGTCTTTCTCGTGCGCAAGGGCAATCCGAAAGGCATCAAGGACTGGGGTGACCTGATCAAGGACGATGTCGAGGTGATTACACCCAATCCGAAGACATCGGGCGGTGCCCGCTGGAACTACCTTGCCGCATGGGCCTGGGCCTACGGTCAATATGGCGGCGATGAAGCCAAGATCAAAGAATATATCGGCACGTTGTTCCAGCACGTTCCAGTCCTAGACACCGGTGCACGCGGTTCGACGACCACTTTCGCGCAGCGCCAGCTTGGCGACGTGCTGTTGGCCTGGGAGAATGAAGCCTATCTCTCGCTGGCTGAATTTGGCGAAGATCAATTTGATATCGTCGTTCCACCCCAGTCCATTTTGGCGGAACCGCCAGTCGCCGTCGTTGATGGAAATGTCGATGCCAAGGGCACACGCAAGGTGGCCGAAGCCTATCTCCAGTATCTCTATTCCAAAGAAGGTCAGACCTTGGCCGCCAAGCATTATTATCGACCGGCACAGCCTGAACTGGTGCCCGCCGAGGTGCTGCAAAAATTGCCGCAGTTGAAACTCGTGACGATCGATGATCCAATCTTCGGCGGATGGGCAAAGGCACAGCCCTATCACTTTGGAGATGGCGGAACGTTTGACCAGATTTATAAACCAAAACAGTAATAGGCCGAAACAGTAACAGCATGATTTCCAACCTAGCTAAGGCGGGTTGGCGGTTTAAGAGGCCGAGCGTCATTCCAGGATTTGGATTGACGCTCGGCTTCACTCTTGCCTACCTCGCATTGATTGTACTTATCCCTTTAACAGGCCTCGTGTGGCGCTCCGCATCACTGGGTTTTACGGGATTCTGGCATGTTGCCGTCGACCCCCGCACTGTGAATGCGCTGAAGATCAGCTTCGGTACCGCACTGGTCGCCGCCCTGATCAATGTTGTGTTCGGCGTGATCGTCGCGTGGGTGCTTGTGCGGTATCGTTTTCCTGGCCGGCGAATTATCGACGCGATTGTCGATCTTCCCTTTGCGCTGCCGACAGCCGTTGCCGGTATCGCGCTGACATCGCTTTATGCCAAGAATGGCTGGATCGGTCATTTTCTCGAGCCACTCGGGATCAAGGTGGCGTTTACACCCACCGGCATCACCATTGCCCTGATTTTCGTTGGTCTTCCCTTCGTCGTCAGGACCGTACAGCCGGTAATGGAGGAAATACGCAAAGAGGTCGAAGAAGCAGCAGCAACGCTCGGCGCCAATCGGTTTCAGACGATCACGCGCGTGCTGTTGCCCGGGTTGCAACCGGCCATTCTTACGGGGTTCGCACTGGCATTCGCCCGTGCTGTGGGCGAATATGGCTCTGTGATTTTCATTGCAGGGAATCTTCCTTACGTCTCGGAGATTGCCCCGCTGCTGATCGTCATCCGGCTCGAAGAATTTGACTACGCAGGCGCGACGGCTATCGCAACGATCATGCTGCTCCTTTCGTTTTTCATGCTCTTTGTGATCAATCTCATTCAGGCCTGGAGCCGCAGGAGGTATGGCTATGGCGCATGAAACGACGCGGGCCGTCGATCCGACGGCCATAGCCCGGCATGCGACGTCGGAACGTCGCACAGCGCGCTACATGTTAATTGGCATTGCTTTGGCTTTCCTGGGACTGTTTCTGGTGCTGCCGCTCGTTTCGGTGTTTGTAGAGGCCTTCCGGAAGGGACCTACCGCCTATCTCGCGGCGTTTGCTGAAGCTGACGCGCTCGCAGCGATTCACCTGACGTTGCTCGTCGCAGCTATTGCTGTTCCGCTCAATGTCGTCTTTGGTGTTGTCGCAGCATGGGCAATCGCCAAGTTCGAATTCAAGGGCAAAGCATTCCTGACCACCCTGATCGATCTGCCATTTTCGGTCTCACCGGTAATTTCGGGCTTGGTCTATGTGCTTCTATTCAGTTCGCACAGCGCGCTTGGACCCTGGCTGAAATCGCATGGCATTGAAATCCTGTTCGCTGTTCCCGGCATTGTCCTCGCGACGGTCTTTGTCACATTCCCGTTTGTTGCGCGAGAATTGATCCCGCTGATGCAGGAACAGGGGACGACAGACGAAGAAGCCGCGCTTTCGCTTGGGGCCAACGGCTGGCAGACATTCTGGCATGTCACATTGCCAAACATCAAATGGGGCTTGCTCTATGGCGTGCTTTTGTGCAACGCCCGCGCCATGGGCGAATTTGGTGCAGTTTCTGTCGTATCAGGTCATATACGTGGCCTGACCAACACAATGCCACTGCATGTGGAAATTCTTTACAACGAATATAATTTTGTCGCTGCGTTTGCTGTGGCTTCGCTACTTGCGCTGCTTGCGCTGGTAACACTCGTACTCAAGTCTGTTCTGGAACTGAGATACGGTACAGAGCTTCGCGCTCACGGCGGACACTGAGAGGGTTAGATATGGACGTTCGCGTAAGTTGTGTACGCAAGGAGTTTGATCGATTTCCGGCGTTGCACGACGTCTCGCTCGATATCAATTCCGGTGAATTGATTGCTCTTCTGGGCCCCTCGGGATCCGGTAAGACGACGCTGTTGCGTTTGATCGCCGGCCTCGAAACGCCGACCGAGGGAAAAGTGTTTTTTGGCGACGAAGACGCCTCACTGAAATCGGTGCAGGAGAGAAATGTCGGCTTTGTATTCCAGCATTATGCCTTGTTCCGCCACATGACGGTAATCGACAATGTTGGCTTCGGATTGAAGGTTCGGCCTTCCTCTACCCGCCCAAGCAATGACGAAATTCGGCGCCGCTCATCGGAGCTGCTCGATTTCGTCCAGCTCTCGGGTCTTGAGAAGCGCTACCCGGCTCAGCTTTCCGGTGGCCAGCGCCAGCGTGTAGCGCTGGCACGTGCCATGGCGATCGAGCCGCGGGTACTGCTTCTCGACGAGCCCTTTGGCGCGCTCGACGCGAAGGTCCGCAAGGAGCTCCGCCGATGGCTCCGCGAAATCCACGACAAGACCAAACACACCACGGTTTTTGTGACGCACGACCAGGATGAGGCACTCGAACTGGCCGATCGAGTTGTCGTGATGAGCCAGGGCAAGATCGAGCAGATCGGCACGCCCGACGAGGTTTATGACAAACCGAACTCCCCCTTTGTCTACAGTTTCATTGGCGAATCAAGTTCGCTGGCGGTCCGCGTAAAGAACGGGACGTTGTTGCTTGGGAATCAGGTCCTTGGCATTGAGAGCGATCGTCAGGATGGGGAAGGCCTGCTCTATTTCAGGCCGCACGATGTCGAACTTGTCGACAGCTCCGAAGAATGCATAGCGGGGACCGTCGTGGCGAGCCGCCGCGTGGGTGCAACAAGACGCGTC
Organism: Phyllobacterium sp.; assembly: GCF_037994405.1. Lineage (GTDB taxonomy): Bacteria > Pseudomonadota > Alphaproteobacteria > Rhizobiales > Rhizobiaceae > Phyllobacterium. The sequence continues at coordinate 48,056 of NZ_JBBNAN010000120.1, forward strand.
GAGCTGCGGATCGAAGGTATCGAGGACCATGTCGAAATAGAGATCGACGCCGACCATCCGGCGAAGGAAAAGAGCCGCATCGCATTCCGTCCCAAACACTGGCGGGTGTTTGCAAGAGGCTGACGCAATTACCATTCAGAGCAAAAGACCGGGATTGATCAAATTCCGGTCTTTTTTGAAATCGACCGCGTCATGATCATTTGCCTCCAAGCGACCATTTTGGCTTCAGGTTATATTCGCAGGCTGCTTCGCTTCCTGTTTTCACTGGGCACCGCCCTCAAAATTGCATAAAAAGGCTAATGGAAATCTGACTCATTTTCATCAAAACTGATCGCTAACTACAAAAGTGATGATAGCGTAATTGCCATGACCTGATTAGATCGTAAACTCAATCATGGATGATCGATCCATGATTGAGTTTGTGTAGCAATCCCGAAGATTTTTTCTTCCAACCGAAACGAAGGCAAATGCCCGTATTGAGCTTTTTTCAAGCGTTCGCATCTCAAAAGAAGACCGTTGGCCAGATCCTGTCTGCCCAGCCAAACCCCATCAGGGCGCACTACAAGTCCATTGATGACCTGAGCGATTTGGGTGCCCGCGTGGCAAAGGGCGAAGATGTCCGTTTGCCTGATTACGAGCCAATGGTTTTCGAGCAACGAACGGTCGAAAATGCCAGGCTTATCTTGCATTCCTATCGCTCATCCGATGCCGCAGCCCGCAAGGGCGAGACCATCACACCGGCGGCCCAGTGGCTGCTGGATAATTACTACCTGGTCGATCAGAATATCCAGCAGGTAGAGCGCGACCTGCCGAAAAAGTTCTTCCGGCAGCTGCCGTCACTGGTGAACAAGCCCGGCATCCCGCGCGTGATGGCGCTGGCATGGCTCTATGTCGCACACACGGACAGCCAGTTTGCGCTGAACAGCCTCAGTGCCATTGTCGAAGGATTCCAGACGGTCCAGCCGCTGCACATCGGTGAATTGTGGGCACTGCCCTCAGCTGTCCGTTTCATCCTGATTGAAAATGCTCGCCGCCTTTCGCTGCGTGTCGAACGTGCTCGTCGCATGCGCGCCTACGCCAATAGTGTCGCTGACGAAATCACACTCAACGCCGACAAGGAAAGCTTGCCGCAACTTCTCGCGCAGTATGCCGCGGCGGCGCGCGACAGCACCTTCGCCACCCATTTGCTCTATCGCCTGCGTGGAGGCGCGACCCATTCGGGCGCCGCGGTCGCATGGCTCGAAGAAGAGCTGGAGAAGAACGGCAGCGATGCCGAAGACGCAATCATCCAGGAGCACACACGCCAGTCGACCGGCGGTGTGACAATGGGCAATCTCATCCGAAGCCTGAAATCCATCGACGATGTCGACTGGATTACGTGGTTCGAAACCGTCAGCGGCGTCGACGCCGTTCTGCGCGAACATTCGAATTTCGATGCACTCGATTTCCATTCGCGCAATGCCTACCGTGTTGCGATCGAAAAGATCGCTCGGCGCTCGGGAAAGAGCGAGCAGGACATCACGCTGGAGGCCCTGGATCTGGCGCATAAAAGTGCCGAAGAGACGGGTGATGAGGGCGGCGTTACCGAGCAGCGAAAACGCGATGTCGGTTATTATCTTGCGGGCGAAGGCCGCCCGGAACTTGAAGGGAAATGTGACTACACACCGACGGTTCTTTTACGCTGGGTCCGTTTCTATCGCAAACTTGGGCTTGCCGGTTTGTGGATTCCAGCTTCCATTTTCTCGATCGCCATCCTGCTTCTCATCCAGTACTGGCTGGGCCGCGCGGGATTGTCCCATGAAATGACGTTGCTGTTCACCCTGCTGGCTGTGTTCCCCACGATGGAAACCGCCAATGGGTTCGTCAATTGGATCATACCAATGTTCATGCCGCCGACGCGGCTGATCGGTTTTGAATACAAGAATGGGCTGCCGCAGGAAGCAAAGACCCTCGTCGCCGTTCCAACGTTGATCACTTCTCGTGACTCGGTCGATGAACACATCCGCAATCTCGAGGTGCATTACCTCACAAACCCGCGCGGTGAAGTGTATTTTGCGCTTCTGACCGACTGGGCCGACAGCAAGTTCGAGCAAACCGACGATGATCTCGACATCTTCGATTATGCGCGCGAAAAGATTACTGCGCTCAACGAGCACTACACGCAAACCAATCCACGCTTTTTCCTGTTGCATCGCAAACGTCTGTTTAACGCTCAGGAAAACCGCTGGATGGGTTGGGAGCGCAAGCGCGGCAAACTGCATGAACTCAATCTGCTGTTGCGCGGTGACAAGGATACGACCTATTTCCCCACAAATGAGGAAGTGCCGACCGATATCAAGTTCGTCATGACGCTTGATTCCGACACGCGGCTGACACCGGACTCGGTAAACCGCCTCGCCGGCAAGCTCAGCCACCCGCTCAATCGTCCCATCTACAGCGCCAAATCGGGTCGTGTCGTCAGCGGTTATTCAGTCTTGCAACCGCGTGTCACGCCTTCGTTGACGACCGGTGATGACGCATCGTTCCTGCAACGCGTCTTTTCGGTCAACCGTGGTATCGACCCCTATGTTTTCGCCGTTTCCGACATCTATCAGGATGTTCTTGGAGAAGGAACGTTCACCGGCAAGGGCCTTTACGATGTTGACTTCTTTGAAGCGGCACTCGACGGCAAGATCGGTGAAAACTCGGTCCTGAGCCATGATTTGCTTGAAGGTGGTTATGCTCGCGCCGCGCTCGTCAGCGATGTCGAAGTGGTTGAGGATTACCCGACTGGTTACAATGTCGACATTTCCCGCCACCATCGCTGGACCCGCGGCGACTGGCAGCTGTTGCCTTATCTGTTCAGCGTCAAGCCCGGCGTAACTGCAGTTACACGCTGGAAAATGGTCGACAATCTGCGTCGATCCCTCACGCCGATTTTCTGGATCATTGCCTCCATTGCCGGATGGACCTTGATGCCACCGGGCCTTGCCACGCTTTGGCAGTGCTTTCTTATTTTCAGCATGTTCATCGTTCCAACGATGATCCTGTTCACCAACCTTGTGCCGACCGATATGAACCTGTCGCTCAAGGGCCATGTCCAGGCGATCCTGACCGATGTATTCTCGGGCGCTGCCGATATAGCGCTGCGCATCACGTTCCTGGCCAACATGGCCTGTCTGATGGCTGACGCGATCGTGCGCACGCTTTACCGCTTGTTCATTTCGCGCAAACATCTGCTCGAATGGCGCGCCGCCGCACAAGCCAAGACCAGTTCGCCGGATACGCTCGCATATTACATGCAGTTGATGTGGCCCGCGCTCATTGTAGCCATCGTTGCGATAGGTCTACCTTTAGCCGGCCACAGCCGGGCATGGTTCCTCGCCGTGCCCTTTGCATTGATCTGGTTCTTCTCGCCGATGATTGCCTGGCTGGTCAGCCGCTCGGCCAAACCGCTTGACGACCTCAATGTCCGTTCGTCAGACAAAGGCGAACTGCGCCGTTTTGCTCGCCGCACCTGGCACTATTACGATACATTCGTGACCAAGGAGCAGAATTTCATCCCTCCGGACAATTTTCAGGAGGACCCTCATCCTGTCATTGCCACGCGCACATCACCAACCAATATCGGCATGTATCTGCTCTCGACGGTCGCGGCTCGGGACTTTGGCTGGATCGGATTCAACGAAACGCTGACGCGAATCGACCAGACGCTCGAAACCCTTGAACGGATGGAAAAATATCGCGGCCATCTCTACAATTGGTATGAGACGACCACTTTGCGGCCCTTGCTTCCCCTCTACGTCTCGGCTGTGGACAGCGGCAATCTTGCAGGCCATCTCGTTGCCCTTTCTTCCGCGCTCGAGAAATGGGCTGAGGCTCCCTCGGTCTATCTCCAGAGCGATCTCGACGGCGTGCTTGACGTTGGCGATATTCTCGAAGAAGCCATCGGCGACATTCCGGATGACCGCCGGGTCCTCAGACCCTTGCGCCGGCGCCTTGAGGAACGCGTCGCGAATTTCCGCCGCGCCATTACAACGATCAAGGAAGAGCCGGAAACAGCCTCCTTGCGCACGATCAATCTGTCACTCTTTGCCGGTGATATTCAGCGATTGACTGAAGAACTGCACGGCGAACTCGAAAGCCCGGTCAGTGCCACTGCCAATGAGTGGGCATTGCTTCTTGTCAAGACATGCCAGGCTCATACCGACGATGCGATTGGCACCCATGAGAGTACGGACATTCTGCGCGACCGGCTGGTGACGCTTGCGACCCGCGCTCGACAGCTGGCGTTCGATACCGATTTTACCTTCCTCGAGCGCAAGGAACGCCGTCTGCTGTCGATCGGCTTCCGAGTCGAAACCAACGAGCTTGATGCAAGCTGCTATGACCTTCTCGCGTCGGAAGCGCGCCTCGCGAGCCTGTTTGCGATTGCCAAGGGCGACATACCAGTTGATCATTGGTTCAGGCTTGGCCGCCTCCTCGTTCCGGTCGGCTGGCGCGGTGCGCTGATCTCCTGGTCGGGCTCGATGTTCGAATACCTCATGCCGCCGCTGGTCATGATTGAACCGCTCGGCAGCATGCTGGACCAGACCAACAAGCTGATCGTGCAGCGGCAGATTGAGTATGGCGACTCGAAGGGACTGCCATGGGGCATTTCCGAAGCCGCCTACAATGCGCGCGATCCGGAAATGAACTACCAGTACACCAATTTTGGCGTTCCGACGCTTGGCCTCAAGCGCGGCCTTTCCAAGAACTACGTCGTTGCCCCCTATGCCAGCATCATGGCGAGCCAGTATCAACCGGCCGAAGCTGTCAAGAATCTGAACCAATTGCGTAAAATGGGTGCGCTTGGCCAGTATGGCTTCTACGACGCTGTTGACTTCACGAAATCGCGTGTTCGTGAGGGCGAAGACTATGCGGTCGTCCGCAATTACATGGCGCACCATCACGGTATGTCGATCGTCGCGGTCAACAATGTAGTCTTCGAAGGCCGTATGCGTGAGCGTTTCCATGCTGACCCGGTCATTGAGGCGGCCGAGCTCCTGCTGCAGGAAAAGGCCCCGCGTGAGATCCCGGTTCTTCAGGCCAAAGCCGAAAATCCGATGCGCAAGGCGGTCGAGAGCAGCGAAGAAACACCGTCGATACACATCATCCAGAATCCACTGAATGCACCGCGCGCGACGCAGGTCATGTCGAATGGCCATTACTCGGTGATGGTCACGGCCAATGGCGGTGGCTACAGCCGCTGGAACGGGCTTGCCGTCACGCGCTTCCAGCCTGATATCCTGGAGAGCGGCTATGGCACCTTCCTGTTCCTCCGGGATATGGAAAATGGTGAGTGGTGGTCGGCAACAGGCGACCCGGTGCGGCCTGCAGGCGAAAAGAGCACGACGATCTTCGCCGACTACAAGGCCGAATTCATCAAGGAAACCGGCACGCTCCATACCACCGTGGAAGCTATCGTGGCTTCCGATTCGGACGGCGAGGGCCGCCGCATCGTCATCACAAATACCGGCACCAAGGACCGCATCATCGAGGTAACGTCCTATGCGGAACTGGTCCTGACCAATGACGATACCGACACGGCTCATCCGGCATTTGCCAAGATGTTCGTGGAAACCGAGATCGACCAGCGCGGCGATACGATCTACGCCACGCGGCGCAAGCGCAACAATGACGAGCCCGATATCCATGTTGCACATATGGTCAGCGATAGCTCGGGCGCGATGCGCGAGGTTCAGGCCGAAACCGACAGGCGGGCCTTTATCGGACGCGGGCGCTCCTTGCGCAATCCGGCGGCTTTCGATGAAGGCGCTACCTTAAGCGGCAGCCACGGGTTCGTCCTTGACCCGATTGCTTCGTTGCGTTGCCGGGTTCGTGTACCGGCACACAAGAAGGTAACACTGGTGTTCTGGACACTCGTGCGACCTAACCGGCAGGAGCTGGAAGAGGTCGTGGCGCGCTTCCGCCATCCGGATTGCTTTGCCCGAGAGTTTTCGCTGTCCTGGACAAGTTCGCAGGTGCGCCTCCACCACATTGGCATCAACCCCGATGAGGCTCAGGTCTTCCAGCGCGTTGCAACCAGCCTCATCTACCCAGAGAAGGCCTTGCGTATGCCGTCCGAAAGCATCGCAGGCGGTCTTGGCAGCCAGTCTGAACTATGGCCGATGTCCATTTCCGGTGACTTCCCCATCCTTGCTCTGCGCATCGATGACGAAGCGGACATGGAAACGCTGAGGAACCTGCTCAGAGCGCATGAATATTGGCGGGCGAAGGGCCTCGTCGTTGATGTCGTTGTCATCAACGAGCGTTCCTTCTCCTATGCGCAGGATTTCCAGCGCGGCCTCGAAGCCATCTGCGAAAACAGCCGCGCGCGTGGCGCCCAGCTTGGACCACGCGTCCACATCTTTACTGTCCGCCGCGATCAGATGAGCGATGTAAGTTACAACACCCTGCTCGCCTCGGCTCGCATCGTCATGCACGCGCAAAATGGTTCGCTATCCGAACAGTTGAAGCGAATGGAGGGCCTCAGTCTGGACCTTCTTCCTGGAACGGAAACCAGGGGCAAGGCTGTCGCAACAGCTGACCACGAGCTCGAAGACTTGCGCGGGATTGCTCCGGCACCGACGCAGTTGATGAGCACACGCCGTCCGAAAATTTCCGGAGACGATCTGGCGTTCTGGAACGGCATTGGCGGTTTTGACATGAAGAGTGGCGAATATGTTGTCCGTCTCGGTGGTCTGACCTGTACTCCCCAACCATGGATCAACGTGATTTCCAATCCCGCTTTTGGCTTCCACGTTGCAGCAGAAGGAGGTGGCTTCACCTGGTCGGGCAACAGCCGCGACTACCAGCTGACGCAATGGTCGAATGATCCGGTAATCAACCGCTCCGGCGAAGCGATCTACGTGGTAGATCTCGACAAGAACACCGCGTTTGCACCAACCGCTTCGGTACTGAGAGATCCCTCGGTGCAATACGAAACGCGGCACGGACAGGGCTACTCGACCTTCCTGTCGCGTCATGGAAATATTGAACTCGAGTTGACTCATACGATCGACCCGCAATTGCCCGTGCGAGTTTCAAGACTGAAGATCACCAATCATGGCGGTGCGGCCAAACAATTGCGTGTCTATGGTTTCGTTGAGTGGGTACTCGGCAATGCTCGTGCAAAAACCGCGCCGTTCCTCGTACCGTCGAGCGACGCCGAAACAGGCATGCTCTTTGCACGCAACCCGTATGGCGTAGACCGGCGCGATCATGTCGCCTTCTTTGCTACCAATGTTAAGCCGCAGTCTGTTACCTCCGACCGTGCCGAGTTCTTCGGCGCGCTGGGTTCGGTTGATCGGCCCGCAGCAGTGCTCCAAGCCAAATCCCTGTCAAACCTTGTTGAGGCGGGTGGTGACCCCTGTGCAGCGCTCAGCGCCGATATCGAACTCGCTGCCGGCGAGACAAAGGAGCTTCTGTTCTATTTGGGTGATGCGGGCAGTGCCAATGAGGCACGCAGCATTCTGGCTGAACATAAGAAGCGTCCTTTCGAGGAGACCCTCAACGCTTCCAAGGGCATCTGGGCGAGCTTCCTTGATGGGCTGCAAGTCGAGACGCCAGACAGTGCATTCGACGTGATGGTCAATCGCTGGCTGCCCTATCAAAGCCTTGCCTGCCGAATCTGGGCGCGCTCAGCCTTCTATCAGGCAAGTGGTGCGTTTGGTTTCCGCGACCAGTTGCAAGACACGCTGTCCATGCTGATCCTCGATCCATCCCTCGCTCGAAAGCAAATTTTGAATGTCTCCGCCCGTCAGTTCAAGGAAGGTGACGTCCAACACTGGTGGCTGCCTACCACAGGAGCGGGTGTACGAACGAAGATCTCCGACGATGTGGTCTGGCTTGGTTATGCTATCGCTCATTACACCGCGGTAACCGGTGATATGAGTATCCTTGACGAGCAGATTGCATTCATCGAAGGGCGTGCGCTTGAAAACGGCGAGCATGATGCTTTCTATCAGCCAACCATCTCCAGTGAGAAGGCCAGCGTCTACGAGCATGCCGCCCGTGCGCTTGACCTCGCAATTGCTCGTACAGGACCCCATGGCCTGCCGCTTATGCTGACAGGCGACTGGAATGACGGCATGAACCGTGTCGGCGAAGGTGGCAAAGGTGAAAGTGTCTGGCTCGGCTGGTTCCTGATCAGCACATTGCGGGATGTGCTGCCAATCGCCAGACACTTCAAAGACTCGGACCGCATCCAGCGCTGGGAAGGCCATATCGAAAGCCTGAAAGCCGCTCTCGAAAGGGACGGCTGGGATGGCGAGTGGTATCGCCGCGGATACTTCGACGACGGCTCACCGCTTGGCTCGAAGAAGAGCGAAGAGTGCAAAATTGATTCCATCGCTCAGTCGTGGAGCGTGTTGTCCGGCTATGGCGAACCGGGCCGGGCCAAACAGGCCATGCATTCAGTGGCAACGCATTTGATCGATGACGAAGTCGACATCATCAAGCTGTTCACGCCGCCCTTCAACAGATCGCGCCACGACCCGGGCTACATCAAGAGCTACCCGGTAGGTGTGCGCGAGAATGGCGGGCAATATACCCACGCCGCGACTTGGGCCGTGCTCGCCATGACCAAGCTCGGCGATGCGGACGAGGCATATCGCTGGTTCAAGATGCTCAATCCTGTGAACCACTCGCTGGATATGGACAAAGCCGAATCCTATCGCGTGGAGCCTTATGTGGTGGCTGCTGACGTATATTCTGTCGATCCGATGCGAGGACGCGGCGGCTGGACCTGGTATACGGGTTCAGCCGGCTGGCTCTATCGTGTGGCGACGGAAGGAATTCTTGGCATAAGCCGTCGGAATGACCGGCTGTTTGTAGACCCGTCGTTGCCGTCTGATTGGGACGGATTCAGTTTCGTGCTCCGTAACGGCGAAGCCAGATACACCGTCGAAGTCAGACCAGCGGCCAAGGGCGGCAAGAAGATTACCCTGAACGGTAAGAAACTCGCCAAGGCCGATAGCGGCATCCCGCTGGAGACATCGGGGGACCACAAGGTTATTGTCGAAGTGCCGTCGAGCAACGTTATCAGCGGTGTTACGGCGACGGCCGCCAGCTAAACTCACACGCCGCCAGTGCTTTGTCGCTGGCGGCGGACTTATTCCGGGTCATGCAATCAAACACGGTGAATTGCGCAAGGCAGGCGTGCGTATTACGCGCGCCCGCCGCATCATTCTTGATATTCTGACGTCAACAGAAGACCATCCGGATGCGATGAAGATCTTCCATCGCGCCATAGAGATCGACCACAGCATCGCTTTGTCGACAGTTTATCGTACCATGAACCTCCTGGAGGAGATGGGCGCCATTCATCGCCACGCCTTCAATGGCGGTCCATCACGTTTCGAGCAGGCGCATCGTGAGCATCATGATCACCTGATCGATATCGATACGGACGCTGTCATCGAATTCAAGTTGGACAAGATCGAGAAGTTGCAGGAAGAGATCGCCAGATCACTCGGTTACGACATCGTACATCACCGGCTGGAGCAGCTTTCGTTTTGATCCTTAAGCTCATTTCTAATGGCGTACAGGCGCAACCTGTCGTCTACAACATCCAAAAATACGTATAATATATATTTTCAAAGGGAGGGCTATTATGCTGACATTCTCGTCAATCGAGCTTCAAAAGCAAATAGGTGATGTTCAAAGGGCTGCGTCTAGAGACGCTGTCGTCATCACTTCACACGGAAAACCGCGGAACATATTGCTGTCCGTGGAAGAATTCCGTCGCCTGAAAGAAGCTGCCGGCGAAGTGGTTCCGAGCGACTTAAACACTAAACGAGCTGCAACGGTCCGCCATCTCCCCGATCCGCTTGGATATGACGTATCCGATCTGAAAGCGGCCGCCCGAAGAATGGCAGATGATGTTGCGTCTGGCAGAACGAGAGATGCAGTCGATCAGGAATAGCAGCCGTACGCGCACGCTTTCCTAAGTTGAGAGCGAAATGATCGATAATCCAGATCCTGAGGATGTACGGTCTCCAAAATTTCTTATAATGGACAACACACCGTTGTCACTGCCCGGGGCTATTGAATCTCTCGACTGGTTGTTTGTCCCAGGCTGCGAAGTCTCGATCACGGATCTCGTTCTGGAAGAGGCAACACGCGAGCCTGGCGAAGGGCGCGATCAGCGCCGTGGAACAAGGAGTGATATCTCTGGCTGGATAAACTAATCGTCATCGCTTGAATGTTTTGGTTACGCCAAAGGGCGAGAGATATCATCGCGACATGGAACTTTGGGAACTGGCTGGCCGACCAGAACAACTTCGACCGGCTTGGAAAGATAGAGGCGAAGCGAGTCGTCTGCAGAGCGTACAAACGATCAAAGCCGCACTTCAAAGGGACGAGGCAATTGTCGTTCTAGTCGATGACAAAGATGCCCGGGACGCCATCCGCGCTGTTCGAGCTGACATTGATATGATGGGCACTCAAACATTCATTGCGTGGATGTCTGAAGATTTCGGAATTGCTCAAGCTGAAACGGCGTGTGGGCATCTATATTAATGGCTACTGGAAACACTGCCGATCCTGGCGAGGATGAAGATCCGGTATATATCAGAAACGTCCCCTAACCTCCAACCTGCATTGGTCTAACCGCCAACGATGCTAGCCAATACGACAGCGACGACATCCTGACCCTAAGCCATCCCAATGAAAAAGCCGCTCTGCGGCGGCTCTTCATAGGGGAAACGGCAAATGTCAGGCCGCGTTTGACGTCGGCTGAGCTGTCAGCAATTCATAAATCAGGCTCGCATCATGAGCGGTCCGCAATTTTGCAATACGCTCCGGATCACGCAACATACGCGCGATGCGTGACAATGCCTTCAGATGATCGGCACCGGCATTTTCGGGCGCCAACAACAGAAACACGATATCGACCGGCTGGTCATCAAGCGCTTCGAAATCAATGGGTGTTTCGAGCTGTGCAAACACGCCTGCAATACGTTTCACGCTATTAATCTTGCCGTGGGGGATGGCAATGCCATTGCCGACGCCAGTCGAGCCCAGTCGTTCGCGTTGCAAGACAGTATCAAACACCTCCCGCTCGCTCAGACCCGTCAAGGCAGCAGCCTTTTCCGACATGATCTGCAGAAGTTGTTTTTTGGAATTGACTTTCAATGCAGGCAGGACAGCGTCGGGCTGAATGAGATCACCCAGATCCATTATCTCTCTTCCTTCCAGTTACCGTCCGCGCCCCTATTTTAGCGCGAACGGCAGTTCAATTTGGCTATGAATCCGTTTCGTTCATTACCGGGCAGCGCTTTGGCCTTCTACCGCCGATGGATCGATCCAGCCGATGTTTCCGTCAGGGCGGCGATATACAATATTAACCTGCGTACTTCCAGAGTTACGGAAGACAACCACAGGACTATCTTTCAGGTCGAGTTCAACGACCGCTGAAGCTACACTCATGCTCCTGAGTGCCATGGACGTTTCCGCAACGATGGTTGGCGCATAGTCTTCCGGAAAATCCTCATCATCATCCGGTGCAGGCGCCATGACGCGGTAGGAAATGTCATCAAATACCCCGTTCGATCCAGGAGCCTGATGCGATTTGAGGCGACGCTTGTAGCGGCGAAGGCGCTTGTCTACGCGCTCACCCGCGGCGTCGAAGGCAAGCAAAGGATCCTGCGCCTCGCCTGCTGCCTGGAGTACCGTGCCGGTATCCAGGCGAACAAGACAGTCTGCGATAAATCGAGATCCCTGCTTTTCCACCGTGACGTGGCCGGTATATCCGCCATCGAAATACTTGGTCACCATCTCCCCGATCCGCTCCTCAATCCGAATGCGGAAAGCGTCACCAATGTCCATATGTTTCCCAGATACACGCAGACTCATGATACCTCACCTTCATTGTGATTTTCATTGCCCGACCCAATCTACACTGTTGTTGGGAGACGAGCAAAGACATCCCGCACAAACAGTGCGAGCGCCTCATCACATTTCGCCTTCTGATTCTTCATGTCCAAACGCGCGCTTTCGCTGCAATTGTCGCAAATTACCGGCGCTTCTCTCTCCCCGACCGAGCTTCTTTGGCCCGGTTCATTGCCCACTCAAAACGATTCTACACCCGCGTGACGGATGAATCTAGACTTTCCCTCGCCCTTGCGCACAGAAGCCTGAGCTTTCTTCTCCCGCCGCCGTTGCACTGAGGAGGCGATGTTCATTGCTTCCCGATATTTAGCAACCGTGCGACGCGCTATATCAACGCCTTTCTCCTTCAACAGATCGACTATCGTATCGTCCGACAGAATGTCGTCCGGTGTTTCGGCATCTATGAGCTGCCTGATCTGATGACGTACCGATTGTGACGAATGCTGCTCAGCGCCCTCAGTTGCTGCGATGGCTGCGTTGAAAAAATAGCGCAGTTCGAAAACGCCGCGCTTGGTCAGCATGTACTTGTTTGCGGTAACGCGGCTTACAGTCGATTCGTGCATTCCGATCGCATCGGCGACATTGCGAAGATTGAGCGGTTTCAGGTAAGCAACCCCATGCACGAGGAACTGCTCCTGTTGACGCACTATCTCGCTGGCGACTTTCAGGATCGTCTGCGCGCGCTGATCGAGGCTGCGCGTGAGCCAGTTGGCATTCTGCAAACAGTCACTGAGAAACGTCTTTTCCGCCGCGGATGTCTTCGCCTTCGAAATGGTTGCATAATAGCTATTGTTGACAAGCACACGCGGTAGCGCATCTGGATTGAGTTCAATCCTCCAGGTCCCATCTGATGCCATTTCCACCAGCACGTCCGGAATAATGCTATCAGCCATGCCTGACGAAAATGCGGTTCCAGGCTTGGGATCGAGAAGTTTTATCTCCTGCAGCATGTCGAGAATATCGCCGTCTGCCACTTGGCATAGTTTCTTCAAACTATGGAAGTCCCGCTTCGCCAGGAGTTCCAGATGCTCCAGCAGAACTTTCATGGCTGGATCAAGGCGGTTCTTCGCACGCAGCTGAATGGACAAACACTCTGCCAGATCACGCGCGAACAGGCCGGCCGGCTCAAACCCCTGCATGATTGCAATCAGCTTTTCAATATGGGCGATCTCAACGCCAAGCCTTTCGGCCATTTCGCCCACATCGGCGCGCAGGTATCCCATCTCATCGAGATGATCCGCGAGCTCGGCTGCAATCAGGCGATCGGCTGCCTTTTCGAAGGCAAAAAGAATCTGCTCGCCCACGTGATCCCGCATGGTGAGCGGAGATGCTGTAACCTGTTCGAGATTATACCCTTCGCCTCCAGAGGAAACATAGCCATCACCTGACGACGATTTCCATTGCGAAGCGAGATCGCCTGCAATGAAATCGTGCGTACCGGGATCGTCTGGAAAAATATTCTCGAGCGAACTGTCGAAAGTATCCGACATGGAATCTGAACTGGTCGCTTCACCGCTTTCAAGCCAGTGATCACTTTGGCCGCTCGAGCTGGAGTGGTCTTCCCGCGCGTCAGTATCGCCTATTACTCCTCGACTGAACTCGCCCTCATCGCCGGAATTGCGGTCAGCGTCGAAGCCCCTTTCATCAAACAGGAAGTGCTCATCATTGGCTTCATCACGCTCAAGAAGGGGGTTTTTTTCGATTTCCTGCTCGATAAATTGCTCCAGCTCCACATGTGTCAGTTGCAACAGTCGAATCGACTGCATAAGCAACGGCGTCATCACCAGTGCCTGGGTTTGCCTGAGATCGAGTTTTGGCGACAAGGCCATGATGGATGCGGATACTCCTGTACGAAATTCCTTGGAATGTACAGAACTGGCCCAATCCTTGCTTGTCAATTGCAGGACGGCAAAAAACCACTAGCTGCGGCAATTTTCAACCAAACCGCGCCCGGAAAATGCACTTTCTTACCCACAGGCAGCTGAAAATTACAAATTCAGAGCCTGAACTGATCCCCGAGATAAAGGCGGCGGACATCAGGATTAGCAATAATTTCATCCGGTCGGCCATGGGTGAGTACCTGGCCGGCATGAATGATGTAGGCCCGGTCAATGAGCTTGAGGGTCTCGCGCACGTTGTGGTCCGTGATGAGCACACCAATCCCGCGACCCGTCAAATGTCTCACCAATTGCTGGATATCAGCGACTGCAATCGGATCCACGCCAGCAAAGGGTTCGTCAAGCAGCATGAAATTCGGCCGCGACGCCAAAGCACGGGCAATTTCAAGACGCCGACGCTCGCCGCCGGACAGGGACATCGCGGGCGCTTTGCGCAAGTGAGCGATATGAAATTCCTCAAGCAGAGAATCGAGTTCCTGAGCCCGAGCACCCCGATCTTTTTCGACCACCTCGAGAACGGCCTTGATGTTGTTTTCAACAGATAGACCGCGGAAAATCGAGGCCTCCTGCGGCAGGTAGCCGATGCCCAGCCGTGAACGGCGATACATCGGCATTGTCGTCACATCGAAGCCGTCGATTTCAATGGTGCCTTTGTCGACGGGCACCAGACCTGTCACCATGTAAAAACAGGTCGTTTTGCCTGCTCCATTTGGCCCAAGAATGCCAACAGCCTCACCCGAGCGTACTCCGAAGGAAACGCCGTTGACGACCTGCCGGCCATTATAGCTCTTGGTGATCCCGCGCGCGACGAGCGTCCCTTTCATGCGATCTATGGCTGCCGGATCGGCGGGCCGCATCTCATGCGAAAGGCTGGAATCTGGCCGTGCGGCGATATTGCTGGGTGAGCGACGTGAAAACAAGGACACTTAAAGCTTTTCCGCCCGTTCAGTTCTTAGGTTCATTCTTAGGCGAGACGACAATAGAAACACGACCTGTCTGTCCGCTCTTGCAGCTTTCAAGCTGGGCTTCGCCCGTTTTGAGCTGTGCGGTCAGTTTGCAGCCGACAGCGACATTGTCGCCCTGGGTCAAAACAACTTTATTACCGGTCAGAACCAGCACTTCGGTTTTCATGTCAAATGTACCGTGATCCCCGGTCGCGACCTGATCCTCAGATTTGACGTAGACCTTGTCATTGACCTCGAGATGATCAATATCCTGAGCTCCCGCCCCCGCAACGCCCGTTGTTTTCGGGGCATCAGCCGCTTTCGTCGCGTCAGGCGCCGTCGTGTCTTTGGCGTCCTTCTTGGGAGCCTTGACATAATAAACGATCATGGACCCGGCCTTCAGGAGCGTTCCTCCCTGCACAACCGTAACATTTCCAGTAAACGTTGCTGTGCCTTCCTTGTCGTGAACCACCAGCTTGTCCGCGTCGATCTGGATCGGCTGATCGCCGGACAATTTGATGCCTTTGCTGGCTCCGCCAGCGGCATCCTGCTGCGCGGCGGCGGGAACGATCATCGAAGATACCAGTATGCCCAATGCTACAGTCGAAATGCTGATCAATCTTGCCGCGCACGACATCGTGTTCTCTCCTAAATCCAGGATATTCCCTCAAAGTCAAAAATCGCGTGTTGGTCTCACTGGGCCGATTTGACTTCCTTGCCACCTTCTTGCAGCTTTGTAGGCTGAATGACAAGCCTTACACGCTTTTCAAAAGTCATTACTTTCCCGCTTTCAGTGATCTGCATGCTGTCTGCGGTAATGCTTGATGTGCTGTTGTGGATGCTGACCGGTTTGTTGGTCGACATCGAGTTCCCTGCAATGTTGATATCTGCCGATTGCAGGTTGGCAGTGATGCCATCGGATGTTGTCAGGCTTATGTCGCTGTCAAGCGTCAATTGTCGGTTTGCATTGTCGAAGACCCCTGACTTTGCCTTGACCTGAGCGCGCGACTCGCTGCCGAGTGGGAGTTCTGCGTCGATCCCCTCGAGCGAAATCACATTGCTGTTGCCTACCTCCTGCAGCGCCCGTACCGCACTCATTTTATAAGGCAGCTTGTCCTTGGTAAATCCATCGAGCTTGGGATTGGTCATCACCAGCTTGCCATTCTCGATCCCGGCATTGTCGAGCGAAATATTGCTTGGTACGCTGGAGGTCGAAAAGAACGTAAACCAGGAGAAGACTGCCGCACCAATCAGTGCCGCTGCCGGAAGAGCAAACTTCAAGAAGCGTACCCGTCGCGAATGACGCTCCGCAGCGCGGAAAACGGTAGAATCCTTATCGGAGGCAGCAAACTGCCGCGCCACCTCGGCGTGGTGGTCAGCATCAGCGGTGGCATCACGTTCCTGATGCGTATCGTTTCTTTCGATTGACATAAGTCTGGCTGCGTTTACCGATTACAATATTATGGCTACTTGAACGCCAATATGGTTATTTTTCGATGAAGTGGGCGTGTACCTGTCGCGCAAGTTGCATTCGACCACAAGTATGCCGTCATTCGACGAGATACAAGGTCCAAGTGCCTATCAAACCACGGAGTTTCAAGTCTGGACTTCAAAGAAATGTTGTCGCAGAAGTGTATGCGAGCTGAATTTGAGAGCGAATGGACAGGACGATGGCTAACACTGCTGACGCAATTATCGACAGACGCCGGCTTCGCAGGAAGCTCACATTCTGGCGTGCTTTCACACTCCTGCTCATTGGCTTCGCGTTGATTTCACTTTACTTTTTTACGGCGGGCTTGGACGGTTTTGCCGGCAAGTCTGCGCCGCATATTGCCAAGGTTCGCGTCGAAGGAACAATCTTTGAAAACGAGGAATTGCTCAAGCGTCTAAAGGATATTGAGGATTCTGATGCAGTGAAAGGTGTAATCCTCTCCGTTGATTCTCCAGGCGGAACGACAGCTGGTGGCGAGGCGATCTACGAAGCCGTGCGCAAGCTTGCCACCAAGAAGCCCGTCGTAGCGCAGGTTGGTACACTGGCCGCCTCGGCGGGCTATATGATCGCAAGCGCGACCGATCACATTGTGGCGCGTCAATCGTCGATTATCGGCTCGATTGGCGTGCTTTTCCAGTATCCGGACATCTCGGAACTTCTCACCAAGCTTGGTGTCAAGGTCGAGACAATCAAATCAAGCCCGCTCAAAGCGGAGCCCAATTTCTTCAATCCCGCAAGTGAAGAAGCCAAGGCGATGATCCATCGCATGATTATCGATTCCTATGACTGGTTTGTCGGGCTGGTCCAGGAGCGGCGGAAATTCAGCCACGAGCAGGCGCTCGCCCTGGCAGACGGATCGGTTTTCACCGGGCGACAGGCTATTGCAAACAAGCTCATTGACGAACTGGGCGGCGAAGACAAGGCCATTGGCTGGCTCAAAACCAAGGGCGTCAACGACAAGCTTCCTGTCATTGAGTGGAAACCGGTAGAAAAGTCCTCCCTTGGCCTGTTCTTTTCGCAATCGGCCATGAAAATGCTGACCCGATACCTCGGCCTTCCGGAGGAAAGTGCCGGAATGCTGCGTGAATTGACAGGAGATCGTATGTTCCTTGACGGACTCGTTTCTGTTTGGCACGTTGACGGCAAGCCTGTCGGGGCGCAATAAAGATATTAAACACATAAGATCAGTGACATAGTCTTCAGGTCCGTGCCTTTTTGACCATGTCCTCCTGATCTTGAACCGGAAGGGATTTCGCTGTGATCAAATCAGAGCTCGTGCAGATCATTGCCAACCGCAATCCGCATTTGTTTCAGCGTGATGTGGAGAATATCGTCGGCGCTATCTTCGATGAGATCACCGATGCGCTGGCCGAAGGCAATCGGGTCGAGCTCCGTGGTTTCGGTGCATTCTCGGTTAAGAACCGCCCAGCACGCAGCGGACGCAATCCCCGCACCGGCGAAAGCGTGGATGTCGAGGAAAAGTGGGTACCTTTCTTTAAAACCGGCAAAGAACTGCGCGACAGGCTCAATTCCAACGGTTAAGAGGCTTCCAACACGCGTTTCAAAGCGGCGCCCAGGAGGGAAATATGGTCAATCGCATTGTCATCGTCCTCATTCTTGTGCCGCTTGCCATCATTCTGATCGCATTGTCAGTGGCTAACCGAGCGGCTGTATCTTTTACGATCGATCCGTTTAATCCGGGCAATCCAGCCCTTTCCTATTCGGCCCCACTTTTTGTCTGGCTCTTGGCTGCGCTTATCGTCGGACTCATTCTTGGTAGCTTTGCAACATGGTACAATCAGGGGAAGCACCGCAAATTGGCCAGGCAACGCAAGCTGGAGGCCGAGCTTTTGCGTAAGGAGGCACGAAAAGCCTCGGCCGAAACAACCTCTACCCCGAATCTGCCCTCGCTGTACTGAATGACAATAACTAAGGAATTGAAATGAAACTGATCTCCCCGGCCGAGGTCGACGGGCTGCTGAACTGGCCGGACATGATCAATGCGATCGAACAGGCCTTCCGCCAGGGCGTTGTTCAGCCCGTACGCCACCACCATACTATTGAACGTCCCGACGGTGCTGCATCAACATTGCTGCTGATGCCCGCTTGGTCGGATTTCGACACCCTGGGCGACTCCTCGAAGGGTTATATGGGCGTCAAGATCGTCACCGTATCGCCAGATAATGGTGCCGTCTCGAAACCGGCTGTCATGGGCGTTTATCTTCTGCTCGACGGCAAGACCGGTGAGCCCAAGGCGTTGATCGATGGGCAACGCCTCACGCTGTGGCGGACAGCGGGGGCGTCAGCCCTCGCGGCTCGCTATCTTGCGCGCGAGGATGCATCAAAGCTCGTCGTGCTTGGTGCCGGCGCCCTCTCCGGCTTCCTCGCGCGAGCGCATAGTGCCGTTCGGCCGATCACGGAAATATCAATTTGGAACCGCAACTTGGCCGGCGCAGAAAAAATTGCTGCCGAGCTTGTTGCCGATGGCTTCAATGCCAAGGCCGTCAACGACAAGGACGCGGCGATTGCAAATGCTGACATTATCACCGCTGGAACGCTTTCCACCGAACCACTTATCCTCGGCAAGCACCTGAAGCCAGGCGCTCATGTGGACCTGATCGGTGCGTTTACGCCCACAATGCGAGAGAGCGACGATGAGTGCGTGAAGCGCGCCCGGGTCTTTGTCGATACCAAGGACGGTGCCCTGAAAGAAGGTGGCGATATCGTGCAACCGATCAAGGCGGGTGTTGTAACGGAAAGCCATGTGATCGGAGATCTGTTCGGCTTGGCTCGCGCCACAACCGAGGGTCGTCGATCGGCGGATGAGATTACGCTGTTCAAATCGGTAGGCGCAGCATTGGAAGACCTCGCCGCCGGTATTCTCATCTACGAAAAGGCAATTGCAGCCTCACTTTGAGCGTTTTTGCTTTCGCCTTTCCTCGTCTTGGCATAGGAAACCTCCGAAGTATCACGAGGAAAGCAAGATTTGAAATCGTCTGGCGGAAAAATCCGGAAAGCCAAGAGCGAAAGTAGCGCGGCGAAAGGCGTTCCTTTCCGGCAGAGCGCGACAAAGCCGCGTCCGCAATTTGCCAAGCCTGCACACATGGCCGATGGCGAAGTGCAGAAAAAGACAGCACCGCGCTTAGAGCCGATGCCGAAACGGGTGGTCGTTCGCCGCACCGGCCAGCGTCCGCAAGAACAGACCGGCCTCATTCTCGAAACATTGCCTTCCGACGATTATGCGTTGCTCGACAGCGGCAACGGCCTGAAGCTCGAACAGTACGGCCCCTACCGTGTCGTCCGGCCTGAAGGCCAGGCCATATGGCTGCCTGCATGGGACAAGGCTGAATGGGACAAGGCCGATGCAATTTTTACAGGCAATACGGATGAGGAAGGTGTCGGCCGTTGGCATTTCCCAAAAGTCCCTCTCGGCGAAACCTGGCCCCTCGCCTTTGACGGCATTCCATTTCTTGGTCGCTTCACCTCTTTCCGGCACGTGGGGGTGTTTCCGGAACAGGGTACGCACTGGTCCCATATGGACCGTTTGATCCGCAATGCGAAGCGCCCCGTGAAGGTGCTCAATCTTTTCGGCTATACGGGCGTTGCCTCGCTGGTTGCGGCGCGCGCCGGCGCCGAAGTCACCCACGTTGACGCGTCGAAGAAGGCCATCTTATGGGCGCGGGAAAATCAGGAAATGGCCGGGCTTTCGAGCAAGCCCATTCGCTGGATCTGCGAGGACGCAATGAAATTCGTTGCGCGCGAGGAGCGGCGCGGCAGCGGCTACGACATTATTCTCCTCGACCCGCCGGCCTATGGGCGCGGACCGAATGGCGAAGTCTGGCAGTTGTTCGACAATCTGCCAGACATGGTCGATCTTTGCCGTTCTATCCTTACACCAAACCCGCTCGCTGTCGTTCTGACGGCCTATTCAATCCGCGCATCGTTCTTTGCCATCCACGAATTGATGCGGGATATGTTTACTGGCCTTGGCGGTGAGGTACAGTCAGGGGAGCTCATCTTGCGCGAGCGTTCATCGGGACGAGCGCTTTCTACGTCTCTTTTCAGCCGCTGGGGTGCAAAATGAGCAGACACGATGATCACCAGCGGGGCAGCGGACTTGCGCGACCCGGCAAGGTGAAAGAAGTCACCAGCCTGACCAACCCGATCGTCAAGGATTTGCGTGCGCTCGCAATGAAGAAATTCCGCGACCAGCAAGGCGTTTTCATTGCAGAGGGCCTGAAGCTTGTCATTGATGCGCTCGATTTGGGCTGGATCATCAAGACACTGGTCTATTCCAAGGCAGGCAAGGGCAACGCCTTGGTGGAGCAGGTTGCTGCGCGGACGATTGCCAAGGGCGGCGATGTGCTGGAGGTCAGCGAGAAGGTGATTGCTGCCATTACCCGGCGCGATAACCCGCAAATGGTCGTTGGTGTTTTCGAGCAGAAGACCCAGTCGCTTTCCGCGATCAAGCCGCATGGTAGCGAGGTCTATATCGCGCTAGACCGGGTCCGCGATCCCGGTAATCTCGGTACTATCATCCGTACCGCCGATGCCGTGGGTGCAAAGGGCATCATCCTGATTGGCGACACGACGGACCCTTTCTCGCTGGAGACGGTTCGCGCTACAATGGGCTCGGTTTTTGCTGTTCCGCTAGCGCGTGCTAGCGAAACCGAATTTCTTTCCTGGCGAAAGGGGTTTTCGGGGCTTGTCGTTGGAACCCATCTCAAAGGAGCTGTCGACTATCGCACAATCCCTTATGCCAACAAGCCGGTTATTCTGATGATGGGTAATGAGCAGCAGGGGTTGCCGGATCAGCTGGCTTCTGCCTGTGATAGGCTTGCGCGTATTCCGCAGCAAGGCCGGGCCGATTCGCTTAATCTTGCCATTGCGACTGGAGTCATGTTGTTTGAGATCAGGCGTGACGCGCTGAAGCTCAATGGCAGAACTTAGAAAAAAGCCTTATGAGAAGCAAAGCCTTTTACAGCCTTTTTGCCGTCATTGCCTTCGCTGTGATCAGCGATCAGATCGTGAAATATCTGATCGAAACGGGTATGGACTATCAGCAACAGATTGACGTTTTGCCCTTTCTGGCGCTTTTTCGCGTGCACAACAATGGCATTGCTTTTTCGATGCTCAGCAATCTGCACGACCTTGCTCTTATTGGACTGACTTTAGTCGTCATTGGATTTGTCAGCTACCTTTGGTGGACCACCGCGTCAGCCCGCTGGATATCGCGCGTCGGCTTTGCCCTGATCATCGGCGGTGCAATTGGCAATCTCATCGATCGCAGCCTGCATGGCTACGTCATCGACTATATTCTTTTCCACCTGCCTTCGTGGTCGTTTGCCGTCTTCAATCTGGCTGATGCCTACATATCCATTGGCGCAGCATTGGTGGTGGTTGAAGAAATTTTTGTCTGGCTGCGTGACAGGCGGGCCGGGGGCGGACAACGCGGCGAAAACTGAAGCAGAAACTGCAATTTAGCCTGCATCTCACGTCATGTAGCCGTCATCCAATTGTTGTATTCAGAGATGAATGAGTACCGATTAACCTCCTGTGAGAGCGAATCGACATGGGCATCGCCTTGCTTGAACCTGCATCAGCTACTAAAGATCAGCGCATGATGTCGCAGGTAGATTCAACACCCTCGCCGTTTACGGCGCCACCCCTTGTTTCGGTGCTCGGCCGCATCGGCACAATGGAAGTGTGCCTTGCACAAACCGAGGATGAGATCGCTTCGTCGCAACAGCTGCGTTTCAAGGTGTTTTTTGACGAACTCGGAGCAAGGGGTTCTGCGACATTGGAACAGCGCGACGCCGATCGTTTCGATCCCGTTTGCGACCATCTGCTCGTCTATGACACATCCATTCCGGGGCCAAAGCACAAGCAGATCGTCGGCACATACCGGCTCCTGCGCTCCGAGAGAGCTTTCGAGACAGGTGGCTTCTACTCAGCCAGCGAATATTCCATCGATCGCCTCGTTGCTGCGAAGCCGGAACTGCGCTTTCTTGAACTCGGCCGTTCCTGTGTCCTGCCGGAATACCGTTCGAAACGGACCGTTGAATTGCTGTGGCAGGGTATCTGGAGCTACTGCCGCTATCATTCCATAGGCGTCATGTTCGGTTGCGCTTCCTTCCAGGGTACTGTCCCGGCTGCGCACGCGCTTCCATTGTCGTTTCTACAGCACAATTGCCGCGCCACGCCCGACTGGGACGTTCGCGCCTTGCCAGCGCTGTACCAGCCGATGGACCTCGTCCCGAACGAGGCAATCAATGCGAGGGTTGCACTGTTTGCCATGCCGCCGCTGATCAAAGGCTATCTGCGTCTTGGCGCGATGATCGGCGACGGCGCCGTGGTCGATCATGATTTCGGCACCACCGACGTCTTTATCATCCTGCCCGTCAGCCGCATTTCAGAACGTTATGTGAGCCACTACGCCGCCGAAGCAAAGCGCGTCGTTTAGCCTTTATCTGCTTTATCGCATCCATCTGTGGAGAAAAGTCGTGAATGGGCTACGGAGAGGTGTGTAAATCCCGCGATACCGAATAGATTGCTCCTGAATATCAGGAGAACGTCTTGGCCGAATTGGCATCCATCATCGATCCGTCCCCCTATGAGGTTGAACCATTGGCGCGCCCAACGCCGATGATGGAGCAATATATCGAGATCAAAGGGACGAATCCGGACAGCCTGTTGTTCTATCGCATGGGCGACTTTTACGAGCTGTTCTTTGATGACGCTGTCGAGGCCTCGCGCGCTCTTGGCATCACGCTGACCAAGCGTGGCAAACATCTCGGCGAAGACATCCCGATGTGCGGCGTACCCGTCCATGCGGCTGATGACTATCTGCAAAAGCTGATTGCGCGCGGTTTTCGTGTTGCCGTCTGCGAGCAGATAGAAGATCCAGCCGAAGCTCGGAAACGCGGGGCAAAATCTGTCGTCAGGCGTGACGTCGTTCGGCTGGTTACTCCAGGAACGATCACCGAGGAGAAACTCCTCGACCCAGCAGAAGCCAACTATCTGATGGCGCTCGGCCGCATCAAGGGATCGGGTCAGGGTCAGTTTGCGCTTGCCTGGATTGATATTTCTACCGGCACATTTCGCGTTGGTGAAACCGATCCCTCCCGGCTCCTTGCCGACATCCTGCGCGTTGATCCGCGTGAATTGATCGTTGCCGATCCGTTATTCCATGATCCGCAATTGCGACCGGTTTTCGACGTCGTCGGCCGTTCTGTAACCCCGCAGCCGCCGAACCTGTTTGACAGCGCCACGGCGGAAAACCGCATCCAGCGCTATTTCGACGTCAGCACGCTTGATGGTTTCGGCCAATTCTCGCGTGCCGAGCTCTCTGCTGTTTCTGGCGCCATTGCCTATGTCGAGAAGACGCAGATCGCCGAGCGCCCGCCACTGATGCGGCCGGAGCGCGAGTCCGAAGGCTCATCTCTTTTCATTGACCCTGCGACCCGCGCCAACCTTGAGCTCCTGCGCACGCTTTCCGGCAATCGCGATGGAAGCCTGCTCAAGGCGATTGATCGCACCGTCACCGGCGGCGGGGCGAGGCTTCTCGCAGAGCGGCTGACATCCCCTCTTACCGATCCAGTTGCAATCGCCGAACGGCTGGATTCGGTGTCCTATTTTCTTACACGTCAGTCACTGGCTGATCTGACACGAGAGGCATTAAAGAGTGTCCCGGATATGCCCCGCGCCTTGTCGCGACTGGCAGTCGGGCGAGGAAGCCCCCGCGACCTCAGCGCCCTTGCCCGCGGCTTTGACGCGGCAGGTGAAATATTGCAACTCTTCCAAAAGGAGGAATTGCCAGCAGAACTTGCGCTGGTCCGCGACCGTCTTGATGAACTGCCATCAGATTTTGCAACGCTTCTCGACCGGGCGCTTGCCGATGAATTGCCGTTACTCAAACGCGACGGCGGGTTCGTGCGGGCGCAATATAATGGCGAGCTCGACGAAATGCGGGCACTACGGGACCATTCGCGCCGTATCATTGCCGGCCTGCAAGCTGACTACATGGACATGACCGGCATCAAGTCGCTGAAAATAAAGCACAATAACGTGCTCGGCTATTTCATCGAAGTAACGGCCAATAACGCGTCCACGATGACCGATACCGATGACGCCAAGGGCAAATTCATCCATCGCCAGACCATCGCCAATGCGATGCGGTTTACGACGACGGAGCTGGCGGAACTCGAAACCAAGATCGCCAATGCCGCCGAACGTGCACTCGCGATCGAGCTTGGTATTTTCGATACGCTGACCAATGAAACCGTTGCCAATGCTGATGCAATACGTGCCGGTGCCGCGGCTCTGGCGGCCCTCGATGTTTGCGTATCGCTGGCAGCGCTTGCGGAGGAGCAGGGTTATTGCCGTCCGATTGTTGATGACAGCTTGGCTTTCGAGATTGTTGCGGCCCGCCACCCGGTAGTCGAGCAATCCCTGCGCCGGCAAGCGGCCAACCCGTTCGTTGCCAATGACTGCGATCTCTCACCGGATGGTGTGGGCAAGGGCGCGATCTGGTTGCTGACTGGCCCGAACATGGGCGGTAAATCGACATTTTTGCGTCAGAATGCACTGATCGCGATCCTGGCGCAGATGGGTTCCTTCGTTCCAGCTGGCTCAGCACATATCGGCATTGTCGATCGCCTGTTCTCGCGGGTCGGGGCTTCCGATGACCTGGCGCGCGGGCGCTCCACTTTCATGGTCGAGATGGTGGAAACGGCCGCCATCCTTAATCAGGCCAGCGACCATTCACTGGTAATCCTCGACGAAATCGGGCGCGGCACAGCGACCTTTGACGGCCTGTCAATTGCTTGGGCGGCGGTCGAGTATCTGCACGAGAAGAACCAGTGCAGGGCGATCTTCGCTACCCACTTCCATGAAATGACGGCGCTCTCGGAAAAACTCGAACGGTTGAGCAATGTGACGATGCGGGTCAAGGAATGGGATGGTGATGTCGTCTTCCTGCACGAGGTCACCAAGGGTGCAGCGGACCGCTCCTACGGAGTGCAGGTGGCTCGCCTGGCTGGACTGCCAGAAGCAGTCGTCAATCGCGCCCGCGATGTCTTGCACCAGCTCGAAGCGGGAGAGACCTCAGGCAAGGCCGCCAAGCTGATCGACGACCTGCCGCTTTTTTCGGTCGAAGTGAAGCACCAGCCGCCAAAACCGGTTCAAGGCAGGGATAGCGCCCTCCTGTCTACGATATCCGCCATAAACCCCGATGACATGAGCCCACGCGAAGCGCTTGAGGCGCTCTATCGCTTGAAAGCCCTCGCAGCGAACCCGACATCCTGAATTTGCCTGCTTCAAATGTAATCATTTCGTTTGCAGTAAATTCGCGCTATAGCGTGCGGCCATCATTCATAAAGACGTGTTCATGAGCGCCTCAGACCTGAAACTGGAACAGATCGTCAACCCAACCAAACTTCACCGTCAATTTGAAGATTTGGTCAAGTTGTCGAAGAAACAAGGCGCAGCGTCCGTCGATCGCAATGACGTGTTGCAGTTGGTAAAGCAGACGCTGAGCGCGGGCCGCAAAACTGCGGAAGAGTTGCTGATGAAGGACGCGGGAGGCACAACATGTGCAATTCGTCTTTCCTGGCTAATGGACCAGATTATCTCCGCGCTCTATGAGTTCGCCGTCACCCATGTCTATCCGGCGACAAACCCATCCATAGCGGAACGCATGACCATTGTCGCAGTCGGCGGCTATGGTCGTGGCACCCTCGCCCCCGGATCGGACATAGATCTACTCTTCCTTTTGCCCTACAAGCAGACACCTTGGGGCGAACAGGTCGTCGAATATATTCTCTACATGCTCTGGGATGCGGGGCTTAAGGTCGGCCACGCCACGCGAAACCTCGACGAGTGCATCCGGCTGTCGCTGTCCGATATGACGATTCGCACCACGATTCTCGAGGCCCGTTATCTTTGCGGCAACGACGAGCTTTTCACCAAGCTGGAGCAGCGTTTTGACGATGAAGTCGTCAAAGGAACCGGTCCTCAATTTATCGAGGCCAAGCTTGCGGAACGTGATGCACGCAACCGCAAGGCGGGCGCGACGCGCTACCTGGTTGAGCCGAATGTCAAAGAAGGTAAGGGCGGGCAGCGCGATCTGCACACACTTTTCTGGATCGCCAAATATTACTACCGCGTGAAGACGAGTGATGAATTGGTAACGCTTGGCGTTCTGTCTCCTGCCGAGCATAAAATCTTTCGCAAGGCCGAAGACCTTCTGTGGGCAGTGCGCTGCCATATGCACTTTATTTCAGGCAAGGCCGAAGAGCGGCTTTCCTTTGATATTCAGAGCGAAATTGCGCGGCGGCTAGGCTATACGGCCCATCCCGGCCAGCGCGATGTCGAGCGCTTCATGAAACACTACTTCCTTGTTGCCAAGGAAGTAGGCGATCTCACCCGCATCATCTGTGCGGCATTGGAAGAAGAACAGGCCAAGCACGTTCCGGGTTTCAACCGGATTTTCCTTACCTTCTCACGCCGCAAGCGCAAGCTTCCGGGCACCAGCGACTTTGTGGTCGACAATCACCGCATCACCATCGCCAATGACGGCGTGTTCCATAAGGATCCAGTCAATCTTATCAGGCTGTTTCATTTCGCAGACGAGCACGGTTTGGAATTCCATCCTGATGCGATGCAGTTGGTGACGCGCTCGCTCTCGCTCATCAAGACCGAACTGCGCGAAAATCCCGAGGCAAACCGGCTTTTCCTGGAAATCCTAACCTCGGAACGCAATCCCGAACTCATTCTGCGTCGCATGAACGAATCCGGTGTCCTCGGCAGGTTCATTCCCGACTTCGGCAAGATCGTCGCAATGATGCAATTCAATATGTATCATCATTATACTGTTGACGAGCATCTGTTGCGTTGTATCGCAGTCATGTCGGAAATCGATCACGGCGATCTTGGCCAGGAGCATCCGCTCGCCAATCAGATCATGCCCGGGCTGAAGAAGGACCGAAAACTGCTCTACGTCGCGCTGCTGCTGCACGATATTGCCAAGGGCCGGCCGGAAGACCATTCCATGGCCGGTGCCCGCATCGCAAGACGCATCGGCACGCGTCTTGGCCTGTCGAAGTCCGATACCGAAACGGTCGCCTGGCTCGTCGAACAGCATTTGACGATGAGCATGGTGGCGCAGTCACGCGATCTCAACGACCGCAAGACGATCGAGGATTTCGCCGAGATTGTGCAGACGCTTGACCGGATGAAACTACTGCTCGTCCTCACCATATGCGATATCAAGGCGGTCGGCCCAGGCGTCTGGAATGGCTGGAAGGGCCAATTGCTGCGCAATCTCTTCTATGAAACCGAATTGCTCCTGACAGGCGGCTTCTCGGAGGTCTCGCGCAAGGAACGCACCGATCATGCCCGTGCGCAACTCGATCACGCGCTGTCGTCATGGCCGCAGATCGAGCGCCAATCCTATCTTGCGCTCCACTATCAAAACTATCTTTTGACGGTCAGCCTTGATGATCAGATTAGGCACGCCAATTTTGTGCGCGAGTCCGATGCAAGCGAGACAGCGCTGGCAACCATGGTGAAGACCCATGATTTTGAGGGTGTGACCGAGATTACCGTTCTGTCGCCGGACCATCCACGTCTGCTTTCCATCATCGCCGGCGCCTGCGCTGCGGCCGGGGCAAATATCGTCGATGCGCAGATCTTTACGACCAGTGACGGACGGGCGCTTGATACGATTCTCATCAGCCGCGAATTTCCGACTGATGACGATGAACGGCGGCGTGCGATGCGGGTTGGCCGCCTAATCGAGGATGTGCTTTCCGGAAAGTCCTATCTGCCGGAAATGCTTGCGGCCCGTACCAAGCCGAAGCGTGCCGTCAAGGCGTTCCGGATCACGCCGCGCGTCGAAATCAACAACACGCTTTCTAACAAGTTTACCGTTATCGAAGTGGAAGGGCTGGATCGCCCCGGTCTTCTTTCGGAAATAACCGGCATCATTTCCGATTTATCGCTCGATATTGCTTCCGCGCATGTGACGACCTTCGGCGAAAAGGTCATTGACGTATTCTATGTCACTGATCTCGTCGGCCATCAGATCACCAATACGACAAGGCAAAACCGTATCCGCAAGAAGTTGCTGGCCCTCTTCGGCGAAGGCGACATCACGACAGCGCAGCTGCAAAGGCAAAATATCCTCATGACGGCGGAATGAACCTGAGATGAGCCTGGTCAAGAAATTTGCGACGGTCGCGTCCGGCACATTGATGAGCCGCGTCTTCGGCTTCACGCGAGAGATGCTGATGGCCAGTGCACTCGGCACCGGGCCGGTGGCCGATGCTTTCAATGCGGCATTTCGCTTTCCCAACACATTCCGGCGCCTCTTTGCAGAAGGTGCGTTCAACGCTGCCTTTGTCCCATTGTTTGCCAAGGAAATCGAAGCCAACGGTCTTGATGGTGCGCGGCGTTTTTCAGAGGAGGTGTTCGGTGTGCTCTTCACCGTTCTCCTCAGCCTGACGATCCTGATGGAGCTAACGATGCCACTGATCGTGCGCTTCGTCATTGCGCCGGGTTTCGTTGAAGATGCCGTGAAATTCGACAATACGGTGTCAATGGCGATCATCATGTTCCCCTATCTTGCCTGCATGTCGCTCGCGGCAATGATGAGCGGAATGCTGAATTCCCTGCATCGCTATTTCGCCGCTGCAATCGCGCCGGTCTTTCTGAACGTCATTCTGATCGGCGTGCTCGGTTATGCGTGGCTGAAGGGCCAGGATGGCCGCACCGTCGGCTATGCCCTGTCCTGGGGCGTGATGGTTTCGGGTGTGGTTCAGCTAGCCATTGTCTGGTTCGCTGTGCGCAATGCCGGCATTTCCATCGGATTGCGGTTGCCGCATTTAACTGCCAACGTCCGACGCCTGCTGGTGCTCGCCTTCCCTGCAGCTGTTACCGGCGGCATCACTCAGATCAATCTTCTGATCAATACAAATATTGCGTCGGCCAAATCCGGCGCTATCTCGTCGCTCGCCTATGCTGACCGGATCTATCAATTGCCGCTCGGGGTCGTTGGCATCGCTGTTGCGACCGTCCTTCTGCCGGAGTTGGCCCGGGCGCTGCGATCCGGCAATGTGAGGGAAGCCGGCAGCCTGCAGAACCGATCGGTGGAGTTTACCCTGTTCCTGACGCTTCCCGCTGCAGCGGCATTGCTGGTCATGTCGGAGCCCATCGTTCGCATGCTCTATGAACGCGGCAATTTCTCCACCACGTCCACGCATACCGTTGGCAATATTCTTGCCATTTACGGATTGGGTCTTCCTGCGTTCGTGTTGATCAAGGCGTTTCTGCCAGGGTTTTTCGCGCGCGAAGATACGCGAACACCGATGATCTTTGCGGCGGTCGCGGTCGTTGTAAACGTTAGCTTGGCGTTGACGCTCTTTCCAGTCATAGCGGAGATGGGTATTGCAACGGCTGAAGTCGTTGCCGGTTGGACCAACGCGCTTTTGCTGTTCGCGACGCTGGTTTGGCGGGGCCATTGGGGGCGAGACATTCCACTGCTCACACGTATCCCACGCCTTATCCTAGCCGCTGGGCTCATGGGAGTTGCGCTCTATTATGCCATCATCTGGATGGGTCCCGCACTTGCGCCGCACGCTCCGCTGCACACACAGGCAATCGCCGTGATGTCGCTGGTTGCGCTATCGATGATCCTTTATTTCGCACTCGCCTTCGGCACCGGCGGTGCCAGCCTTGGAATGATCCGGCGCAATGTGAAACGGGGAGTAAAGGCACCAGAGGACGCGGCATCTTGAGCCGACAAATTGGCATGATCACACTTCTGGTCCGCGACTATGATGAGGCGATCGCCTGGTACACCAACGTGCTTGGGTTTTCCCTCATTAGCGATGCGCCACTTTCCGATACCAAACGTTGGGTCGTCGTGGCACCCGAAGGGAGTGGCGGCTGCCGGCTGCTTCTGGCTAAGGCCGACGGAGATCTGCAGAACGCATGTATTGGCAACCAGAGCGGCGGCCGCGTCGCGTTGTTTTCTTTACGCGGAGCATTTTGCGAAGGAATACGCGGCGCTGGTGAAAGCCGGCGTGCGCTTCCTCGAAGAGCCACGCCACGAGGCCTATGGCAGTGTCGCCGTATTCGAAGATCTCTATGGCAATAAATGGGACCTGCTTGAGGTTATATAGGCTGTGGCGTTCGATAAGGCTTGAATACGACCGCTCGCTCTGCCAAAACCGCGACTTCATTACAATCGGCGCCTGCAAGCCCGATCCCCGAAAGATCAAGGACGATTTATGAGCACGTTTGAACCGCTCGTCTTTTCCGGTGTCCAGCCAACCGGCAACCTGCATCTTGGTAACTATCTGGGGGCGATCCGCCGCTGGGTTGCGCTGCAGGAAAGCAACAATTGCATCTACTGCGTTGTCGATCAGCATGCGATCACGCAGGCTTTATCCGTCTGGGGCGGCCCTTTAGAGTTGATGCGCAATACGCGGGAAGTCACGGCTGCCTTCCTTGCCGCGGGTATCGATGCAAAAAAGCATATCGTATTCAACCAGAGCCGTGTGCATCAGCACGCGGAACTCGCATGGATCTTCAATTGTGTTGCCCGCATGGGCTGGCTGAACCGCATGACCCAGTTCAAGGACAAGGCAGGCAAGGATCGCGAGAATGCTTCTGTCGGCCTCTTCACCTACCCCAACCTGATGGCTGCCGATATTCTTGCCTATCGCGCAACCCATGTGCCGGTTGGCGAGGACCAGAAACAGCATCTGGAACTGACGCGCGACATTGCCCAGAAATTCAATACCGATTTTTCGGACCGGATTGCCGAACTTGGCCTCGGGGTAGAGACGCAATCGGGTGACGAAACCATCGCCAGTTTCTTTCCGCTGACGGAGCCGGTTATCGGCGGGCCCGCCGCGCGCGTTATGAGCCTGCGCGACGGCACCAAGAAAATGTCGAAGTCCGACCCTTCCGATCTGTCGCGCATCAATTTGATCGATGACTCGGATACGATTTCAAAGAAGATCCGCAAGGCCAAGACAGATTCCGAGCCATTGCCATCTGACGTTGACGGCCTCATGGAACGGCCAGAGGCCGATAATCTTGTCGGAATATATGCCGCGCTGATAGACAGCGACAAGGAGAGCGTCATCCGCGATTTTGGAGGCCAGCAATTCTCCGTGTTCAAGCCTGCTCTTGCTGACCTTGCTGTCGAAAAGCTGGCACCGATCGCGGCCGATATGCGGCGTATTTCAGCCGATCCCGGCTATGTCGACGCAATCTTGAGAGACGGCGGCGAACGCGCAAGCGTCCTTGCCGAGAAGACGATGCGCAAGGTCCGTGATATTATAGGCTTTCTGCAAGACTAGTCTTGAGCATTGCGGATAAACAACGGTTAGGGCAGGTTGGGCACATGGTATCAAAACGTCTGAGCCGCGAGGCGGGCCACCGCCGCAAATTTCTGGCCGTCATCGACGAGACGCCGGAGTGTGAACGGGCTGTCGCCTATGCCGCACGCCGAGCCAAGACCACAGGCGGCGTGCTCTTGTTGCTGTTCGTCATCGACTCAGCCGATTTTCAAGCATTTCTTGGCGTCGAACAGATCATGCGCGCGGAAGCTGAGGAGCGCGCCAATTCGACGCTCAGCAAGTTCGCCGCTAGCGTTCGCGAAACGATCGGGATCGAGTCGGAGCTCGTCGTGCGCGAAGGCATTACATCCGAAGAAATACAGAAGCTGATCGAAGAGGACCAGGATATCGCCATTCTCGTGCTGGCGGCTGGCTCTGGCAAGGAAGGCCCTGGTCCCCTTGTCCAGTCACTGGCTGGACGCGAATCCTTTTCCATCCCCGTCACGGTGGTGCCTTACAATCTTTCCGATGAGGACATCGACGCGATTACGTGATCGCGCGGCATAATCGTGCTACAATCTTGACTTGAAGAGTTGGGTTTAAAGGCCTATATCCCCCTTTGAATGGTTCTAAACTATACACGCGAGATCCGCCATGTTCATCCAGACTGAAGCAACGCCCAATCCGGCGACCTTGAAGTTCCTGCCTGGAAAGGTGGTGCTTGAGGAAGGCACCGCCGATTTCCGCGATGCGGCGAGCGCCGGCGAAGCGTCACAGCTTGCGGGCAAAATTTTTGCCATTCCCGGCGTTACAGGCGTGTTTTTTGGTTATGATTTCGTCACTGTCACCAAGACCGAAGGACCGGAGTGGCAGCACCTTAAGCCTGCCATCCTCGGCGCGATCATGGAACATTTCATGTCCGGTGCTCCGGTCATGGCCAATGCGACGCAGGTTGCCGACACGGCACAACGCGAGACAGATGGCGAGTTCTTCGACAGTGCAGACACGGAAATAGTCGACACGATCAAGGAATTGCTTGAGACCCGCGTCCGTCCCGCTGTAGCTCAGGATGGCGGCGATATCACGTTCCGCGGCTACGAAAACGGCACCGTTTTCCTGCACATGAAAGGCGCCTGCTCAGGCTGCCCATCATCCACGGCAACATTGAAACACGGTATCCAGAACCTCCTGAGGCATTTCGTTCCGGAAGTTCAGCACGTGGAATCGATCTGACTTCTCTTTGCCCGCATATAAGAAAGGCCGCTTCGAGCGGCCTTTTTTATATTCAATTTATAGCCCCAGGTCCTGGTATGGCGCCGGGCGGGCATTTGCCCAGAATGATCATGCCGAGCACTTCGTCCTCATTGACATCACCTACCTTTGCGGTGCCGACAACCTGGCCGTTCTTCATCACCGCCACGCGGTCGGCGAGGTGGAAGACGTCATGAATGTCATGGCTGATGAGAAATATGCCGATGCCTTCGCTCTTAAGCTGCATGATGAGCTCACCAACCTGTGCCGTTTCCTGCGGTCCGAGCGCAGCGGTCGGCTCGTCCATGATCAGGATGCGCGCATTGAAGAGGATGGCGCGGGCAATGGCTACCGACTGCCGCTGACCGCCGGAGAGCGCCTTGACGGGGTCCTTGAATCGCTGGAAGCGCGGGTTAAGTCTACCCATCACTTCACGAGCGCTGTGCTCCATCGCAACATCATCAAGCGTACCCCAGGGCGTCATCAGCTCCCGGCCGAGATAGAGGTTGGCTGCTGTATCGACATTATCGGCCAGCGCCAATGTCTGATAGATGGTCTCGATCCCATAGGCTTTGGCCTCACGCGGATTACTGATCGACGCCTCTTCGCCGTTGACCTTTATCGTTCCACTGTCACGCTTGTACGCACCTGACAGGATCTTGATAAGCGTCGATTTGCCGGCACCATTGTGGCCAAGAAGGGCCACCACTTCGCCCGGATAGAGATTGATCGATGCCGCATCGACCGCGCGAATGCCACCAAACGCAATCGAGATGTTTTCCATGTCGACGAGAGGTGCTTGTGTGCTGCTCATGATTGTTCCTCCCTCAAGCGGTACGACGGCGATAGATCGTGTCGAGCCACACGGCAACGACAAGAACGAGACCGACAACAATATTCTGTAATGGCGTATCGAGCCCAAGCAGCACCATGCCGGAGCTCAACGACTGCATCAGCAAGGCACCAATCATGGCGCCGGCAATCGTACCAACGCCGCCGGCCAGCGACGTACCACCGATAACAGCTGCCGCGATCGTCAGGAGTTCGTCGAGGGTACCCTGCGCGTTGGTTGCGGCGTTCAGGCGCGCGGTGGAGATCGCGCCGGCAATGGCGCAAAGAATGCCCATGATGATAAAGATCTTCATCGTCACCCAGCGCGTGTTGATACCGGCAAGGTCGGCCGCCTCGGGGTTGCCGCCCATGGCGAAGACATAGCGGCCAAAACGTGTGCGGGTCGCTACGAAGGTCATGATGATGCCGGTCGCGACGGCAATGAGCACCGGAACGGCGATGCCGTGCGAGATGAACAGGCCGCCATCGGGGATCGTGATGTTGTTGGCTTCGGCATATTTGCGCACGATGCCGATCGGCCAGTAATAGGCATTGGCAAGGGCGATTGCCCCGATCACAAGGCCGCAGCTGATGGCCGCCATGAATATTTCTGCCCAGACGGGCCTGCGCGGGAAATTGAAGCGCTTGCGCTGGCGACGGCTGTTGATGATCATACCGACAACTGCAAGGCAGGCAACGATA
This sequence comes from Phyllobacterium sp., assembly GCF_037994405.1. Classification (GTDB taxonomy): domain Bacteria; phylum Pseudomonadota; class Alphaproteobacteria; order Rhizobiales; family Rhizobiaceae; genus Phyllobacterium. Next base: position 82,437 of record NZ_JBBNAN010000120.1, read on the forward strand.
CCGACGACCCAGCTCCAGGTTGCGCCGATCGAACCTTCCGGACCGCCACCGATGAGCCGGAAGGTCGAGTCCATGGGCGCGACTGTGCGTCCGGATGTGACCCACCAGGCGGCGCCGCGCCATACGAGAAGGCCACCGAGCGTAACGATGAAGGCCGGGACGCCAAGAAAAGCGATGATGAAGCCCTGGAAGCCGCCGATCAACGCACCGGTCACGATGCCAATGCCGAGGGCGATGATCCAGGTCGCCGGATGTTCAAAACCGATCAGCTTTGGCAGGAATTCAGCCTGCGTCACACCCATGATCATGCCGACAAAGCCAAGGACCGAGCCGACTGAAAGGTCAATGTTGCGGGTGACGATGATCAGGACCATTCCCGTCGCCATCACGGCAACCGATGACGTCTGAACCGAAAGGTTCCACAGATTGCGCGGCGTCAGAAACTGACCGCCGGAGAGAAACTGGAAGGCAAGCCAGATGATGACCAGCGCTCCGATCATGCCGAGAAGGCGGGTATCGAGCTCCGTCGCCTTGAAGAACCTGGCAACCATGCCGAGTTCGGAAGCGCGGGCCCGGTCGAGACTGATGGCCGGATCACTCATATTATTCTCCCAGTTTCAATTTTCTTTTTAAAACGCCGCTGATCCAGTGGACCAGCGGCGCCCAATCTTAACAGATTTCGGCAATGTCACTTGCAGGCCGGTACAGCACCTGCCTTGACACCCTGGCAGACAACGTCCTTCTTCACCCAGCCAGCATCGATGACGACATCGAGATTATCCTTCGTGACTGGAACTGGTGTCAGGAAGACAGCGTTGACTTCAACCTTGTTGACGCCGCCGGCAAACTTCTGAACGTTCGGGATTTCTTCCATCTTCTTGCCATCTGCAAGAGCCGAGGCGATGCCTGCAGCCTGCGCACCAAGTTCACGGGAGTCCTTCCAGATCGTAACAGTCTGCGAACCGAGCGCGACGCGGTTAAGCGCAGCGAAATCAGCGTCCTGGCCGGAAACGGGAACCGTACCGGCAAGACCCTGCGCCTGCAGCGCAGCAATCGCGCCACCTGCCGTGCCGTCATTTGCGGCAACAACAGCGTCGACCTTGTTGTCATTGGCCGTCAGGAACTGCTCCATGTTTTTCTGGGCGTTAGCGGGGAGCCAGCCGTCCGTATAGGCTTCACCGACATTCTTGATCTTGCCGGAGTCGATTGCTTCCTTGAGTACTTCCTGCGCACCCGAGAAGAGGAAGTCAGCATTCGGATCAGCCGAGCTGCCCTTGATGAAGACATAATTGCCTTCCGGCTTCGCAGCGAAAACGCCGCGTGCCTGCATGCGGCCAACTTCCTTGTTGTCGAAGGTGATGTAGAACGCATCCTTGTTTTCGATCAGGCGGTCGTAGCCGACGACCGGAATGCCCTCAGCAACCGCCTTTTCGACAGCCGGTCCAATGGCGCTCGAATCCTGCGCCAGGATGATCAGGGCATTGGCGCCCTGGGAGATCAGGCTTTCAACGTCGGTCAGCTGCTTGGAAGCGGAAGACTGTGCGTCAGCCGAAATGTACTTGTCGCCATTGGCTTCAAGCGCCTTCTTGATGGCTGCTTCGTCCGTCTTCCAGCGCTCTTCCTGGAAGTTCGACCAGGACACACCAACGATCTTGTCTTTCGCCAAAACAGGTCCGGCAAACGACACGGCAAGAACAGCAGCGCCCGCCAAAGCGGTTGCATATTTTTTCATGGTAACCCTCCCAGTGCATGCAGCACGTTGACTGATCGATGCGGCCTTTCACCTCCGGCCAACACCTAAACCTCTTTATTTCGAGGCTCGAAAAAAATAGTGACTTAAAACCATTTCCATGTCAACTTGGTTTTGCGTAGGATAACCTATTGCAACGCAACAATATTTTTGCGACGCACAAAAAAAGATTTCGGGAGGAAATCATTTTGCTGATCGATGAGATCGCGCGACCGGACGATGTCAGGCGCCAGAATCGCAGACTTGTTCTGACGGCGCTGCGCCGCCATGGACTGTTGTCGCGTACGGATATTGTTGCCCAAACCGGCCTGAGCCCGTCGACGGTTTCGGCCATCACGACGGCGCTTATTGCGGAGGGAATCATTCGCGAAAGCCGCGACGGTGACCTTACGTCAAACCGGCGCGGACGCCCCCAGGTTGCCCTGACGCTGAACCCGGAGATTGCGACGGTTGCGACCGTCGAACTCGCGCTCAATCTCGTTCATGCGGTTCTATATGATTACAAGGGTCAGATGATTGCCGAAGAGTTCAGGCGCCTTGCGACACTCGAAGCGACTACAAATGAACTGATCAAATCCGTATGCCTGATGCTCGACAATCTCCTCGACAACAGGTTGGCCACTAAGGGTCGGCTCATGCATATTTCGATGGGTGTGCAGGGCGTGACCGACGCGGCAAGTGCAACCATGCTATGGTCGCCGATCACACCGGATAACAATATTTGTTTTGGGGATGCCCTCTCGCAGCGGTATGGCGTTGCAGTCGCTGTTGCCAATGACTGTAACATGATTGCCGAGGCGCTGCGCTGGATCGATCCCGCGCGCTATGCGGAGGACTTTGCGGCAATCCTGCTCTCCCACGGTATCGGCATGGGCCTCTACCTGAAAGGTCAGCAATTTGTTGGCGCGCATTCCTCCGCTGCTGAATTCGGTCATATGCTGCACGTACCCAATGGCGCACTCTGCCGGTGTGGCCGGCACGGCTGCATCGAAGCTTATGCCAGCGACTATGCCATCCTGAGGAGAACATCCGGTCAGGACGAAAACACCCAGCCGGCGCAGGATGTCGACGCAGCGACTTTCAATGATGTCGCAGACCGCGCCCGTGCTCGCGACGGCGACGAGCGGGCAGCATTTCGCAAGGCCGGGCAGGCGATTGGCTCCGGATTGCGCAGCCTGTTCTCCCTTATTGACCCGGTGCCTGTAGCGCTGGTCGGACCAGGCGCCGGCGTTTTTGACCTCATCGAAGGTGAATTGCGCAACATGATTTCCGGCACTTCAGGCTGGGGCGCTACCCAGAACCTCAGTATAAATTGCTATCCGGATGAACATCCGCTCATCCTGCAAGGTTGCATGATGACATCATTGCTTCATCTCGATACGCAAATCTTTGCGCCCGGCGACAGCAAGGATGCGCCGCTCAAGCGCGCGATTTAGGCAAATATTCAGGAGAAGTATCCCATGTATCTAGGTCTCGATTTGGGCACGTCTGGCGTCAAGGCATTGCTGATCGACGAGGACCAGTCCGTTGTCGGTTCCGGCACCGGTACGCTCGATGTTTCACGCCCGCATTCCGGTTGGTCGGAACAGGAGCCGTCACACTGGATCAAGGCAACCGAGGACGCAATCCAGGCGCTCAAAGCGACGCACGGCAAGGAACTCTCGGCGGTGAAGGGCATCGGCCTGTCCGGCCAGATGCACGGGGCCACCCTGCTCGGCGCTGAAGATCAGGTACTGCGTCCCTGTATCTTGTGGAATGATACACGCAGCCACGAGGAAGCTGCTCACCTCGACAGCGATCCAAAATTTCGTGCGCTCAGCGGCAATATTGTTTTCCCGGGATTTACCGCACCGAAGGTAGTGTGGGTCAAGAACAACGAACCTGAGATTTTCGCAAAACTACGCCGCGTACTCCTGCCGAAGGACTATCTGCGGCTTTGGCTGACTGGCGAATATGTATCGGAAATGTCGGATGCAGCGGGTACCTCATGGCTCGATGTCGGTAAACGCGTATGGTCAGCGGACTTGCTGGCCGCAACCGGGCTCGATACCAGCCACATGCCGTCACTGGTCGAGGGAACCGACGTGTCCGGTGCATTGAAAGCTCAACTCGCTGCGCAATGGGGCATGGGCAACAATGTAGTGGTCGCCGGCGGTGCCGGCGACAATGCAGCCTCTGCTTGTGGCATGGGGACCGTCGGCGAAGGCCATGCCTTTGTCTCGCTCGGCACGTCCGGCGTGCTTTTTGCCGCCAACAGTGCCTATCTGCCCAACCCGGAAAGCGCGGTCCACACCTTCTGCCACGCGCTCCCCAACACCTGGCACCAGATGGGCGTCATCCTTTCGGCAACAGATGCGTTGAACTGGTATGCGGATATCACGTCGCGCAAGCCGGCAGAACTCACCGGCGAGCTCGGCGATCAATTGCGCACACCGTCCGGCGTGACCTTCCTTCCTTACCTTTCTGGTGAACGAACACCACTGAACGACTCCACCATTCGTGGTTCCTTTCATGGCCTCGAACATGCCAGTGATCGCGCTGTGCTGACCCAAGCGGTACTTGAAGGCGTTGCCTTTGCCTTCCGCGACTGCCTTCACGCGCTCGCTGCCGCCGGCACGAAGCTTGATCGAGTAACTGCCGTCGGCGGTGGCTCGCGCTCGACCTATTGGCTCAAGGCAATCGCAACGGCGCTCAATATTCCAGTCGATGTCCCGGCCGACGGTGATTTCGGTGCGGCCTTTGGTGCCGCGCGGCTCGGACTTATCGCGGCCGAAAGGGCTGACGCGCGGGCCGTCTGCGCCGCACCTGCAACCGATTACACTATCGAGCCGGAGATCAGACTCACCGGCGATTTCGATGCGGCGTATAATCGCTATCACAACCTCTATCCAGCATTAAAAGGAGTTCAGTCATGAGCAGCGGATTTTTTGGTGATACAAAACCAGTCAAATATGAGGGGCCGGACAGCACCAATCCGCTTGCCTATCGTTTCTACAATCGGGACGAAGTGGTATTGGGCAAGCGGCTTGAAGACCATTTGCGCTTTGCCATCGCCTATTGGCATTCCTTCGTCTGGCCGGGCGGTGATCCATTTGGCGGCCAGACCTTCGAACGCCCCTGGTTCAACGACACGATGGATGGCGCCAAGCTGAAGGCCGACGTGGCCTTCGAGATGTTCTCGATCCTCGGCGCTCCCTATTTCTGCTTCCACGATGCAGATGTGCGTCCGGAAGGCGATACGATCGCGGAAAGCAACAAGCGTCTCTATGCGATCGCCGACTATTTTGCCGGCAAGATGGAAAAGACCGGCACGAAGCTGCTCTGGGGCACGGCCAACCTCTTCTCAAACCGTCGCTATATGTCGGGCGCCGCAACCAATCCTGATCCGGACGTCTTTGCCTATGCTGCCGCCACCGTCAAAACCTGTATCGACGTGACACAGAAGCTGAAAGGCGACAATTACGTCCTTTGGGGCGGCCGCGAGGGCTATGAAACCCTGCTCAACACAGACATGAAGCGCGAGCTCGACCAGATGGGGCGGTTCCTCAGCCTCGTCGTCGACTACAAGCACAAGATCGGTTTTAAGGGCGCGATCCTCATCGAACCAAAGCCGCAGGAACCGACCAAGCATCAGTATGATTACGATGCGGCAACGGTGTTCGGCTTCCTCAAGCGTTTCGGCCTCGAGAATGAAGTGAAGGTCAATCTCGAACAGGGTCACGCAATTCTTGCCGGTCACTCCTTCGAACATGAAATTGCAACGGCGGCCGCGCTCGGTATTTTCGGTTCCATCGACATGAACCGCAACGACTACCAGTCTGGCTGGGACACGGACCAGTTCCCGAACAATGTTCCGGAAGTGGCACTGGCCTATCACGAAATCCTCAAGGCTGGCGGATTTACGACGGGCGGTACAAACTTCGATGCCAAGCTGCGTCGTCAGTCGCTTGACCCGCAGGATTTGCTGACCGCCCATATCGGCGGCATGGATACCTGTGCGCGTGGCCTCAAGGCCGCAGCAAAGATGATCGAAGACAAGGCTCTCACCGGCTTCGTCGACGATCGTTACGCGGGCTGGTCGAAGCCGGAAGCCCAGGCGATGCTGTCGGGTAAAGTTTCGCTCGAGGACATTGCAAGGCAGGTCGAGGACAGGAATATCCAGCCACAGCCGCGTTCTGGTCGCCAGGAATATCTGGAGAATGTCGTCAATCGCTACGTTTGACTATCGAGTGCTATGCCCTCCCCTCACTGGGGAGGGCTGATCCTAAACGTGCTGTCCGCCGTTGATGTGAATTTCCGAACCGGTCACATAGGACGACGACTCTGTGCAGAGGAAATAGATCGTCTCGGCGACCTCAGCTGTCTTGCCGAGCCGGCGGAGCGGCAGATGTTCGACCAGCTTGTCTGTGCCAGGAGACAGAATTGCCGTATCGATCTCGCCTGGCGCAATGGCATTGACGCGTATCCCGTGCGGACCAAAATCCGACGCCATTTCACGTGTCAGCGAGGCGAGCGCTGCCTTGGACGTGGCGTAGGCGGTGCCGGCAAAGGGATGGACGCGGCTGCCGGCAATCGATGTCACGTTGACCACCGATCCCTGCGCAGCCTCAAGTTCCTGGAACAGGCCCCGCGCCAGCATGATCGGCGCAAAGAAATTTACTTGAAACACCGTCATCCATGTCTGCATCGGCGTCTCGATCGAATCGAGCCGGTCGCCCGAACTGTTCTTCGGTGAAATACCGGCATTGTTCACCAACGCGTTCAGCTTGCCGCCCTCGGCCGCGAGTCTTTGGCGAATCTCTAAGACCGCATGGTCGACATCGGCAGGATCGGCAAGATCCACCTTGATGTGATCCTCGGGACCTGCCGGCCAGGGGCAATTATCATCAAAGCTCTGGCGTGAGCAGGTAATGACGCGCCAGCCGGCGCGGGAAAAACGTTTGACAGTAGCGTGGCCGATCCCTCGACTCGCACCGGTCAGCACAAGCACCTTGCGTGGTTCATCGTTTGTCATGCGAATACTCCGTTGCCACAGCAATATCCTATCGCACTGCAAAATTCGAGGCATATCATGTCGCAACGATTGATCTGCCGGGATCAAATACATATCGTGGCGCGCAAATCAGGGGGGAAGCATGAACGGATACGTCCTGGCCATCGATCAAGGCACCACGTCGAGCCGTGCCATCATTTTTGACAAGACCCGTAAGGTCGCTGGCAAGAGCCAGCAGGAATTCACGCAGATCTATCCGCAATCCGGCTGGGTGGAGCACGATCCGGAGGAAATCTGGCAGTCCGTGCTCAGTACATGCCAAGTGGCGATCGAGAATGCCAAGATCCAGGCAGGCGATGTGGCGGCAATTGGCATAACCAATCAGCGCGAGACTGTTATCGTTTGGGACAAGGCCACCGGAAAGCCGATCCATAATGCCATTGTCTGGCAAGACAGACGAACGGCTTCCCTTTGCCAGAAATTGAAGAAGCAGGGTCTCGAAAAGAAATTCAGCAGGAAGACGGGTCTCCTGCTCGACCCCTATTTCTCTGGCACAAAGCTGTCATGGATACTCGACAAGGTGCCGGGAGCACGCAAGCGAGCGGCGAATGGCGAATTGCTGTTCGGGACGGTCGACTGTTTCCTTATCTGGCGACTGACCGGTGGCAAGGTGCATGCAACGGATGCCACCAATGCGTCCCGGACGCTGCTTTTCAATATCGCGACGAACGAATGGGACGACGAACTGCTTGAAATTCTTCGCATCCCGCGCGCCATGCTGCCGGACGTCAAGGATTGCGCTGCCAACTATGGAGCAGCCGAAGCCGATCTATTTGGCGCTGCTATTCCCATTCTCGGCGTTGCCGGCGACCAGCACGCAGCTGCGATCGGACAGGCCTGTTTCGAACCCGGCATGTTCAAATCCACCTATGGGACGGGCTGCTTTGCACTTCTCAACACCGGCAGCGATATGGTCCTTTCCAAGAACCGTCTCCTGACAACGATTGCCTACCGGCTCAATGGGAAAACGACCTATGCGCTGGAAGGCTCGATCTTCATCGCCGGTGCGGCCGTGCAATGGTTGCGGGACGGGTTGAAGATCATTGGCTCGGCTCCGGAAACCGGAAAGCTCGCCGATCAGGCGGATCCCAGCCAGAACGTATATTTGGTACCGGCCTTTGTCGGGCTTGGCGCTCCGCATTGGGACGCCGAAGCGCGGGGAGCGATCTACGGCCTAACGCGCAATTCCGGCCCCGCCGAATTTGCCCGCGCGGCGCTCGAATCGGTCGCGTACCAGACGCGCGACCTGCTCGATGCGATGCGTAAGGACTGGAAGTCCGCCGATACGAGGACCGTCTTGCGTGTCGATGGCGGCATGGTCGCTTCGGACTGGACCATGCAGCGTCTTGCCGACATTCTCGATGCGCCAGTCGATCGCCCGGTCATCCTCGAAACGACGGCCCTCGGTGCTGCCTGGCTTGCCGGATCGAAGGCCGGCATCTGGCCGAACCGCCGCGAGTTCTCCAAGACTTGGGAACGCGACACGCAATTCACCCCGAAAATGGACGAGAAAACCCGCAAGACCAAGATTGCGGGGTGGAAATCGGCGGTGAAGCGCACGCTCACATATTGAACGCGCGCTTAATTTCCCATGATCAGATCGAACAGGGTCGTCTTGCGTCCCTTTTGACCATTGCCACCGACGTTGGCTGGAGGGACCGGACGGGTTGAACCGGTCTGATCGCCAAGATCGGCCGGCGGCATAGGTCCAGCCGGATCGAGCTGCGCGGAAGGCACGCCTTCGGCCGCTGGAACAGCTGGATCGCTGCCAGAGGGGAGGATGTCGTTGCCGTCATTGACCTGCTGATGCAGCTGGTAGTCCCCTGGCAGCTGGGCAACCGGCACACCCTTGTGCGCGGCAACCATGAAGTCTTTCCAGGCGATCGCAGGCAGAGATCCGCCGGTGATCTTCTTTGTCGGCTTGCCGTCATCGTTGCCGAACCACACACCGGTCGTCAGGTTTGACGTATAGCCGATGAACCAGGCATCGCGGAAATTCTGACTGGTGCCGGTTTTACCGGCCGCTGGCCAGCCGAACTTCGCCTTCGTCGCGGTACCGCTTTCCACCGTCTGGCGCAGCATCGCATTCATCATCCCGACATTACGCGGGTCGATGACCCGACTCGGCGCGGGGCTCTTATATTCGTAAAGCACTTTGCCCTCGTTGGTGGTCACGCGGCGGATGATGTGAATCGGCGCCTTGTAACCGCCATTGGCAAAGGGCACGAAGGAATCGGTCAGTTCGAGCAGCGTGACTTCCGATGTTCCGAGCGCGAGCGACGCATTTGAGGTGAGGTTGGATTCGATGCCAAGGCGGTGGGCCGTTGAAACGACCGTGTTTGGCCCGACTTCCATGACCAATTGCGCCGAAACCGAGTTCAATGAGCGCGCCAGAGCCTCTGCAAGTGTGACCTTGCCGAAATACTTGCCGTTATAGTTTCCGGGTGTCCAATTGCCGATGCGGATAGGCGCATCATTACGGATCGATTCCGGGGTAAACCCCTGTTCCAGTGCCGAAAGGTATACGAACGGCTTGAAGGCCGAGCCCGGCTGGCGCTTGGCCTCGCTTGCACGGTCAAATTGGCTGTTGGCATAGTCGTAACCGCCGATGAGCGCTCGCACGGCTCCGGTGCCATCCACCGAGACCATTGCCCCTTGCGAAACGTTGAGCTTATCGCCGTTCTTGCTGATCAGGTCACGAATCGATGCTTCGCCGAGCTTTTGCAAGCCAAGATCGACCGTTGTGTCGACGATGACATCGCTGCGCACGTCACCGATCAGGCCAGGCAGTTCCTCCATTGCCCGGTCAGCCACATACTGTTCCGAACCACTCCAATAGGAAGCAGCCCGAGTGGCCGGCTGCTTCATCGCGAAGTTCAGCTCCTTCTCGCCAATCATGCCTTGTTCGCGCATGGCCGCTAGAACGAGCTGCGCACGTTCGCTGGCGGCTTTAGGATCACGGGCCGGTGATAGCCGTGATGGCGCTTTCAGCAGACCGGCGATCAGCGCCGCTTCCGGTAACGTGACTTCCTTGGCTGATTTATCGAAATAGCGCCTGGACGCAGCAGCTACACCGTAGGAACCCGAGCCAAGGTAGACCCGGTTCAGATACATCTCCAGAATCTGGTCCTTCGTATATTTATGCTCCAGCCACAGGGCGAGCAAAACCTCCTGTACCTTGCGCTCGATCGTGCGGTCTGGCGTCAGGAACAGGTTTTTCGCCAACTGCTGGGTAATGGTCGAACCACCCTGCACCAACCGTCCGGAGATGACATTTGTTGCCATGGCGCGGGCAAAACCGATCGGGTCGACGCCGAAATGCGAATAGAAGCGACGATCCTCAATGGCAACCACTGCTTCCGGCAAGTAGGGCGACATGTCATGCAGGCGAATCGCTTCACCCCCTGATGCGCCGCGATTGGCGATCAAATCGCCTTGGACTGAAACGATCTTCACGTTTGGCGGACGATCAGGGATCGACCATGTAGTGGTCTGCGGCATCTTCGCCGCGAAGTAGATAACCGTTCCCGCCAAGGCAATGCCGCCCCAGATGCACAGCACGAATGTCCAGTAGACCGCACGCCGCAAGAGTGCCAGAAAGCCGCCCCCAGAACTGCTGCGGCGGGACCTTCCACGTTTCGATTTGGTGGATTTGCGGGTGGTCTTGCGTTTCGCCACGGGCCTGTCCTCCGGATCTGCGCGCAAATCATCGCCCGAACGGCGGTCCGAACTGAACCCCGGCTCGATGCGTTGTTTGCCCCTATCGCGTGATGCCATTAATAAGAAGTCCCGCCCTAACAGCTGCAAGAATGATCCGCGACCCGTTGCAGGGTAAATGCGGCGATTTAAGGTGCAGTTAAAGTCTGGAATATTCGACTTCGGGTCATCTCATGCGTGATTGAGAAATCGTTTAAGCAAAGCTAATTTGACCTGATCAATCACGGGGTAAACCGATGCGACTTGTCGTTCTTGCAGGCCTGATGGCGATATTAAGCGGTTGCGGCGGTGGCGCCATCGAACGACTCAATCCGGCTCCGGCATCGGAAGCCCAGTATCGCCTCGGCGGTTGCCAGCTCCGCGGCCATGGCGTTTGCAAGGATATACAAGGCGCACAAACAGGCACTCTGGCCAATTAGAGCCCCCTAAAACTGCCTAAGCTGATTAAAAAATGATCGCACGCGTAAAATATTATCTTGCAGCCCTTGAAAAGCGGCTGAGCCAGTCCTATTTTCATCCTTGCGTAACGAGCGGTTCTCCTCCCATTTTTCGCTCGTTGCGTGTTCCCCTCTGGACGCTTTAGCGTTCACAATTCGCCGGGCTTATGCCCGGCTCTTTTGTTTTTGGGCTCTGCTGGCGTCTTCAGACCGTTAATCACTCGAATTTAACTTCCCCTTCTCTAATTTCACCTACGTAGGAACTGGTTTGGGGGAACAAAAACGTATGAGCACCGGCGAAAAGGCACGCGTCTATTGGGTCGATATAGCCAAGGGCATCTGCATCATCTTTGTGGTCATGATGCATTCGGTTCTTGGTGTCGAGAACGAAGCTGGCGCGCGCGGCTGGATGCACGCTGTCGTTGCTTTCGCACAACCCTTCCGTATGCCCGATTTCTTCCTGATTTCTGGCCTGTTTCTTGGTCTGGTTATTGACCGCTCCTGGCTGCGCTACGCCGACCGCAAGGTCGTGCATTTTGCCTATTTCTACGTTCTTTGGCTGACGATCCAGTTCCTGTTCAAGACCCCTGGCATCGTTGCGGAAAGTGATTTGGGCGGAGCCATCTCGGCCTATCTTGTAGCCTTTATCCAACCCTTCGGCACTTTGTGGTTCATATACCTCTTGCCGGTGTTTTTCGTGGTCACCCGCCTTCTGAAGGGCGTGAATGTTTGGCTGATCCTGATTATTGCCGCAGCTCTTGAGACTTTGCCGATCCATACAGGTTGGCTGGTGATCGACGAATTCTGCAGCCGCTTCGTCTATTTCTTTGCCGGCTACGCCTTTGCGCCAATGATTTTTCGGCTCGCCGAATGGTTGCGGCAACGCCCGCAGACAGCATTGGCAATTCTCGGCATCTGGGCTGTCCTCAACGGATGGCTCGTGTTCCATCCTGCGCCCGAGCCATTTTCGGCGTGGATACCGGAAGAAAGTTACACGTCCGGTGGGCTTGGCGGCTGGAGCAGCGTCCCTTTGATCTCATTGGCTGCGGGTTTTGCTGGGGCATTGGCGATTGTGTCGGTTTCCGCGCTCATTGCAGGTTCGCATTCCGCTTGGCATAGGATTGTGGTGCCGCTGCGCTGGCTTGGCGCCCACTCAATTGTGGTCTACCTCGCCTTCTTCCTGCCCATGGCGATTGCTCGCACGATCCTGCTCGAGAGCGGCATGATTACTGATATTGGGACAGTGTCACTCTTGACCGTAGCAAGCGGCGTGGTTGGTCCGGTCATCCTCTACGGGCTTATTCAATGGAGCGGCTACGGTCAGTTTCTCTTCAAACGGCCGCAATGGGCCCATATCGATCGAGTTACGGCTCCAAGAAAGGCATTTGCGTCGGCCGAATAACTATCTCAACTATGCGCGAAAATGTCCTGCTCATCCCAACCCATAAGATCAAGTTTGGCGCGGGTTGGGAGAAACTCGAAGCAAGCTGCAGCTTCGTCAGCACGTCCGTCTCGAACCAGCCGCTGTTGCAGAATCGCCCGGAGGCGATGCAGATAGAGAACATCGGACGCGGCGTATTCAAGTTGGGCCTGACTGAGTTCCGGTGCTGCCCAGTCCGATGACTGCTGCTGTTTGGAGAGGTTTACATCCAGCAATTCACTGCAGATTTCCTTCAAGCCATGCCGATCCGTGTAGGTGCGCACCAGACGAGAAGCGATTTTTGTGCAGAAGACGGGCTTCGGCGTGACGCCGAAGGTATGGAAAAGCACTGCAAGGTCGAAGCGGCCGAAGTGGAAAATCTTGGTGATGGCGTCATCACCAAGAAGCTTTACCAAATTGGGCGCTGCTTTCTGGCCCTTGTCGATCTGGATGACATCCGCAGAGCCGTCACCCGGGGAAATTTGCACGACACAGAGCCGGTCACGATGCGGATTTAGCCCCAGCGTCTCCGTGTCGATTGCGACGGCATCGACCTGATAGTGCTTCAGGTCAGGCAGATCATTTCGGTGAAAGCGAATGGTCATCGAATTTTCCCTTTCAATTATTTGGCAAGCGCCGAAAGGATACGCGCCCAAGACCGCTGACCCTTATGGAAGGAGTTTAGCTCATATTTCTCATTCGGCGAATGAATGCGGTCATCTTCCAGGCCATAACCCACGAGGAGTGAATCCATACCGAGCAGGCGCTGGAAATCGCCGACGATCGGGATCGATCCGCCCATGGCAATGAGCACCGCTGGTTTCGGCCACTCATCGCTCAAGGCGTTCTTGGCTTTGGTGAGCAATGGTGAATCATAGGATAGCTGGATCGCCGGCGAGCCGCCGTGCTCATGGAACTCTACCGAGCAATCGGCGGGAATACGCTCCCGGACGAAAGCCCTGAAGGCTTCGCGGATCTTCGCCGGATCCTGCTTGTGTACCAAGCGGAACGACACCTTCGCCGACGCCTGTGCCGCGATGACTGTCTTGAACCCCTGACCGGTATAGCCACCCGTAATGCCGTTGATTTCGGCCGTCGGTCGCGCCCAGATCAGTTCCAGTATTGAACGTCCCTTTTCGCCGGACGGAATGGAAAGCCCTACTGGACCAAGAAAGTTTTCTGGTGTCGAACCAAGGCCTTCCCATGTCTGTAGTATCTGCGTTGGCGTTTCCTCAACACCGTCATAGAATCCCGAAATGGTAATGGCGCCGTTTTCATCGTGCAGGTCGGCAAGGACTTTCGTAAGAACATGGATCGGATTGGCTGCAGCACCGCCGAACATTCCCGAATGGAGGTCGCGATCAGCTGCCTTGACGACAATTTCCTCGCCGACGAGGCCACGCAGACCGACCGAAATTGCCGGTGTTTGTGCGTCCCACATACCGGTATCGCAGACGAGGGCGAAGTCTGCCTTCAATTCTTCCTTGTGAGCGTTGAGAAACGGCTTCAGTGATGGCGAACCAGATTCTTCTTCGCCTTCGAACAGGATGGAGACCTTTACCGGCAACCTGCCGTGCACCTCCTTGTAAGCGCGGCAAGCTTCGACAAAGGTCATCAACTGTCCCTTGTCATCGGACGTGCCGCGGCCGGTCAGTATCTTGCGTCCATTGCCCATCTCCTTGATCGCCGGCGCGAACGGGTCGTTCTCCCACAACTCCAACGGATCGACTGGTTGCACATCGTAGTGACCATAGAACAGCACATGCGGGGCATCCGCGCTCGGACCCTCGTGGTGGGCAACGACCATCGGGTGTCCCGGTGTATCGCGCACGCTCGCCTCAAAACCGATGGATTTCAGATCGGCAACAAGCCACTCGGCGGCTTTGCGGCATTCGGCTTTGAAGGCCGGATCAGTCGAGATGGACTTGATTTTCAACAGGTCGAAAAGTCGCTCCAGACTGTTGTCGAGGTTTGTATCAAGTGCATTCAAGACAGGTTCGAGAGCTGACATGGTATTTCCTGATTTTTTGTAAGCCGGATTCGTGAAGGGAGTACTTCTTAGCGCATTTTGGCGATGGCGGCATAAAAAAGTGCCAACAACTTGGCCACAAAAGAAATGGCCGCCGTGGCGGGGGGACCACAGGCGACCAGATCACTACACTCATTTGCGGTCAGCCCTGGAGAGGGGGATGAGGCTGGCCACAAGTCCGGGGTCAGGCGGGGGACGAGCCTTCATTCCGGACATCGATCTAACGTCGACACCCTGGATTTGGGGGTCAAACCGTGGCAATTCAAGGGCACCGCAGATTACATCTTTGTAACAAACGCGTGATGCACATTTGTCAGGATAAAGACCCGTCCAAGCGATCTTCCGTTGAAAGAAAAAGACAGATCATTCCCTTTTTGCTGATGATCATTTAATCGTAGGCACCATGAAAAAAGGTGATCATCTCTTCCTCGTCGACGGCTCCGGTTACATCTTTCGGGCCTATCACGCACTCCCCCCACTGACACGCAAATCCGACGGTTTGCCGGTGGGAGCCGTCTCCGGATTCTGCAACATGTTGTGGAAGTTGCTCCGAGAGGCGCGGGATACCTCGGTTCGCGATACGCCAACGCATTTCGCAGTGATCTTCGACTATTCATCGCATACATTCCGCAAGGAAATCTATCCCGAATACAAGGCCAACCGCTCAGCGCCGCCGGAAGATCTGATCCCTCAATTCGGTCTCATCCGCCAGGCCACCAGGGCCTTCAACCTGCCCTGCATCGAAAAGGACGGTTATGAGGCTGATGACCTGATCGCAACTTATGCGCGCATGGCTGAGGGAGCAGGCGCAGAGGTCACCATCATCTCCTCCGACAAGGACCTCATGCAGCTCGTCACTCCAAACGTGTCGATGTATGACAGCATGAAGGACAAGCAGATCGGTATTCCGGATGTCATCGAGAAGTGGGGTGTGCCGCCGGAGAAGATGATTGATCTCCAGGCGCTGACTGGCGATTCGACCGACAATGTGCCAGGTATTCCCGGTATCGGACCAAAGACTGCCGCACAATTGCTGGAAGAGTTCGGCGATCTTGACACGCTGCTTGCCCGCGCTGGCGAGATCAAGCAGCAGAAGCGACGCGAAAACATCCTTCAATATGCCGATCAGGCACGCATTTCGCGCCAACTGGTGACGCTGAAGAAAGACACGCCAATCGATGTCGGTATCGAGGACTTCAGCCTTGAGCCGCAAGACGGGCGCAAGCTCATCGCTTTCCTGAAGACCATGGAATTCAACTCATTGATCCGTCGCGCGGCAGAAGCCACCGGAGTGGATGCGAGTGAGATTGAGCCTGCACGCTTGAAAGTCGAAGCAGTCGCCGAGGCACATGGACCGGACGTTGATGTGCCCCCTGCCGAAGGTCAAGCTCCGAGCCGCCAAGCATTGCCAGAAACAAACCTGGCGGTGGGTTCACCCAAGCAATCCGCATCGAATGTCGCCGCGACTCCGGCTGACCTTGTGAAATCGCGCACCGACGAGACGCTCGCCGCCAAATTCGATCGAAGCGCCTATATCACCATTCGCGATGTCGCGACGCTTCAGATCTGGATCGATGAGGCGATGGCATCGGGTGTGATCGCCTTCGATACGGAGACCGACTCTGCGGATCCGATGCAGGCCGACGTGGTAGGATTGTCGCTTGCCACTCGCCCAGGCCGCGCGGCCTATATCCCAATCAGTCACAAGTCGGGCGATGGCGACCTCCTTGGCGGTGGTCTGAGAGAACATCAGATACCCGAACGCGAAGTCTTCGATATGTTGAAGCCGCTTCTCGAAGACCGCTCGGTTCTCAAGATTGCGCATAGCATGAAGTTTGAGTGGCTGGTCATGCATCGCCATGGCATCGATCTCCACCCGCTCGATGACACGATGCTTATCTCCTACGTGCTCGACGCCGGCGAAGGCAGTCACAGCATGGACAGTCTTTGCGACCGCTGGCTTGGACACAAACCCCTCGCCTACAAGGACTTGACCGGTTCGGGTAAGGCTTCGGTTACATTTGACAAGGTTGCGATTGAACGTGCCACTGAGTATGCAGCCGAAGACGCCGACGTGACTTTGCGTTTGTGGCGCCTACTAAAGCCGCGTCTTGTTGCCGATGGACTAGTGTCGGTCTACGAGCGGCTGGAACGCCCGCTCATCCCCGTGCTAGCCCGTATGGAAGAGCGCGGCATTTCCGTCGACCGGCAGATCCTTTCGCGGTTGTCGGGCGATCTCGCCCAATCGGCCGCCGCCATTGAGGAGGATATCTACCGGCTCGCCGGCGAAAAAATCAATATCGGTTCTCCCAAACAGATGGGCGATATCCTGTTTGGCAAGATGGGCCTGCCCGGTGGTTCAAAGACCAAGACCGGTCAATGGTCAACCTCTGCACAGCTTCTTGAAGACCTCGCCGCTGAGGGCCATGAGCTACCGCGCAAGATCGTCGATTGGCGTCAGCTTACCAAACTCAAGTCCACCTATACGGACGCGTTGCCGGGCTATATCAACCCACGCACCAAACGTGTCCACACCTCCTACGCCATGGCAGCCACTTCTACGGGACGTCTCTCTTCGTCCGAGCCGAACCTGCAGAACATTCCGGTACGCACCAGCGAAGGCCGCAAGATCCGCACTGCCTTCATTGCGGAGCATGGCAAGAAGCTGATTTCAGCCGACTACAGCCAGATCGAACTGCGTGTGCTCGCACATGTGGCCGAAATTCCCCAACTGACCCAGGCCTTTGCCGACGGCATCGATATTCATGCCATGACCGCGTCGGAAATGTTCGGTGTCCCGGTCAAGGACATGCCTTCCGAGGTGCGGCGCCGCGCCAAGGCGATCAATTTTGGCATCATTTACGGTATTTCCGCCTTCGGTCTTGCCAACCAGCTGTCGATTGCGCGCGAGGAGGCCGGCCAATATATCCGCACCTATTTCGAACGTTTTCCCGGCATCAAGGATTACATGGAATCGACGAAGGCCTTTGCCCGCCAGCATGGTTATGTCGAGACGATCTTTGGGCGGCGTGCGCACTATCCGGAGATACGTTCGTCCAATCCACAACACCGGGCATTCAACGAACGGGCCGCAATCAACGCGCCGATCCAGGGTTCCGCGGCAGATATTATCCGCCGCGCCATGGTGCGCATGGAGCCAGCTCTCGACAAGGCTAAACTCTCGGCGCGCATGCTCTTGCAAGTGCATGATGAATTGATCTTCGAGACCGCTGAAGACGAGGTGGAGGCGACTATCCCGGTCATTCGTGAGGTCATGGAGAACGCGGCAATGCCAGCGATTTCTCTTTCAGTCCCGCTGCATGTCGACGCGCGCGCCGCTGACAACTGGGACGAGGCTCACTGACTTATTGAAGCGTGTCCAGTACTTTGCGCTGGGCATGCATCTCAAGGAAAATGCGGTAATCGCGGTCGAAGCGCTTGCGCGCGTCTGGATTTGGTTGGCGCGGTCGGCCCCCCTGTTTCATCGCGATACAGGCCGAGGGCAAATCAGCGTAGAGCCCCGCTGCTGTTGCTGCCACCATGGCGGTGCCAAGCAGCACCGCATCCTCCGCGGCCGACGTGATCACCGTGCAGCCTGTTGCATCGGCATAAAGTTCCATCAGCAGCGGGCTCTTCGTGTGCCCGCCCGTGACATGCATGGTGTCGATCGCATAACCCTTGTCGTTCAGCGCTTCGAGAATATGGCGCACGCCAAGTGCAATGCCGACTGACGTACGCCAATAGAGCCTGCAGAGGCTGTCGAAGGATGCATCCAGCGTCAGACCACTGATCACACCGACCGCGTGCGGATCGGCGAGCGGGGAGCGGTTGCCATGAAAATCGGGAAGGACATGCAGCCGGCCGGCTAGATCAAGCCCCTCCTTTTCACGCAGTTCCATGACCCGATCGGTGATCTTCTTGTGCAAGGCCGTGTTCGGCTCACCAACCGCTCCGTGCCAGCGAATAACATGATCCAGCAAGGCACCAGTTACCGACTGGCCACCCTCGCTTAACCAGCAATCCGGCAAGGCCACACCATAATATGGTCCCCAGCCGCCGCTGAAGGAAATTGGCTCCTGCGAAAGAGCCATCAGACAACTAGACGTGCCCGCGATCAGAGCGAGATGCCTGTCGATCTGCGAAAGATCGCCTGCAAAGCCGCCCAGTACCCCAAGTGCACCGGCATAGGCGTCGATCAACCCGGCGCCAACACGGCATGTCGTGGTCAGTCCCAATGCCTTGGCCGCTTCCGGCGTCAAAGGACCCACAAATGCCCCCATTGGACTGGCGTGATCAGGGAGATTCCCATGCGCTATCATGTCCTCCAGGCCGATGGTCTCTAGATAGTCCGGCTGCCAACCCTCGCTTTCATGCGCGAGATATGTCCATTTACAGGTCAGCGTGCATTGCGAGCGAGCGAGTGAACCTGAAGCTTTCCAACTCAGATAGTCCGCAAGGTCGAAGAGGTAGCCGGCTTTGTTCCAGCTATCCGGCAAGTGCCGCTTTAGCCACATCAACTTCGGGGTCTGCATTTCGGGGGACATCACACCGCCAAGATAGCTCAGCACCTTGTGGCCGGTCGCCGTGCACTCATCCGCTTCATCCAGCGCCCGGTGGTCAAGCCACACGATGGTATCCCAGCGCGCCTCGCCCGACGTCGAGACAGTCAGCGGCATGCCGTCTTTGTCGCGCACGACGAGTGAACAAGTTGCATCGAAGCTGATACCCACAACTTGCGATGGATCGACTTCGGAGGCTGCTACGGCGCCCTTTACAGCGATACAGACAGATTTCCAGATGTCCTGCGAATCGTGCTCGGCATGATCGGCAATTGGTCTATTCATCAAAATGGGATGTTCAACGCGGCCAAGAAGATTTCCGGCTGAATCAAGAATGCCCGCACGGGCGCTCCCTGTCCCAACATCGACCGCACAGACGAATTTCGGCATCAACGAGCTTTCGGTGTGGCTTCCTGCGAGGCGAGCAAGCCTGGTAGTTCCAACATGTCGTTGAATATACGGTCTGGCTTTAGAGACGCAAGTGCCGCTTCCAGCCGTCCGCCGCGCGAATGCGTACCGCCGGTAAACGCGAAGACACGCATCCCCGCACTCTTCGCCGCTTCGATCCCGGCCGGGCTGTCTTCAATCACGACACAATCTTTTGGTGGCGTTTTCATTGTTTTCGCCGCGAGCAAAAACAGATCTGGTGCTGGTTTACCACGTTTTACCATGGTTGCGCTGAAGATATGCGGATCAAGCAGATCAATCAGTCCCGTGAGTCTTAGGGACAAGCGAATGCGGTCCGGCTGGCTCGAAGAGGCAACGCAGCGCGGCACATCAAGTGTTCGCAAGGTTTCGGCGATCCCGGGGATAGGTTTCAGATCTAGCTCGAAGCGCGCAAAAAGATTGGCGCGCATCTCGTCGAGGTCGGCCTCACTCGCGGCAAAACCGTATTCCTCATGCAATATCTTGCTGATAGTCGTCATACTACGCCCGAGAAAGCGATCATAGGCGTCGTCTTCGGACAATGTGGTTCCGCTCTTGGAGATCATGTCGAGCAGGACAGCAATGGAAATTGGCTCGCTATCCACGAGGACACCGTCACAATCGAAGATGACCAGCGCCGGTTTGGACATCAGAGCTTATCGGCAAGGTAGAGTTTCAAAGTCTCGCGTGCGCCATTATCCCAGAGGGTTCGGAGGATTCGTGAGAACGATTCCACAAAGATTGGATTTGTTCCAACATCGCCGAAAATATCGTTCATCGCGAGAAAAGCCTTCGGATCGTCCTTTGCCTTCAGGGCTTCAACCTTCAATCGTTCAGCGCTGGCGTCAAGATAGTTTGTCGGCTTTCCGGTATCTGTGGTTCCGGCACAGAAGCGGCTCCAGAGTGCTGAGACAAGCGAGAGTCCTGTGATACTTTTGCCCGCCTCCAGCCGATCTGCCGTGGTCGGCAGGATGAATTTCGGCTGGCGATTAGAGCCGTCCTGGCAGAGGCGCTGGATTGTGTCACCAATCTTCGGATTGGAGAAACGCCTGACGATGAGATCAAAATACGCGTCGAAGGGCATGCCAGGGACCGGCGGCAGAACGGGAATGATCTCCTCGCGTTCAAGTTTCGTCAGGAAGTTGCGGATCAAGGGCTCTTCCATGGCTTCATGCACGAAATGGATATCCATCAACGCCGCCGGATAGGCGATGGCCGCGTGGCCTCCATTGAGAATGCGGATTTTCATCAACTCATAAGGTGCAACGTCTTGCACGAACGTAACACCCACCTTCTCGAGTGCCGGACGTCCGGTCGGGAAATAATCTTCCAACACCCATTGCTTGAATGGTTCGCAGAAGACCGGCCAATTATCCTCGACACCGAAGTCGGTGACGAGCAGGCCCCGTTCCCGGTCGGTGGTAGCCGGTGTGATGCGATCGACCATGCTGTTTGGGAAAGCGACATCGTCCTTGACCCACTTGGCCAAATTCGCGTCGATCAACGCGGCAAGCCCGCTGACGGCGTCGCTCGTCACATGACCGTTGCCGGGAATATTATCGCAAGACATGACGGTGAATGGTGCAGTGCCTTCATCGCGGCGGCGGATAAGGCCGGCAAGGATCAGGCCAAACACGGTTTTCGGGTCTTTGATATTGGCCGCGTCGGCCACGATTGCCGGATGTTTCGGATTGAAAACGCCGGACGCCGGATCAATGAAATAGCCACCCTCGGTGATGGTCAGAGAAACAATGCGGATTGCAGGATCAGCAAGGCGGGCAATGGTGTTAGCCGTTTCGCCCGGATTCAGGTAGTCGATCATCGACGCAGTGACATGGGCAGTTCTGTGGCCGCTATCCTGCTCGACAACAGTGGTCAGCCAGTCCTGTTGCTGCAATTTCTGCCGCATGGTTTCGTCGGAGGCGAGGACACCGGCGCCGACGATAGCCCATTGGTGATCAGCTCCTGCATTGAATAATTCGTCCAGATAGACCGCCTGATGCGCGCGGTGAAAATTCCCGATACCGAAATGGATGATCCCGGCTTTCAGATCGGACTGGCTGTAGCCAGGAACGCCGACATTCTTCGGCAGTTGCTGCAACGCGGCTTTGGAGAGTTTAACAGTCATCGGGCCTAACCCCTCTTTTCATGTAAGGTGTACCTGCGCCGTATCTGATGCGGCGCCGGGAAAGTCAGCTCATCCAGTTGCCGCCGTCCACGTTATAGGTCTGGGCGACGACATAATCGCTCTCGCTGCTTGCCAGGAAAATCGCCATGCCGGTCAAATCTTCTGCAGTGCCCATGCGGCCATAGGGAACGGCTTCGCCGACGAGGCGCTTTTTCTCGCCGCGTGGTCTGTTCTCATATTTGGCGAAAAGCGCGTCGACGCCTTCCCAGTGCTCGCCGTCGACCACACCGGGCGCAATCGCGTTCACATTTATGCCGTGCTCGATCAGGTTGAGCCCCGCCGATTGGGTCAGGCTGATCACGGCTGCCTTGGTGGCGCAATAGATCGCCACAAGCGGCTCACCGCGCCGTCCGGCTTGGCTCGCCATATTGATGATCTTGCCGCCCTTGCCGCGTGCGATCATTGCCTTGGCAACGGCCTGCAATGTGAACAACGTGCCGGAAAAATTGACTGCAAAGAGCTTGTCGCAACTTTCGCGCGTGATTTCGACGATCGGAGCCAGATCGAACAGCGCAGCATTGTTGATGAGTACGTCGATGCCGGCAAACTTGTCGACGGTTTCTTTCACCGCCGCATCAATCGACGCCTGGTTGGTCACGTCGAGGCTGACCGCATATGCCCCGGCTCCCAACTCCTTCGCGGTTTCTTGCGCGCTTTCGAGATTGATGTCGGCAATCACCACATGGGCGGCGCCTTCACGCAGGTACGCTTCGGCAAAAGCACGGCCGATACCGCGTGCGGAGCCTGTAATAAATGCTGTCTTGCCTGCAAGTCTGTTCATTTCAAATTGCCCATCATTTCAAATTGCCTGGCCGTTCGCATCAAATCGGTGCAGGCGCGCTGGCTCCGGCGTGAGATACACCTGCTGGCCGAACTCGGTACTGAAATCGCCATCGGTTCGCACGGTGATCTTGCCAACGCCATCAACCTGCACGTGGATGAAAGTGTCGGAGCCAAGATGTTCCGTGACGCCGACCGTCCCTTTCCAGGTACCTTCAGTCTTCGAGATGCGAATATGTTCCGGACGCACGCCCAGTGTCACCGCATTCTGCTTGGCGGCTTCCAGGCCTTCGATAAGGTTCATGCGCGGGGAGCCAATGAAGCCGGCTACAAAAACATTCCTCGGGCTCCGGTAGAGATCGAGTGGCGATCCGACTTGTTCGATACGCCCGGCATTCAGCACCACGATCTTGTCGGCCATGGTCATGGCTTCCACCTGGTCATGCGTTACATAGATCATCGTCGTCTTCAGCTGATGGTGGAGGTCGCTGATCTCAAGGCGCATGTTACCGCGCAGCGCCGCATCGAGATTGGACAAGGGCTCATCGAAGAGGAACGCCTTTGGCTGGCGCACGATCGCCCGGCCAATGGCCACGCGTTGGCGCTGACCGCCGGACAATTGTCCCGGACGACGGTCGAGATAGTTGGTGAGGTTGAGGATATGCGCCGCGTCCTTGACCTTCTTGTCGATTGCGCCTTTGTCCTGGCCATCCATCTTCAGCGGAAAGGCAATATTGCCGTAGACGCTCATATGAGGGTAGAGCGCGTAGGATTGAAACACCATCGAAAGACCGCGCTTGGCGGGTGCCTCGTTGGACATGTCCTTGCCGTCAATGACGATCCGACCGCCGCTCAGATCTTCGAGGCCTGCGATCATGCGCAGCAAGGTCGACTTTCCGCAGCCCGAGGGGCCGACGAAAACAACGAACTCGCCATCGTCGATTTCAAGGTCAATTTCAGGAATGACCGAGGTGGTTCCAAATGACTTCGATACTTTTTGGAGCGTAATACTTCCCATAATATCCTCCCTGAAATTACTTGACGGCGCCGAAGGTCAGGCCACGAACCAGCTGCTTTTGCGAGAACCATCCCATGATCAGGATAGGAGCAATCGCCATAGTCGATGCGGCCGACAACTTGGCCCAGAACAGGCCTTCGGGACTCGAGTAGGATGCGATAAAGGCCGTTAGCGGCGCGGCGTTGGAGGCGGAAAGGTTCAGCGTCCAGAAAGCCTCGTTCCATGCAAGAATGATGTTGAGGAGCATGGTCGATGCGATACCGGGCACCGCCATGGGCGTCAGCACATAAACGATCTCCTTCATCAGTGATGCGCCATCCATGCGCGCCGCTTCAAGGATCTCGCCCGGTATTTCCTTGAAATAGGTGTAGAGCATCCAGACGATGATCGGCAGATTGATCATTGTAAGTACACCAACCAAACCAATGCGCGTATCCAGCAGGCCCCAATCACGGAAGATCAGGTACAGCGGCACCAGCACCCCGACTGGCGGCATCATCTTGGTGGACAGCATCCACATCAGGACGTCCTTGGTGCGCTTGGTCGGCGAGAACGCCATGGCCCAGGCAGCCGGAATGGCGAGCGCCAAGCCAATCAGGGTCGATCCAACCGAAATCACAATGGAATTGGTGACGTGCTTCATGTAGTCAGAACGGCTTTGCACCTCGCGATAGTTCTCGAGCGTCCAGTCGAAGAACAGGAACTGCGGCGGCGTTGCAACCGCGGTCCCTTCAGTCTTGAAGCTGGTCAGAAAAGTCCACAGGATCGGGAAAAAGATCAGGAAACCGATTGCCCAGCCGAGGATCGTGAATGTCATCTTGCGGCGTGTGGTGATTGTGCGGGCCATGGCTCTACCTCTCGAGGTTCTTGCCGATGAGGCGAATGAGGAAGAAGGCGACGATATTGGCGAGAACAACTGCAACGATACCGCCTGCCGAGGCACCACCCACGTCGAACTGCAGCAAGGCTTGTGCGTAGATAAGATAGGTGATGTTCGTCGTCTGGATGCCCGGGCCACCATTGGTTGTCACCAGGATTTCGGCGAAGACGCTGAGCAGGAAAATCGTCTGGATCAGGATAACGACAGTGATCGCGCGCGACATGTGCGGCAATACCAGATAGAAGAAGCGCGAGAGCGCGCCAGCGCCATCCATCTCCGCCGCCTCGATCTGTTCGCCGTCTAGCGATTGCAGGGCAGTCAGCAGGATGAGCGTGGCGAAGGGCAGCCATTGCCATGCAACGATGAGGATGATCGAGAAGAGTGGCAGTTCTGCAAACCAGTCGATGGGCTGGAGCCCGAATGAGCGGGCAATCCATGCAAACAAGCCGTTGACTGGATGCATCAGCATGTTTTTCCACACGAGCGCGGAAACCGTCGGCATGACGAAGAACGGCGCGATAACCAGCAGCCGGACGATGCCCTGCCCGAAAAATGGCTGATCAAGAACGAGCGCCAGCAGGATACCGCCGATAACCGTGATCAACAGCGTGCCACCGACGAGGGTCAACGTATTGGCAAGAGCCGTGAAGAATGAAGGGTCGGTCAGAAAATACTGATAGTTGAGAAAGCCGATAAATTCCTCGGTCCCCGGCATCAACAGATTGTAGCGCAGGAACGAAAAATACAGCGTCATGACAAGCGGCACGATCATCCACAGAAACAGGAGGATGACGGCGGGCGACATCATGAAACGGGCAGTTGCGCGTGTCTGAAGCGTGGCCATGGTCGGGTTCCAATGCAGTAATCATTAAAAGTGAGAATGCAAAAGGAGGCCCGGGCGGCCCCCGACATTTGCGTCGCGAGCCGTCCGGAGCCAGGAGGATTCTACTTGATGTAGCCGCCCTTGGTCATCTCCCGGATCGTCAGCTGCTGCGCACTTTGCAACGCCTGATCCACACTGACAGAGCCGGCAAGTGCCGCCGAGAACTGCTGGCCGACGGCCGTGCCAATGCCCTGGAATTCAGGAATGGCGACGAACTGGCCGCCCGTATAGGGCACCGGCTTGACCGTTGGCTTGGTCGTGTTCGCCGCATTCATCGCATCGAGCGTGATCTTGGCGAAGGGAGCAGCCTTCTGATATTCCGGATTGGCATAGAGCGACTTGCGTGTGCCCGGAGGAACATTGGCCCAGCCCTCCTTGCTGGCGACGAGCTCGGTATAGGCCTTGTCCGTCGCCCAGGAGACGAACTTTTGCGCAGCTTCCGCCTTCTTGGTGCTGGCCGGCACGCCGAGGTTCCAGGCCCAGAGCCAATTTCCGTGGTTCTCGACGCCGCCGGTCGGGAAGAGCGCATAGCCCACCTTGTCGGCAACCTTTGACTCCTTGGGGTTGGTCAACATGGATGCAGCAACCGTCGCATCGATCCAGATGCCGCACTTGCCGGTCTGGAACAAGGCCAGGTTTTCATTGAAGCCATTGGACGATGCTCCGGGAGGGCCGGCTTCCTTCATCAGGTCGACGTAGAATTTGAGTGCTTTCTTCCATTCCGGCTGGTCGAATTGCGGGTGCCACTTCTCGTCGAACCAGCGGGCACCAAACGAATTGGCAGTCGCGGTCAGGAGCGCCATGTTCTCGCCCCAGCCGGCCTTGCCGCGCAGACAAATGCCGTAGGTCTCGGTCGACTTGTCGGTCATCTTCTTCGCAGCTTCGGCGATCTGGTCCCAGGTCGGCTTCTCGGGGATCTTCACGCCGGCCTTTTCGGCGAGATCTGTGCGGTACATCACCATGGCGCTTTCGCCATAGAAGGGCGAGGCGTAGAGCTTGCCGTCAACGGAGACGGCCGCGTCGATAGCCGGCAAAAGGTCGGACTTGTCATAATCCTTGCCGAGACCGTCTAGCGGCAGCAGCCAGCCCTGCTTGGCCCAGATCGGCACTTCATAGGTGCCGATGGTCATGATGTCGTACTGTCCGCCCTTGGTGGCGATGTCGGTGGTGACGCGCTGACGCAGCACGTTTTCTTCAAGCGTCACCCAGTTGAGCTGAATGTCCGGATTTTTCTTGGCAAAGTCGTCGGTCAATTTCTGCATGCGAACCATGTCGCTATTATTGACGGTGGCGATGGTCAGCGTTTCGGCATGGGCGAAACTCGCCATGGCGAGCGCAGACACGGCGCCGAGCAGAAGCGTTCTCGTTAACATCTCATTCCTCCCGAATGTTATGAGCAATTGCTTGTCTTCTGGGCAAATACTCACACAACGGCGAAACAAGTCAAGTGCAATTCGTTGCTGCACTGCAGCAATGGTTGTCAGGAGGGGATATTCATTTACCGGAGAGAAGTGCTTCCGCGGTCTGCTCGTCCGTAATCAAACCGTTGATAAGTTTACCCTTTATCGCGGCGACGATGCCAGGAAGCTTTTTTGCACCCTTGGCGGTGGCAATGACGGTCGCCGTATCGCGTGACGGGATCTGCGCGCTGGCGACGCGGGCATTGGTGAGGCCCTCGATGGGCTCGCCATTGCGATCGAAGGCGCGACCGATGATTTCGCAGACCGCGCCGGCCTGGCGCAGCGCGTTCAGTTCCTCGCGCGAAATGAAGCCGTCGATGAACAGCGGCGCGTCTTCGCCAAGATCGCCGATGCCGAGAAAAGCGACATTCGCCCGCGCCGACAGTTCCAGCACCGGGCGGATCATCGCCTGGCTGTGCAGGAGCTCGCGCTCCTCCGGCGAGGAGGCGATGACCGGCAGCGGCATCGGGAAGGAGCGCGCCTTGATCTTGTCGGCAATGTTGAAAATGACGTTGTAGAAAGCCGCCGAACCATCCGGCGAGATATTGCCGGTCAGCGACACCACCTTGTGCTGCGGACACTCGATCGGCGACAGCTGTTCGATGGCCGCCTTCAGGGTGCGGCCGGTGCCGATACCGAGAACGATCGGTTCTTCCGATTTGAGCCAGCGCGTCATTTCCGCCGCCGCCGCATCGGCCACACCGAGCGTCGTCGAGCTGGAGCCCGGATCGGTCGGCACCACCTCCGCCATCTTGAGATCGAAGCGTGCTTTCAGCTGCGCGGCGAGATCGAGACAACGGGCAA
Source organism: Phyllobacterium sp. (assembly GCF_037994405.1). Lineage (GTDB taxonomy): Bacteria > Pseudomonadota > Alphaproteobacteria > Rhizobiales > Rhizobiaceae > Phyllobacterium. The sequence continues at coordinate 109,841 of NZ_JBBNAN010000120.1, forward strand.
TCGGATGGTCGAGCCTGACCTTGACCAGCCCCTCCGACACCGCCAGCGACACCATGCGCTGTGCCGATTGCCGCGAAATGCCGAGCTTGGCGGCAATCTCGTCCTGCGTGTTGCCGGCGACGTAGTATAACCAGCCGGCACGCGCGGCGTCGTCCAGCTTCGTTGTCGTAACTTCCGGCTTACTCATCTTGATTCCGTGGTTCGCCGTTCGACAGCTCACGAGGCTCACCATGAGGGAGGTGGACGCTTTCTTCGGACTTCTTATGCCCGTCGGAATGGCCGAGATCGCGCTCGGGCCAGACGATATCGCGTACCTTCTGCTTCAGGACCTTGGCCTCGGGAAAACCGCCATCGCGCTTGCGCTCCCAGACAAGATCGCCGTTCACATGGATTTCGAAGACGCCGCCGGTGCCGGGGATCAGCGCTACTTCACCGAGATCGGCGCCAAACGTGGAGAGCAGCTCCTGCGCCATCCAGGCGGAGCGAAGGAGCCAGCTGCACTGCGTGCAATAGTGAATGGTGATGCGCGGTTTCGTTGTCATGTCTCGTCTTCTAACATTTCCGCGCCGGGATGTAAGCTGCCGTCTGCGGCAACCAGCACAACATGTTTCGTCTTCCGTATGCTGAACATCTCGCGCACGCCTGCGCGCACCCGCTCGGCCATGTCGATCGTACCGCAGAGAGGAAAAAGTGGAATCGGATAATTGTCCTTCGCACCTGGCAAACGTATTCCAGTGCAACGGCGCTTGCGGCGGCAACCGGGTTTGTTGCACGTCTTGTGATAGCCATAGGCCGTCGCCATTGCTTGGAAAACCGCCAGCATGATAATTCAGCGCCGGTGGGTCCGTTTGTTCATCTCCCATTCGGCCGCATATTGCTCGTCCGTCTGGTGGGCTCCTTGCGGAAATCTTTCCAAGGGAGCCGTCGGCAATGGGTCCGGTATGAAATCCAGGAAGGGCCACATCTTTGCCGTCGATCGCCGTTGCTTCTTGCGCATGCCTCACCTCCATGTCGTTGAGCCTTACCACGCCCGCTTTCGCGTCTGGCCATTGAATGATGGTGGGAAGACGGGCGGTCCTCGGATCGCATGCTTATCTACAAAGACGCGCTTCGATGACCGCCCGTTTTCCCAACCACTCAATGGCCAGACGCGAAAGCGGGCGTTGCAAGGGCAAGCCACACCCGGTTCTTTGACATTGCGATGGGTCTAGAAGAGTGGCTTGACCACGGTCCATAGACCGCCAAACACCAGACCGAGGAAAATCAGCCAGCCGACTACGGTATTCGATTTGAACAGCCGCAGGCATTCGGTCGGATTGTCGATGTCGAGGGTCATGATCTGTCGATACA